>NZ_JBHVRX010000025.1:0-125365 GCF_042885515.1 Streptomyces sp. NPDC058052 | reverse complement strand
GGGAACGGCGTGACGACATCCACGAAGCCTTCCTGGGCCTCGCGGCCTGCCTGATCACCCACCGTCATGTCCAACGCCTTTGTTAGGACCTCTTACAGCAATGGCCCTATCCGCGAAGCGCCGAGGAGAGGATGCCGCCGAGGCAGTTCTCCCCGACCGGCCGCAGATGCCGCTCGGCCACCAGACACGGGGGCGGAGGGCAGAGTCTTGAGAGCCGCGTGATCACGGCCGCCCGTTCCCGATGATCTGCTGGCGCGTCCTGTGGGCGTGAGCCCGTGGCGGCGGCACCCAGGTGATGAAGGCGGCGTCCTTCTCCTCGACAGAGGAGAGGGATCTGCCGGACCAGGATGTGGTCTCAAACGATCAGAACACTGTTCTGCAGGCTCGCCAGGCTTCTGTCGAGGCAGGTCGACCGTGCCGCGAGCCGTCAGGCCAGTGTGGAGTTCCAGCCCGCAGACAAGCTCTGGCCTGCGCCTCGTTCCCTGCTCTAGGCTGCGTAATCTGCATCGCCGGGGGGATCATGAACTTCATACGTGAACGAAGAAGGGCGTTCCTCCTGCTCCTGTCGGTGGCGTTCCTCCTCGGCTTCGCAGCCGTGTCGGGGCGAGCATCGGCCGGCCAGGGTGGGCTGGTGTGGCTGAGCTGGCCTCGCGAACATGTCTCCCTGCTCGCCGGCGCGACTCTGATCGTCCTGGCCGCAGCGGCTTTGTGGGGCCTGACCAAGTCCCCGCTGCGCACGGCACTGGTGATCTTGTTGCTGTTCCTGGGTCTTCCCATGGCGTGGCTGGCCATGATTTCCGCCAGCTACTCCAGCGGGGAGCGGGAGCTGAAGGCGCAGGACGCTCCGGGCCGCGATGACCGCAGGATGATCTTGGTGCATTACGACAGCTTCGACCCCGCAAGCTGCCTCTACGTTCACCAGGACAGCCCGCTCGGGGAACGCGCCTGGCAGGTCGCCTGCTTCATGGGCGAGGAGGGCGATGCGATTCGCGATGCGGTGTGGACTTCACCCGAGCGAGTCCGGATGACCGTCGCCACAGGGGCCACAACAGGCGAGAGCCATGAGGTGGCCATCCTTCCCAGCGGTCAGCCCGAGAAGGTCCTGCTCTACGGCAGCCAGATCTGCCCGGGAGACATGCGCGGAGATTGCCAGGACCCCTGAGCCTGTCCGCGCGTGCAGGACGCCGGCCCCAGCGGCACGCGGGCTGGAGCGCGGCCCGGGCGCCCGTTGTGAAGGAGACCTGATGTCGGATGAGGGGACGCCACTGTCGGCGGCTGAGATCGATGCGGCGCTCGCCAGTCTGCCCGGGTGGCGCCGCGACGGTCACGAGATCACCCGCAGCCATGGCATCCGCTATCACGGCGGCGTCGCCATGATCGTGCACGTCGCCGGCGTTGAACGGCTCATCAGCCACCACGCCGACATTGACCTCAGGTGGGGCCGGATCCGCTTCGGCATCACCACCCACGACGCCGGCCACCGGCTGACCGCAGCCGACTTCGACCTCGCGCGCCAGATCGACGAGATCGCCGCGGCCCACCGCGCCGAGCCTCTCGACGACTGCCCCCGGAAACGATGAAGCCGCCGTCCCCTTCCGAGGGAAGGGGGGTGTTGTCTACCGGCTGTCTGCGACGGTCTCCAGTGGCCCCACCGGAACGGTTTCGTCTGGCCCCACTTTTGAGCCGTGTGGGTGACAGGTCAGGGCAGTGCCGGAGAGGAACGGCTTGGAGTGGCCCCACCCCTCGATCGGGTGACGTTTCGCAGGCGCCCTGGGGCGGAGGCGGTCAGGTGCGGACGGCGACCCGCGGCGGCCGGTAGCGTGGGTTCACGGAGCCCGCCCGGCTGCTTCCCCTGACAGGATTGCGGACGGGCGGGCGCCTTGTTGGGTCGCTGTCGACGTACTAGCTCACGTGCGAACGACGTCCAGGTTCATCGGCAGAGGTTGTGGGAAACGCGTCTCAGCTGTTGCGCGTGAAGGTGTCGATTTCACAGCTGTCGGGGTCGCCGACGTATCCGTAGAGGTGTGGATTCTCGCGACTGCCGCTGACGTAAAGACCGTCTCCGTAGTACCCACCGTTGACATCGCTGTCCCAGAAGCCGCTGATCTTGTGGAAGGTGAAGGAGACAGGCCAGCCGGAGTCGTTGACGGCGGCCAGCTTCCATGTTCCGCTTCCGGTTCTGCCCTTCGTGTCACCAGTGGCTCCGTCAAGATCTGTGGGCCACCCGACGGTGCTAAACGTCCCGTCGTTGTCGAGAGTCAAGCGTCCGACAGAGCTTTGATAGGTGCCGGCCAGATCCTTCGTGCTGAGTCCCTCTGGCCTCTGGCCCGCCCCCGGGCATGGGGAAGACCGGCCGACGCAGCCGGTCGCACTCACCGATGCCGCCAGGATCAGCGTGCATGCCAGACCGAACAGTCTTCGGTTCATATCCCGCCCCCACCCAAGAAACGCAACTCGTTGCAGTCTCCCAGTGAGCCGCTCGGGCCCCGCGCGGGGTCTCGCTTGCCGGCGCTTCAATACGCGGTGAGAGCGAGAGCTTCAGCTGTCGCTCTCACCACGAGACCGCTCTCGTCAGGCGGGGGCATTGTCGCCGTCGTCCCCGACGACCTGGCTTCTTTGGGTCGGCAGGCCCGGCGATGGTCCGTTCTCGTGATCAGGCCGCGGCCGCTTTGCGCTTGGCGGTGGTACTGGCGAGGCGGAAGGACTGGGTGCCGGTCTCGATGATGTGGGCCTCGAACGTGAGGCGGTCGACGATGGCCTGGCAGAGCCGCTTGTCGGTGAAGGTCTGGTCCCACTCGGTGAACGGCCTGTTCGACGCGATCGCGATCGCGTGCCGTTCCTCGCGTTCGGTGAAGATCTGGAACAGCAGCTCGGCGCCGTGCCGATCGAGCTGACGTAGCCGAGCTCGTCCAGACAGAGCAGGTCGACACGGCCGTACTTCTTGATCGTGCCGCCCACCTGCTTGTCGCTGGCGGCCTCGGCCAGCTCGTTCACGAGGTTCGCCGCGGTGGTGTAGCGGACGCGGCCGCCGACCTCCGCGATCGCGGTGCCGAGCCCGATCAGGAGGTGGGACTTTCCGGTGCCGGAGTCGCCGATCAGGCAGAGCGGGTTGCCGGCCTGGACCCAGGCGGGCTGGGCGAGGGTGTTGATGACCTCGGGCGGGACGTTGGGATTCTTCGAGAAGTCGAAGTCCTCGATCCGCTTGTTCCGGGGGAAACCCGCCTCCTTGACCCGGCGGAACTTGCGCCGCTCGTCCCGGTCCTCACAC
Source organism: Streptomyces sp. NPDC058052 (assembly GCF_042885515.1). NCBI lineage: Bacteria > Bacillati > Actinomycetota > Actinomycetes > Kitasatosporales > Streptomycetaceae > Streptomyces > Streptomyces sp. NPDC058052. The sequence continues at coordinate 122,097 of NZ_JBHVRX010000025.1, read as the reverse complement.
TCGCTCTCCAGAAGCTCGGCCAGGAAGTCCGCGTAGGACGCGTGCTCGCGCAGGGCCTGGGCGGCGAACTCCTCCCAGCGGCCACGGATCGTGGACAGGCCCAGGTTCCGGCAGGCCGCGTCGATCGTGGCCGACGGGTCGGCCCCGCGCTGAGCGGGCAGGCCGAAGGAGCCCCACCGCCCCGTGGTCGCCGGGGCGGAGGAGGTGCTCTGCGTCATGCTGAGCCTTTCGGTTGGATAGAGAGCAACTGGCCGCAGGCGGCCAGCGAGGGTTCCGGCCGGGTGTCCGGCGGCAGTTCAGGACGACGTGCGGGCAGGGAGATCACCCGCGCGGAGACGATGTCCTGGTCTTCGGGCCCGTCCTCAGCGGCAGCGACGGTCGCCGGCGGGCTGATCACGACGGGCGGGGGTCCGCCGGCTGCGGCGAGAGCCTTGCGGGCCTCGATCGCGACGAGGTCCGGGGAGACCGACCCCTCCTGGAGGACCGCGTTCATCCCCGCGATCACAGCCTCGCCGGGCAGCCGGCGGTGCAGAAGGAGGACGTCGATCAGGGCCCGGGTGCCTTCCGCGCATGCAGGGTGCGCTCGATGTGAGCGGAAGGTCGTCCTCGCAGTAGTCGGCCACGCGATCGAACGGGCTGCGGGCCGCAGCGGCGAGCTCCGTGACGGTCCGGCCGAGCAGGTCGGGACCGGCAGAGGCTTCGTCGAGGCCGACCAGGCGGATGGGGGCGGGGCGGTAGCTGCGGCACACCGCATCAGCGAGCTTGCGGGATCCAGGTACGGCGTGACGTCCTCGTCCGTGGAAGCAGGGTCGAGGCCAGCGGCGAGCAGGGCCGTGGCCCGATGACCGAGTCCACCTGGCGTGCGGTGAGGGCGATCAGGCGGAGTCGGGAGGTGGCGGAGAATTCGGGGTCCCAGGCCAGGAGGTGGGCGATCCGGGTCCGCAGACAGGCATCGGCATCATCGAACATGACAAGGAGGCCGGGGAGCCCGGCGAGAACCGCGTCGTACGACTGCGGCGCCGACCAAAGGGAGTTGGGCGGACCCACCCGCTGATTCAGCGTCCAGACCCGACGGGTATCCGGGCGGCAGTTGCCCGGATGCCCCAGATGAATCGGCGCCGCTGCGCCAGGCCGATCCGATGACATGCCACGGTATCCTCGGCGCGCAGTACGTGGACGACCTCGAACCGTTTCCGCAGAACGCCGGCGACGTCTTCACCGTCTTCCCGACCAGGGCTCCGGCTGCGTCGCCTACGACCTCCGCACCGGGTGGCCGGACGCCACTTCATCGAGACCCGCCACCCCCAGCGCCGCCACAGCCCCCTTTGCCAGGTCCCTTCGCTCTCGAATGCGCCGGCAGCACGCGCGTGGCTGGTCCATAGGCGTTGCGAGGCCGGGGGAGCGGGGCGCCACGAGGAGTGTTCGCCGAACCGGCGAGTGCTCCGTTCCGTCGGCCGGCGGCGTCAGCGCAGCGTCTTGCTCCAGCTGCCGTTGACCTCCACCGCGTCTTCGTAGCCGTAAGAGCCGCAGAGGTCGCCTCCGGCACGCTCGAGGGCCTGGATGGGCCGACCCCGCCCGTCCTTCTTGCGGTAGATCACCACGAAGGAGCCGATCATCGGGAAGTTGAGCAGGAACTCCTTGAGGATCGCCCGGCAGGAGTGGCAGGGGCCCTTGTCCGTGGTGAGCTGGATACTGCCCCCGGTGACCTGCGCCAGGATCTGGGCCAGGTACTGGTCATCGGCACAGCCGAGCCGCTCCAGGACCATGTTGGCCAGAAGGTTGATGGTCTGCCTCTCCGGATCGTTGCTGTGCATGAACTTGCGCGCGTGCGGGCCCTTGGGCTCGGGCTGCCCGTGGTAGTAGGTGCTCCCCACCATGCTGGTGCCCGACGTGCGCTGGAGGGTTCCTTCGAGGTCGGGACCTACGGTGAAGGAGAGCCGGAACTTCAAGGTCGCCTGGTTGAGGTATGCGGCTGCCGTGGTCACGCGTACTCCGTCCGCTGATGGGGCTGGGGCCGAGAACACCGTGACACGCGCCAATGAACACGGAATAAACAGGCAGTTGTGGGAACCAAACTGCCCCTGCGCGACCTCGGCCTGTACTGCCCCGGCCCCCTTCATCCTGCCGACCGTCACCCGCCAGTGAGCGCCCTCACGACCGCCCGGCGCGCTACCACAGGCCCTTTCTCCCAGCCCGTCCGGTGAGCGATCCGTCCCCGGGCCGCCTCGGCGGCACGCGCCGGGTAGTCCGGCGGGCGCGGGGGAGCGGGGCGCCGCGAGGACCCATCCCAGCAGCCGCCGAACACCGCGGCGAACGCCGTGAGCACCTCCGGGTCAGGGACACATGCGAGGAGCGACGCCACGAACTCCTCGGCGGACGCCGGGTCGTGCCCGGCCAGGTCAAGGTGCGGTGCGAGCGACGCCCACCGCATCAGTCCGCCGCCTGCGCCAGGTACGCCCAGTCCGCGACTGTCGGTGTGCTCCAGAAAGTGCTCAGGCGGGTACGGGTTGAACCTGCCCGGTCGGCGGCACAGCTCAGTCTCGGTCAGGCAGCGTCGAAGCCGGTGTTCGCGAGGTTCTGCAGGTAGGGGTTCCGTCGTGTCGCGGGTTGTCTCGAGAAGATCAGAGCGAGAGCGTCCCCCAGGGCATGCTCCACCAGGCTGTCGAACTCGCGCGCCGAGCAGTGCCCTTCTGCGGGGCGGTAATGCCAGCCCTTCCGGGTGGCGTATCGCGTGCGCAATCCGACGAGTCCCATGTCCCGTGTGAAGTGCCATTCGTCCTGTCGATCGGACAGTTCGAGCACTGCGAGCCTCTCATCGCGGAGCGTGACCCTTGCGGCTTGAAGCATCAGGACGAAGTCCAGAACGCAGACGGATGCAGCGGCGTCGGAGAAGTCTCCGCTGCCGATCCTGAGGCTGACGTCGACCTTGAAGTGGTCCCAAAGGAAGGCGGACTGAGTGAGCTCCTCAACCGCAGTGGGCTCGCGGAAGACATCGAGTGGAGCCCATTCAGGACCCCATGACGTGTCTCCGGCGCTGGGAACGAAACCGAGTGAAGGCGTTGTGGGTGTGCTCACGGCTCCAGGATGCCGGACACGGTGGTGGCTCTTCGAGGGGTGACCAGGCGGGGTCACGCCTCGTAGGCGTGGTGGAGGACGGCGACGAACAGGGTGACGACCAGGAGGGCGACCACGCCTGTCAGTAGTACCTTCGCGGGATCGCTCACCGGCCGGGCCCTTCTGGCCGTCGGGAGGCGGGGCCCTTGCTCACGAAGCCACGTGCAAAGTAGTCCCGGGGCATGCGAGTGTGCAGTTCCGGCGGGACTGAGCAGGAAGAACGGGACACAAACCGCCCATGTGATCGACTGACCCACGGGCCGCAACCCCGATACCCGTTGCTTGATCAAGAACCAGTTCGACAGCATGGCGCCATGCAACGACATAAGCACGCCGGACCCGCAGCACTGCGCGCCATGCAGAGCCTGGCCACCCGAACTTTTCCGGCAACCGGCTACCACCACATCGGCGACCTCACCTGGAACTGGTGCCTGGCCCTCGACCGCGCCGACCAGGTCCCGACAGCCGTCTGGACCCAGGGCGACCAGACGCTGGCCTGGGGCTGGTTAGAACTGCCCGACACCTTGATGCTCCAGGTCGACCCGGAGCACCCGAAACTGGCTCACGAGGTTCTCACCTGGGCCGAACACAAGGCACCAGGCCCGCTGAGCATCGACGTCACCGAGACCGAACCGCACCTGATCAAGGCGCTGGAGCAGCGCGGATACACACGGACCGACGGCGGCCCGTTCATGGCGTGCCTTGGCCGCCCCCTCGCCGACCTGCCGGACATCCCGCACCTGCCGGACGGCTACTCGATCCACCCCCAGCGCGACCATGCCGATGTGGCAGGCCGGGCGGCAGCACACCGCGCCGCCTTCGGATCGACCCGAATCACCACCGAACGACACGCCCGCATGAGAGACACCTGGCCCTACCGGCCCGAGCACGACCTCATCGTGACCTCGCCCACTGGGGAAGTCGTCGCCTACTGCCAAGGCTGGTACGACCCGACCAACGGAATCGGTGAGTTCGAACCCGTCGGCACCCACCCCGAACACCGCCGCCTGGGCCTCGCCCGAGCCGCCTGCATCGCGGTGCTGCACGCCTTCGCCGACGCCGGCGGCCACCGTGCCATCGTCTACTCGCGCGGCGACGCCGCATACCCCATCCCCAAACGGCTGTACGAGTCCATGGGCTTCACCGCGTACACCCGCACCCACACCTATGTCGGCACACCGACCGACTGAGGACGCTGACCGGATCCCATTAATTGGAACGACCGGGACTCGATCACTTCGTCGATCAGATAGCGGGGGAACCGCTCACTCCCAGCAGGGAACGGACAGGTGGGGCCAAAACAATCCGTTCCTCACCCGGGGCCAAGAGAACCCGTTACCCCGGGGCCAAAAGAGGCCGTCCTGGACAGGCAGAGGTACCGCGCCAGCAGACCGCGGTCCTCCAGGCGGCTGACCAGGCGCGTGGTGGCGCTCTGGCTGAGTACGACCGCGTCGGCGACCTGTCGCATCTGCAGGTGCCCGCCTTCGCCGTCGTGCTGCCGGCTGAGCACGTCGAGCAGTGAGTACTCCCGCACGCTCAGGCCGTGCCGGGACTCCAGAGCGCGCTCGATGTGCGCCTCGATCCTGCCGTGCAGCAGGGACAGGGCGGCCCATCCGCTGGCGAGGGCGGTGAGCGCGGGATCGGTTGCGGTCATGGGACTCGTGTCTCCTTACAGACGGGGACGGGGACGGGGACGGGGACGGGGACGGGGACGGGGACGGGGACGGGCTCGGGAACGGACCGCGGCCCGGGCACGCGGGTGCGTGTCCGGGCCGAGCGGGTGGGCCGGCGGCTCAGGCGGCGAGGGTCTGGTGGAGAGCGTCGAGGCCGTCGGCGTAGATGCCGGTGAAGAGGTCGACGACGTCGTCGTCGGTGGCGCCGACCGGGTTGAAGCGGCCGGACCACTGGACCTCGGCGACGTCGTCGCGGCCGGGGACCGTGTGGACGCGGAGGGTGGAGACGTAGCCGTCGACGGGGAACGGTGCTTCGAGGATGGCGTAGCTGTAGTGGCGCTCCGCCTCGTTGAAGCCGACCAGGCGCTCGATGATGACGTCGCCGTCGGGGTTGGTGAGGCGGCGGACGCGGCCGCCTTCGAGAGCGGTGCTCTCGGGGATGTACGGGAGCCAGTCCGGGAGGGCGTCGAAGCCGCCGATGAGGTTCCAGACCTGCTGGGGTGAGGCGGGGACGACGCGGGAGACGGACGTGGAAGCCATGGTGGTGCTCCTGGTGCTGTGGGGAAAACGGGTGGTGGGGTTGTGGGGGTCAGGCGTTGTTCGGGAGCGGGGCGGCCGGGCTGACCAGGCCGGCGGCGCGCAGGTCGGTCCAGAACGCGGCGGGGATGGTCTCGTTCAGTGCCGCGGTGTCCTCGGCGATGCGGCTGGGCCGGGTGGCGCCGGGGATGACGGCGGCCGACGCCGGGTGGGCGAGGGAGAACTGCAGGGCGGCGGCCTTGATGCTGACGCCGTGCTCGGCGGCCAGCGCCTTCAGCTTGCCGACGCGCTCGATGATCTCGGCCGGGGCCTGCTGGTACTCGAAGTGGGCGCCGCCGGCGAGGATGCCGGAGCTGTAGGGGCCGCCGACGACCATGTCGACGTTCTGCTCCTGGGCCATGGGGAGCAGGCGGGTGAGGGCGTGCTCGTGGTCGAGGAGGGTGTAGCGGCCGGCGAGGAGGAATCCGTCGGGCTGCGGCTCGTCGAGGGCGAGGGTCAGCTCGATGGGCTCGGTCTTGTTGACGCCGAGGCCCCACGCCTTGATGACGCCCTCGTCGCGCAGCCGGGACAGCACGCGGAAGGCGCCGGTGCGGGCCTCCTCGAACTTGCCGAGCCAGGCGTCGCCGTGGAAGTCCTGGGCGATGTCGTGGACCCAGACGATGTCGAGCCGGTCGGTGCCCAGGCGCTTGAGGCTGCCCTCGATGGAGCGCTCGGTGGCCTCGGCGGTCCACTCGTGGAGGATCTTGTTCGGGTTGCCGTGCTCGAACAGTCCGCCCTTCTCGCCGAAGTCCGGGACGTCGGTCTCGTGCTCGTCGAGGATGACCCGGCCGACCTTGGTGGACAGGACGTACTCGTCGCGCGGCTTGCCGGCGAGGACCTCGCCGAGCCGCTCCTCGGCGAGGCCGGCGCCGTAGAAGGGGGCGGTGTCGTAGAAGCGGATGCCGTGCTCCCAGGCGGCCTCGACGGTGGCGCGGGCCTCGTCGTCGGGGATGGCGCGGAACATGTTGCCGAGCGGGGCGGTGCCGAAGCCGAGGCGACCGGGAAGGACGTTCTTGAGCGACATGAAGGTGCCTTTGCGAGAGGTGGGGGGAGGGCCGAGAGGCCCGCACGAGCGCTTACATCTAGATGCAAGCGCGCTTTACATGTGAAGACATTACTTGCACGCGCTGACTAATGCAAGAGCTGGATATCTGCGTGCGCTCCGTTCGCGAGTTGTCTCCCTCTGTGCCCGCCCCTGTACTCACCCCGCTCCGCGGCGGCGCCGGGGTCAGGCTGTGCGACGGAGGGTGGCAGTGGCGTACCGCCAGAGCCGGCCGCCACTGAGCCTTTTTCCGTATTCAGCCTGAGCTGGTCAGGTGCGGGGTGAGGGCAGCCTGGACAAGGCTTGCGAGGAGAGTGGTCGAGCAGCGGAGCTGCCGGAGAAGCCGCCAGGACTTGAGGGTGGCGACGTCCTGCTCGACCAAGGCCGGATCTGCGCGTGAGACCGGCTGCCGGCCCGTAGATCGCGTTTCCCAGCTGAAGGTCGCTCTGCCGCACGTCGGCCGTGTCGGCGCCGCCGGACACGACGTCCGGCGCCGAGTTCGCCGTCCTTCCGGCTGATCTACTGGGTGCCAAGGTAGAGCTCGTGCACATCGGCGAAGCGGAGAGCCCCCGGCCCTTGGTCTCCCAGCTCCCGCCGCCGGCGCAGCGAGCCCTCGCCCCGCTCACCAACGCGTCCGCTGTTCTTCGCACAGAGGTCGGCTCCACGAACGGCCCAGGAGAGCGCGTCGCCGGCTCAACCGGAAATATTCCTCGGCCCTGTCCTGTCGTCGCGGCCCGGGGCGCGGCCTGAGACAACCCGAGAAGGCCCGATGCCGTCCAAGAGGGACCCACAAGCGACAAGAAGGCCGCCGTCGTACCCGGGGCCCTCCCGACCTCCAGGCCCCATGGTGAAGGGCTGTGTCCTCGGGCAGGACACCACCCTTCCTCCGCGATTGCACGGTCGCAGGCGGCGTAGCTGATGTCGCTGACGTACGACAGGTTGGACACCGAGGAGCTTCCGGCGCTCTTGGCTCACTGGGCCGAGGCTATGAGCTGAAAGATCACTTCAGGGGTTGGTCGGCGCCGTCGTAGACCTGGCCGTCGAGGGCGTCGACCCGCCAGACGTCCGTCATGCCGTTCGTCGAACCGTCGGGCGCCGCCGGCGTCTGGGAGCCTTGCGTGATGTTCACCAGCCACGTAGGGCGCCAGACGTCAGCTCGCTGGACCGCCTTGAGAGTCACCGCCTTGACCACGAGGTCGCTCGGGGAGGGGCGCCCCCGCCCGGCGAACTGACGGTCCAGCCCTTCTCGGACCAGCGCCTCCGCCTTGCTGGTGTCCACCTGCGGCTTTGCGAGATCCAGCTGTTCCGGCCCGAGGGTGACGTCCAGCTGGGAGACAGTGCCCTTGCGGCTCACCTGGACGTCCAGCATCCGGGGCATGAGGACATCGTCGTCCTGCCACCGCCAGCTGGTCATCCACCCCAGCACCGCCTTCTCGCCGATCGGGTAGGTCTTGTGGATGGTGGCGTTCGCGGCCCATGGATAGCGCTCACGCATGTACGCCTGCGCAACCTCGTAAGCCGCCTTGTCGGTGGCCGGCGGTCTGGCACCCGCGACGGGGTAGCCCATCACGCCGGGCTGGTCGCTGTCCTGGAGCAGGACGTTGAAGCGCTCCTTGTCCGGCCAGGAAAGTGAGCCGTTCGCGAACTGCTCCGGGTGGGCCTTGTCCTTGCTCTGCAACGTGAAGACGACATAGCGGCAGGCACCTTCAGCGCAAGGCTGGTCGTAGACGGGCCCCAGGTCGTAGCGATCGCCGAACGCCTCCTTGACCACCTGTTCCACGGCCTGCCTTTGCTCGTTGCCCGCCGGGGACAGGCCCGTGCCGTCGATGTGGGTGAAGGCCATCGATGGGTAGACGACGCCCGCTCCCAGGAGCACGAGGCCGAGCGAGACGAAGAGGGACGCCTTGGCCGCGCCCTTCCACCTGACCATGTCGTGCTTCAGCAGGACGAGGACGGCGGCGGTGAGACCGGTCATGCCGCCGAGGATGTTCATCTGCGCATCGGCGCTGTCGCACACCCGCCCCATGCCGTCCACCTCTGCCTGGACGACTTCGATGGCCAGGGGGAAGGCCACCACTCCCACCAGAACCGGCAGCGGTCGCCTGGTCGCCATGAGCGCGAAGAAGCCCAGAGGAACGGTCATGGCCAGGTTCCACAACCCCTGCGTGGTGCGGAAGGGCTCGGTCAGATCATGGTTGATGACGCACTGGCCGCTGGCCGCGCCGCTGCCCATGAAGGTCACGCTGAGGACTCCGGTGACCACGGCGGCAAGCCCGGCGAACCACATGCCGTAGGGGGTGCCGAGGCGCCGGGTGAGCAGCCAGGCCACGGATCCCAGTAAGAGAGCGACCAGCGTACTGGCGGCGAGGTAGGCGTAGTCGTCTTGGAAGATGGCGGTAAACACGGTCGGTTCCTTGCTGAAGTCAGATCAACCAGACGGGGCGAGGCCCCGTCTGAAGAAGGACGGAGCCTTGCGGTTGCCGGTTCAGCAGTGGGTCGTGGCGCGCTGTGGGAGCGGGGGAGCGGGGGAGCGGGGGAGCGGGGGCAGCGGGGGAGCGGGGAGCGAGGGTGGGGTGTGTCGGGGACGCTGCGGGTCTTGCATGCGGCCGGGGCTTGGAGAGTGCGGTGGTGCGGGTTGGTCAGGTGCCGAGGAGTTCGATGATCTCGCTGACGCGGCGGCCCGGGAAGGGGGTCCACCGGGGCGTCGGCGCCAGCCGGGCGACCACCGCGTCCAGCCACTCCAGATCGCCGAGGCGGTGCAGTGCTTTCGTCTCGGATGTCTTCACGAACAGATCGCACACCAGGGCCATGTGCATGCTCGTGTAGGTGCGCTCGTGGTGGGTGTAGTTCACCGACCAGGGCTCGTACGGGCGAATGATGCCTGACACGGAGCAGCCGCTGCGGCCGCCGTCCATGTAGCCGCCGCCGAGCTCGGTGAAGACCCCGCCGGCGCGTGTGGCCATCCACGGCCGCATGGTCGCCCTCAGCTCCAGGTGGATGAGCCTGTTCCACTTGATGACGCCCGGGGGCTGGGCGACTCCCTGCACATGGTGCTCGATGCCTTCCGTGGTCAGCACCAGGCACGAGCCCTCCCTGCGCTCCGGGTCCCCGATGACCCATCGGTCACCGACCCGTTCCAGCGGCCCCAGGTGTTGCGTCATGATCTCCCCGCCGGTCGTGTGTCCGCCTGAACCCGCGACCCATCATCCGGCATGCCTCGTCCGTGCTCCTGACCGGGTCAACACCCGCCGCCGAAGCCGCAGGCCAGGACTGCGCACCTGCTGCGCTCCCTCCCGGGGCATGTCCGTTCGCGCCGTGCATCGCTGTCAGGGTGCCCCGGCAACGGCCGGCCTGTCAGGGCACCCGTGGCACAGGCTGAGTGCGCCGGAGTCAAGGCACCAGGCTCGGTCACCGGGCTCCGCGAGTCCAGGGACGTGACCGGCGCCCCGCCGTCGGCGCGTTCGCCGGCTTCGTCTCGGTGCTCGACACCGGTGAGCTGTGGGCGGTGCGAAGGCAAGGTCCCGGCACCTGATCAACAGGTTCCGGGACCTCGTCGTGTCCGCCGCCCGGATCCGGCTCTGTGCGTGCGCATCAGGTGCTCAGCCGAGTTCGGCGGATCCATTGGTCTCCGGGGGAGCCTGTGGGTCAGCCGATCGCGGTGATCGAGTCCCAGCCGCTGTGGCTGACGACGGTCCCGGGCTTCGCCGGATCCGGGTACCAGTACAGGGCGCCGTACTGGTCGGTGGCCCACAGATCGGCGGCGCCGTCTACGTTCGCGTCTCCGCCGGCGATCAGCGGCCGGGTGCTCGTCTTGAAGCCGAAACCTCCCGTGTCCGATCGGCTGGCGAACGGGTTGCCGGTCGAGGGGTTGGTCTTGCCGCTGTATACGTAGACGACGCCGATGCGGCCCGTCTCATCGGTGCTGGAATTGCGGACGAAGAGGTCCGGGACACCGTCCTTGCCGAGCTCGGGGGCCTTGGTCGTGGCCGCGTCACCTGCGGCGGTGATGGTCATAGGGGTCCAACCGTTGAGTTCGATCGGCTCGGTCGGGATCTCGACGGCGGCGACACCGTTCTGGGGCGGCTTGCTCTTGTAGAGCCACAGCTTGTCGTCGGCGGTCACCACGGCGTCGGGCCACCCGTCGCCGTTCAGGTCACCGACACTGGCGACCTGCACCTTGCCGCCGTAGGGAATGTCGGCCAGTTTCTGTCCGCCCATCAGGTGACCGTCGGCCTTGGACGGGTACACACGCAGAACCGAGCCGGTCGTCCCGTTGGGGAACGCGGCGATCAGGTCCTCGCGGCCGTCCCCGGTCCAGTCGCCGCGGTGGCTGACCGAAGCCCCCTGCCAGCCGCCGCTGCCGATTTCGGTGCGTGCCGTGAAGCCGCCCGGGATCTCGTCCTCTCCGGCGGCCGCGCCGACGCCCGTGTAGGCGTACAGCTTGCCGTCGTCCGCGACGGCGACGAGATCCGGCTTGCCGTCGCCGTTGCGGATGTCGCCGGGCACCTGCTCGAGCGCCGGGACCTTCGCTGAGCCGAGGTATCCGATGACCGGGGCGTGATCGGACATCCCGTTCGGCGGAAGGGGAAGGTGTCTCTCTTCGGGAGCGTCGTTCGGGGTCGTGTCCATACGGGACTCGTCGATGTCGCATCCCGCGAACGTGTTGCCCTGGGCGGCCTTGGTGACCAGGATCTGGTCGCGCTCGGACCACAGGTGCTTCTTGTTGGCGATGTCGTACCCGTGGTGGGTGACACCGGAGATGCACTTGTCCCTGCCGGTCATGAGCTCTTGCATCTCGGGAACAGTGGTGGCGCGGTTCATGTCGCCGCCGAGCACCGTGGTGGTCGTTCCGTGCCTCTGCGCGTAGCCCTCGATGAACGTCTTGACCCTGCCGATCTGCCGGTAGACGTCATCACCCGGCGCGGTGGCCTTCCTCGGAAGCAGATGGGTGTTGCAGACGGCGGTGGAGCTTGCCACCACCGTGACGCACTGCACCGGAAGACGGGTCGGGTTCAGGGGATCCGCGGGCTCGTCGAGAGTCTGGACCCACTCCGGGTTGACTGTCTCGCCCTTGACGATGGTGAGGGTGCCGAGCCTGCCGTTGAGGACACCACGGCACCGGCTTCCCTCGCCGGGAGTCGCGGAGGTGTCACCGAGGTTCGTGGCCGGGGCGAAGTGGTAGCTCCAGGCCGGAGTCGGAAGCAGCTTCTTCAACGCGTACTCGTGCGTGCCGAAGTACTTCTTGCCGTCGGCACTGAGCGAAGGACCCTGATTCCCGCCGCAGACCTCCTGCAGCATGATCGCGTCCGCTGCCTGGTCGGCCGTGCTTGGTACACCGTCGTCGCCCGTGACCAGCTTGGCGATGTCCTTGACCTTCCTGGCGTTCTCCTCCACCGTGCCGCGGTTCGCGCAGAAGCCCTCTTCACCTCTCGGAGCTCCCGCTTCACCGCAGATGTTCCAGGAGATGACCTTCAGGGACGGGACCGCCGCCTCCGAGGAAGGCACGGCTACGCCGAGGATGCCTATCCCCCCGGCCAACGCCCCGGCCAAGATCCGGGTGAACTTCATTCACTGTCCTAGGTGTCGTGAAGGCCGTGCGTCTACGTCGTGTGCGCGTAGCCTGCCGGCCTTCTCTTGATCACTTGCCTGGCTTCATGACCCACGACGTCATCGAAAGGTTGTACGAGGTGGGTGTGTTGGAGAGAAGAGGCGCAGCACGGCAGGGCGAGGCCACGCAATGCATCTGGCCGAGGGGTGCCGGCGGGAGCTTCCCCGGCGGTCCGGTGAGCCGGGGCGCGGGCTCCGCGTCCGGATGAGGAGGACCGGTTGAGGAAGCTGTCCGTCGTCCCCGCAGCGCTGTTCGGACCGCCTTCGGTGCGGAGGCCCGCGACGTGCCCAGGCCCTTCGCGCCGGGTCAGGGGTGCCGGCGCATTCCCCGGGGCCGCGTGAGCCCCTGCGTCAGCGGGCTGAGCGGTCATGCACGGCCGCAACCTTGGTCTGATGCCTCAGGCCGGGATCGCCCGGGAGGGCGGCGGGAGAAGATGGCCCAAACGCCGTCAGGAGCCACCGGGCTGACGAGACTTCCGTGAGGAACCCGCTCGCAGTGCACGGTGTGGCCCAGGGCGTCTGTCTGTGACTGGAGCCGGTCGTGATCGCCTGACGCGCAGCGGACCGTGTTGCCTGGAGGGCCTGGCCTCAGTCATCAGCCGCTGGCGCTCCGGTTTCGTGTCCAGATGGGTCGGGCGTAGTACGCGCCGATCTGGCGTGCGTGGGTGGGGCCCGGCGTCCGGACGCGCTCTGGGGCAGCCTCGCCGGGCCGCTCTCTGCCGCCGTGGGCTCTCTCCTTCGCGCGAGCTGAGCCAGGACCAGGACTCGTGGTTCAAGCCCGCCGCAGTCTGTTCTCCCGTATCCGCATGCTTGCTGTGCGTGATGGAGCGCGCATCCGGACCTGACGGACTACCAGTGGAGCGGTCCTGAGCAGCGGGTGTCGTACGTGCGGTGTCGGCGTCGGTCTGAGTGGCGCATCGATGAGCCGCTGACCAGGGCACGTGGAGTCTGTGACGCGTCGGCGTCTCACTCTCTGAACTTCTCGTCCGGTCGGTTCGACCTCCGGCAACTCCCTTTCTTCTTCGGCTATTTGATCGATCGATGCCTTGTGGACACCTATGATTTCGCACGCCCTAATCGTGCAAGCGTTCCATTAGTATTCACTGAGTATGGGGGGTCCGAAATGCGTCACCGTAGGCAGAAACTCCTTTACATCCTTTCCTTCGTGCTTTTGGCGACCGTGCCTGCAACCGCCCCTGCGTCTGCTGAAGAAGCTCCAGGGCCACTCACCAGCCCGGCGCGGGCAGAGGCGCTGGCAGATTCGCTCGGCGATGACCGGTCTGCCGGCGTGTACTACGAGAACGGCCGACTTGTCGTCGCTGTCACCGACGAGGCGGCCGCGCGAGCCGTTCGGAGTGAGGGCGGCGTCGCGAAGGTAGTGGCCCGCAGTGCGGCTGAGCTCAAGACGGTTCACGGCAATCTTGACCAGTTGGGCAACGTTCCCAACACCACATGGGGTGTCGAAGCCAGCACCAACCAGGTGAATGTCGAGATCTTCGACGGAGCACCCGCCGACGCCCGTGCCCGGATCGAGAAGATCGCGGCGGCTCATCCGGGTGCTGTGCGCATCGACCGGGTCAACAGCGAGCTGGTGTTCAAGGACAAACTCCTCGGCCGCTTCGGCATCGTTTCCAACGGGTGGCTGTGCTCGACCGGATTCAACGCAAGGAACTCCGCCGGGGCGGAATACGTGCTCACCGCCGGCCACTGCGTGCCGGGCACCGGCAACGTCTGGTCCGTGAACTGGAACGGGGAGAGGATCGGCGTTCAGAACGCGTACGCCTACGGCAGCGGAACCAGCGGAGCGTGCGACGGCTCAAGCCGTGGCTGCGACTGGGCCTCGATCCGAGTGGACAGTGGAGCCCTCCAGCCGGTCGGAGGTGTGCAGTACTTCGACGGCACCATCAGGGACATCACCGGCTCCCGGTACGCGATGGAGAACGAGGACTCCGACCGCCTCGGGACCAGCAGTGAGGACACGACGGGCCACATCACCAAGACGCATGTGACCGTCAACATGGCCGGCAAGACCCTGTACGGGATGTACGAAACGAACCACTGCGCTCTGGGGGGCGACAGCGGTGGGCCGCTGTTCCACGGAACGATAGCCCTGGGCCTGCTGTCCGGGGGTACTGATGAGACGACCTGCAACTCCTCCGCCACCGGCACGTACCGCAACTACTTCACGAAGGTGCAGACGGTACTGAACGAGCGCGGTCTCCACGTGTACTGACACATCGCCTCGGCATTCGTGGTCGCTGGTGGAACCGTTCCACCAGCGACCGCGTCAGACGGACGGGCTCCCTGAAGCTCTGCCACCCTCGCAGGAGGTCACATGCGCATCGGGAACTCGAACTCCGCCGTACTGCTGATCGCGGCCGTCATCGTCGGAGTAGCGACCTCTGGTTGCGGCAGCCGGCCCGGCAAGGGCACCGGCGCTGACATGGATGCAGTGACCCAGCGTGCCCGCCAGGTAGCCGAGGCGTGGGATGGGTCGCCCGCGGCCGATAAGTGGCGCGCCGGCTACCACCCCATGAGCGATGTGATCCAGCCGCCTCGCGGCGGCCTGCAGAGCAATGCCGATGAACAGGCATACCGAGACCACAGCTTCGTTCTGCGAGGCAAGCTGCCCGCCGCTTGGCCGAGAACGGGGAAGATCGCCTGGGACGGTGGCGGCGACCTCACGCTGCCGTTGACGGGCCCGCAGGATTCGTACACGTCCCTGTCCTACAACCATCAAGGAAGCAAGCCACATCTCACTGTGACCAACGCCAAGCTGGGCACCATGACGCTGGTCACCAGTCGCGGACCCGCCACCGTGCCTGCCTGGCTCTACTCCCTCGACGGCTATGCCTCTCCTCTCAAGCAGGCGGCTGTCAAGCCGTCCAAGCTTCCCGCGTCGCCGATCGGACCAGCCGATGACACCCCCGTTCGGAAACTGAGCGGGTTGAGTGAGATCGCCGCGGACGGGCGATCAGTGACCGTGGTTGCTCTTCACGGGGTATGCGAGGAAGGCCCGGAAATAGATGTGCTGGAGACGGCGTCCAGCGTGGTCCTGTCCCTCGTCGAACAGCCTGAGAGCGGACGTAACTGCACCAAGCAGGCGAGAATCCAGCAAGTCAGGGTGGAGGTCGATCGCCCGGTGAGCGACCGCATTCTCCTTGATGCCAAGACAGGCCGGCCCCTGCCTTACACCCCAGAGAACGGCGCCTCCCCAAGCTGGAGTTGAGGGAGCAGCGAGTCTCCCCCATCCTCCGCTGGGTGGTGAATGGCAGGTCCGAGGGGGCCGGTGAAGCGGCAGGGATGCGCGTCGGTGGCGTGGTGATTCCACTCAGCGCACCGGCCGCGGCCAGAGACCAGATCGACCAGGTCCTATGCCGTACGGCAATCAAACCTTTGGCAGCGGCGTCGAATGCGGGACGGCAGCGAGCGCTCGGCGGAGACGCCGTTGATCGCCGAGCGGTACACCGACCCAAGCTCGACGCCCTGAGTGGCGCCAGGCAGGGCGGACCATCAGATCCCACAGGGCGAAGATGCCCCACCTCATTCACGCTGCCGGAGGGCTGAGAACCTTGGTGGCAGCGGCTGTGGCGTCAGCCCGAGGAGGAGCGGCGGTGCATGGGATCCTCCACAGGCGCGGGCTTCTTACGTTGGTCGGGCGCGGTGAACCCTAAGTCCCCGATGGGCAGGCTGCTGGTCCGGTGCAGCGCGATCCGGTACCTCCCTGGTGCCAGACGTCTCGCCGGAGCGCCACACCGCCCCGGCCGGCCTGCCGTTGTCCGCGCAGGCCGCCGGGACCCAGGGCCCGCGCCCGCCGTATCGCGGACCTTCTCGACCGTGCCACGGCCACGCGCGCGGCCGTCGAGGTCGGGGCGACCCTGAGGTGCCTGTATCCGACCTGCGTACGAGAGGCGGCACCGGCAGCGAATCGGACCGACGGAGCCAGAGTGTTTGGGCAGAGCACCGGTGCTCCCTTCACTGCCTCCCGCCGCTGGTGCCACGAGCTCATGGCCGCCTTCGGCTCGAAGACAGCGCCGGTACACCTCTACACTGCGATGGCTCCGGTGCTTTCTGTGCCGCCTTCGACAGCCGTGGAGGGCTCGCCACGATGAACCTTGCAGACGTCAAGAACCAGTTCCAGGACATCGTGGAGCGGCACCGTGACGGCATGCCGCTGGATGCCACGGCCCGCGCAGCTACTTTGGTCGAACTGGCTCGTACCTACCAGCTCGCGATGCAGAAAATCGACCGATTCACCGCCGAACAGCGCGGACGGCGGCCTGGATTTCTGCCGACGAATACACGGAACGGGCTGGTCGGCAAACTCGGCAGACTCTATTCATCCGCCAAGGCTGAACTGGGCCTCGACTGAGGTGTGTTGCACAAGGTTGCGTGTGGGCAGGTCAGAGCCTCTATCGGGCCCTGTCCGGTCATGCGGCAATTCCAAGATCGAGTATGTAGGCGACGGCCTTGACCTCAGCTGGAGGCCGATTCCGCGCTGGCGGCAGTCGCGGAGCATCTTGTATTGCTTCGTACGGGCGAAGGTGTGCCCGACGCGGGGCCTTGACCTTTCGGCGTTCGGCGTTGACCTCTTCCTCGCCGGGCAGGATGGCTCGGCCGGGGGGTTTGCGGTGCGGGACGACGCGCCCGGTGTTGATGTGGGCGCCGCCACCCAGCACCGTCACCCCTCACAGTGCCTGGCCAGGCAGGGGTTCCGCCGTGCCTTCGCGTCCCGCGGTGGTGCCAGGCACGGGATGTGCCGCGGCAATCGCGAGTTCGGCGTCGATGATGGCCTGTATGTTTGCGGAGAACCGCTAGTTGTGGGAGGCACTGCGGATCTGGAGGGGGATGCGTGGACGAGTTGGATGGCCTGCAACTGGAGCCAGTCTGGTTGGTGGCAGCAAATGTCGTGGCATGGCGCCGGTGCGGAGTTGGCGGCCAGGAACTGCGCCCCGGGACAAAGTGCTTCAAGGGTGGGGCGAAGGTGTACGTCGCCGGCGCGTACTGGGGGCCGGGAGGCGAGCGGATCACGACGGCGGGACGCGAGCGGCACACCGGGCGGTGGGTGGTCATCGACATGGCGACGCGTCATCTCCATAGCTTCCGGCCGAAGCTCGTTCACACGCCGCGAGTCCTGCGGCGACTCCAGGAGGCCCGGCGCGCAGGTGGGTTCAGCTCGGCGGATTACGCAGCGGATATTGCCGCGACCCTGGAACAGTACGCATGCCGGGATCGAGCCAGGACGGCGCCTTACGCTCCTCACCCGGACCGATGCCTATGTCACACCTGCCTCACCGGTGAGTTCGGGTGAGACGTGCTTCCTTGCTCCGGCTGCGTCCGTCTCTGTAGCCGGCGTCGTGTTCCAGATGAGGATGCTCGCAGAGGTAGTGCTGCCTGGCAGGTCACAGCCAGGCAGTCCCTCCGCACCGCGCGGCAGCGCCATGGCTGTAGCCGGATGCTCCCCAGCGCGGCGCGAGAAGGGTGAGCAGCCCTGGGCGTCCCCCTGGCCCGCAGTTCCTTTTGTGCGACCGTCTCCCATGGTGCGGCGCGAGGGGAGAAGGCCGGAGTCGCGGGCCAGGTGGACGTCGGGGTCCGTCAGGCGAGGTGGATCGTGAAGCGCCTCACGACCTTCGGGTCCGTGGCGATCGTCTCGGAGTGGACCGAGCCGCGCGCCTTCTCGTACTTCCCGGTGCCGCCGGTGATTGCGGAGTCGAAGGGACCCTGGGCGATGTAGTCGAAGTACACCCCCTGCGTGGTGAGCTGGCCGTCCGGGAGGACGTAGGTCACGAGGCACTGCTCCGCTTCGTCGGCGCCGCCCCGCGTGGTGGTGCAGGTGCCGTGGGTCTCGCCGACCTTGTTGTGCGTCTCATCGAACAGGTCCGAGCGGACGACGACCTGATCGCCCTGCGAGACAGCGCCGGGGGTGACGGGGAAGCGGGTCAGCTGCTGCACCTCGGCCAGAAATGTAAGGGTCCGGTCTTTACCCCTGGCCTGGGCGGAGCCGGCGTCCGTCGCACCGGCCGCGACGGGGGTGAAGGCGAGGAGGGAGACCAGCGTGGCCGTGCCGAGGCTGGCCGCTCTGATGGGGCGCATTGTGCGACTCCTGAGTTTGATGTTCGGGGATGACCGGATGGCGAATTTTCATCCGATTCCGTTCGATTCCCTTCATAACCTCGACTCGGCCGCCGCGCGGAGCACCCCGGCGCGAACCACCGGCACATCCAGCCGGTCGGACCATAGTCAGTGGTGACGTCCAGGGAGCGCGGGATGCCGACGAGCTCGCGGCGTGAGGCCGAGTCCAGACGGGAAGGCGGCTCGTCGAGGACGGGATATTCGGCTCCATGGAGAGGTCCGTGACGAGGGAAGGCCACCCGACCGGGAACCCTTGTTCGACCGCCGAGTGAACCGCCCGGTACGGCAACGGCTCCTTAGGCTGTGAATGACCACAGGTCATGAGGCCCTGGAGATCTCACGGACGAGCAAGGGGCGACACTGGGCACCTGTCTGCGTCGCCGGGGATCCGCTGCACCATCCGGACGATGGTGATCTGGCGCGCAGCCGCCGGCAGCTCGGCTGCCTTGGTGGCCGCCCGTCCCGCTTCGATGACCAGCAGAGCCCGGCACGCCAGTGGCAGACAGCATGGCCGACCATCGCCAGGACCGTTCCCGTCCCGTTCACGCACGACATTCAGTGGCCGTTCGAACTGCCGCATCCGCAGACCCGTGAACGTCTCCACCCACAACGCCTAAGCCCTCAACGCCCCACCCGTGCAGGGGAAATGCCCGCGCCGAAGCCCTCTGTAAGACGCTTGAGACACGATGAAGCCCGCCGCCAGACGGCGGCGGGCAACAGGGATGTGGAGTCAGGCGTCGACGTCCTCCTTGCGGGTCGTCGGGGGTCGCCCGGTCCCGGACTTGGCGGGCATTCTGGGCCAGTGTCCGGGCCAGGGTGTCCGGTGGCGCCTGGGTCCCCAAAGGGTGCGGAGCTTGTCAGCTGGCCCAGGTCGCTTCACCACGCAGGAGACGATGGTCGGACATGCCCGTCGTGCATGTCGCGGCATCGCCGGAAGGGTCCTTGAACGCCGGGCTCACGAAGATGTAGTCGAGCTTGATCGGCACGAAGTCGGGGTTCTGCGTGCTGCACGTGTCCGCGGTGTTTTCGCCCGTCCGGCACACCGGCTGACCCGCGCAGGAGGTGGTGAAGTACGCGGTGTCGGTCTCGTCGACCTCCTGGAAGACGCCGGTTCCTTGATTGTGGCGGTACAGGTAGGACAGGTTGTACGAGTGTCGTACCGGCTCGGGCCAAGCGGTGTTGGGCTTAGGCGGGTTGAAATCCCCTCCGAGGACCACGGCTTCGCCGTCAGCAACGTAGCCGTTCACCATGAGTGCGACCTGGCGGGCCTGATCCGTCACATTCGGCGTTTCGTAGCCGATGTGAGTGTTGCAGATCCGCAGGGGCTTGCCGGACACCGTGGCCTGGCCGCAGAGCAGGACGCGGTCCTCGCTTCCGGCCCTGTTCACGAGGGGGAAGACGGTGCGCTCAGAGTTGTTGATGGTCTGGTTGGAATCTCCCTTGACCAGGGTCACCAGGCCAAACCGCGTGTCGCCGATCGCGGTGCCGGCACTGTCCTTCTTCCACTTCTTGCAGTTGCCGACGTCGCTGAGGGTTGCGGTCCATATGGAGTCGTACTGGGCGCCGGTGGTGCGGTCCTGGAGCGCCGAACGGAGGGTGGTCCACTGGTCGTAGCACACCTCCTGCAGCATGACGACGTCGGCGTTCCAGTTGTCGATCGCCTTGACCAGTGTGTCCCGCCAGGCTGCGGGGTCGTTCTGGTAGATGGGGCATACGCCACCGCACACGTTGTAGGTGATGAACCGGGACTTGACCGGGTCTGCGGCCGCATCGGCCTGAGCGGGAGCGGTGGCGAAGGATATTCCCAGAGTGCAGAGCACCGCCAGGAAGACCCAAAAGATTCTGCGCACGTTCACGTGCCTTTCACTTGGGAACGGCGCGCATCGTTGCGTCAGATGATCTTGGATTCAACCACTCGATCGAACATATGTCATGTCGAGTGTTTGTTCTATGCTCTTACGTGACGGTAAGTCAGGAATATTCCCCTGACATATGCCTCAGCGGCGGGGTGTTGGCTGCCCAGCCGGGTGGAGTCGGCGAAATCACGTTCCTCGATGCAGACGGCACAACACATTGGCCTGCCTGGTGAGACCAGGCAGGCCGTCCTGGACAAAGCCCCGGCTGAGATCCCGGCCGCGCGGCAGGCGTACACCTAAGCGCTGGTGTTGATGTCCAGCGGCTGCATTCCTGTCGCCCAGATGCCCGGCCGGCTCGCGGCCGTCCCCGCCGACACCCGTACCCTCGGCCTTGCCGAGGCCGAGGACCGCTTCCGGTTCGCGACCCGCACCGAGCAGGCCGAACGGGCGCTGCTGATGACGTGGCTGCTGACGGGGCAGACCGTTGCGCGTGAAAACCGGGCGAGAGTCCCACGGTCGCCCCGGCCAGACACATAGCCCACCGGATCGACCCGAAGCTGCTGACCGCCGCCCGCCATGTACGGCTGCGCCACCGGTCCATCGCGCAGCCGGCCGCCAGCTAGGGCGGCCGCCGCGGGTATCGGCACCGGTGGATCGTCCGCGGGCACCGGCGTAACCACTACTACCCCTCGCGCCAGCACCACTGGCTGATCTGGACCGAGCGGCACCGTCAAGGCCCTGATGGTGCGCCGAACCCCGACCCCGGCAAGCCCGTGAAGAACCCCAGTCGCTGAGCACGTGTCCTGGGATCCCCGATGACGTGCCCGCGGACGGCACGGATGGCGAGTCCGTCGCACGCCTCTGGCCTCCCGTGGGGAGCCGGGAGGAAGAGGGGCGGCCCCGTCCTCGCGGGCGACGCGCGCCAAGTCCGGTGCGGTGTCGCATCGGGAGGATGTGGGTGGCCGGATTGCTCACACTGCCACTGGCTGGTGCGGCGCGCTAGAGACATGCGCGCACCAGCCCATGGCATATGTACCTAGGTGCAGCGGCGCCCCACCCGCCGCTGGTCCGCATGCGCCCCGCATCTTCTCCACCTTCGCCTGCGCGTCGATGGCGACCCCGCTCCTCGTTCTTGCGGGCGACTCGCAGTGCGGTGGTTCGAACCCGAAGTCGGACCGGAAATGCATCAGACCCTCACCGAACAGACCCGGCTGGTCTGGGCTGCATTGCGAGCCGTGACTCGGCCGGCCGTGATCGAGGCGCCCAACGGCCGCCGCACTTCGGGACTGAGAATTGGGCCCGCCGCCCATGACGAGGTGTTGCGCCGCCAGGTGCCGCTGGCGAGATCTGGCATCCAGCCGTATCGGCTCGTGTGATGGCGAGGGCCCGGCGGCCGAGGGCGCTGGGCCCGATGATCAGTAACGTTCAGGCCGTATCGTTCAGGGAGTCCTTCGCAGCGGGATGACAACGGGGCCGGTGGGCATGGCAGGGCGGGCGGCTTCCGGTGTGGCCGGCATGGCCACGATGGTGACCGGCTGCTGGCAGTGCGGACAGTTCTGGGCGGCGGTCGGCTCCAGAGGGGCGCGCTCGGGGACGGCCGGTCGGGGACCTGATCGTGGTGTGGATCTGGGTGGTGGTGGAAGGCCAGAAGGTGCGGGCGGCGCCTGCACCTCCCCGAGTCGGCGGGCGCGTTCCTCTTCGCGCTGGCGATCGCGCTGCTTCTCCGCCTCGCGCCGGCAGGCCGGTGAATGGGTGACGCCTAGAACAAGCCTGCAGCGTCTCAGCCAGCCCCTCCGAGGCGGCGGTCACTCGGAGGTGAAGGGCTCGCCGTCCTGGCCCAGCCCAAGGCTGACGGCGTTGTCGGCGAACCGGCGAATCCGTATCGCATAGCAATGTTCCTCCGCGCACGCCTGCGGCCGGGGCGTGCGCGGAGGAACGTGGAGGCCGGACCGGACGGCCGTGCCGCCCGCGGGCTCGAGCGTACGACCCGGTCAAGCCGACGACCCGGTCAAGCCGACGACTCGGTCAAGCTGACGACTCGGTCAGGTGAAACGCTCTGCACGTTCATCTGTACGCCGCAGACGGAGGAGTACGCCGATACCCGGGTCGCGCTCGTACGGCTGCAGAGCACTTCGAGGCGTGCAGGGCGGTGTCGTTCCACCACCGCGTCGCTCAGGCCGCCGAGTTCGTGCGGTCCACGGCCGGACAGTGCCTAGCCTGTCGGGGCGTGGTCGCGTGTTCGAGTCTCGTGCCATGGGCTGAGGCCGGGCAGGGAGGGCTTTCCTGTCGGGCCCGGCGCAGGGCATCCATCGGCCGGTGGATGCCCTGCGCCGCAGGGGTGTGATCAGCGGGCCAGGAAGGTGAGGATGCGCTGGTTGACTTCCTGCGGCTTCTCGGCGAGGAGGTGGTGGCCGGCGCCTTCGATCATGGCGCCGTCCGATCCCGGCGGCAGCATGGCGACGATGTCGGCGAGTGTCGCCTCGTCGACCACGGGGTCCTCGGTTCCGTGGAGGTACAGGGTGGGCTGGGAAGGCAGCTTGTCCAGCACGCGGATCATCTCCCACTGCGGGGTGCCGAAGGTCGCGGCGGGGAAGTTCTGCCGGTAGAGGTCCAGGCCGAGGCGGAGCCTCTCCGGCGTGCTGAGTCCTTCCTTCATGGCCTTGCGGTCCTCGGTGGAGTCGTAGCCGGGGACGTTTCCTGTCCAGTGGTCCCAGAGCCAGTCGAGGTAGGCGAGGTCGTTGGCCGCGACGAGCTGGTCGGCTATGGCCATCTGGAAGAAGTAGAAGTGGACGTACCGCTCGATCCTGGCGGGGTCCGTGCTGTTGCGGTCGTAGAACTCCAGGGGCGGGACGTCGTTGACGACGACCTTGGCCCACCGCTCGGGTGCGGCCGCGGCGGCGCCCCAGGTGGTGAAGCCGCCCCAGTCGTGCCCGATCAGAACGGCGTCGGAGCCGCCGCCGAGGGCCTCGTGCAGGCCGTTGGCGTCGGCGATCAGGTCGGGAAGGCGCATGCTGCCGTCCGGTGGCACCTGGGACGGGGCGAAGCCTCGCATGGTGGGGACCACGGCGTGGTACCCCGCCTCGGCCAGCGCGGGCATGAGGTACCGGTACAGGTGGGGTGTGTCGAAGCCGTGCAGCATCAGGGCGAGGGGCCCTTCGCCTGCTTCGACGTAGGCCAGGTCCAGGCCGTTGACGTTGATCCGCTTGTGTTCCATCTCCAGCTCCTCGTCTTCGAGAATCTCTAAAAAGAACGTTCTAACAAGCCGGAAGCTAACACGGCGTCCGCGCGGCCCACAAGCTAGAACGAACGATCTATCTATCCGGTACGCTCTGCCGCATGGCGAACACCCCGCAGCCAGGAACCCGGGAGCGCATCGTCCGTGCTGCCGCCCTGTCGATGCAGCGGCAGGCGTACGAAGGGACCGGCATCAAGCAGGTCGCCCAGGAGGCCCGGGCCACGCTCGGCCCGGTCTGCCACCTCTTCCCCGGCGGCAATAAGGCGCTGGAAGTGGCCGCGGTCCAGCACGCCGACCAGGAGTTCGCCGACCTGCTGTCAGCGCCGCTGCCCGGGGACGCCGGTCCGGCGAAGGCCATCGCCGGCTGCGCGCGGCGCTTGCCCGCCATCTGCGCGCATCCGAGCGGACGGCTGACCGATCAGCGCGACCGCGCTGGAAACCACTGGGCGAGTCCCTGATATCGGGCAGGCCGTCGCTCACGCCTTCCCGCACTGGCGGGATCTGGTGGCGGACACGCCTGGCGAAGCCGGATTCCCGGAGAGCGACACGTACGACCTGGCCACCACCGTCATCAGCACTCTCGAGCGTGCCGAGCTCACCGCGCAGGTCTTCAGGAGCGACACGCCGCTGACGGCCGCGGGTGAGCACCTGGCCCGTCTCATCGATGCCTGCGAGGAGTGAGAGCCACCGCTGTGCAGTGCCCGTTAGGAACCGGCCCGGACGTATGCGGCAGCCGGCCCTCACCGCCGGCCTCACCGCCAAGCCCCGGTCCGGGCCTCCGGCTTCATGACCTGACCGTCAGGTGCAGAGAGTCAGGGCGCTGCCGATGGTGCCGCCGGCAGAGGCTTGGGCACGTAACTGCGCAGGGCGGGGAAGGTGGTGACCGGTCGGCAGCGGGCGGGGGAGTCCATCACCTGTCCAGGATGATCAGGGTTCCACCGTTGTCGCCGCCGCTTTCCTTGAGATCGCTTGCGAGCCCGATCGCTGGCGCTGTTCCACCGAGAATCGGCCCAGGGTGTCCGGCGGGGCGCGGGGGTCGCGACGGGAAGGGCGGCGAAGGATGGTCGCGCACGTCATCACCCCTGGGACCGACGGTTCGGATGACAGGCACCGGCAGAGCTTGCGGGCGAGGCGATGAGGGTCCTCGGCGGTCCGGATCATGCCGGCCTCGTGGTGCTGGCCGGAGCTGCCGGACTGGGCTGCCGCGATCCAGGCTCCCTGCGAGGTCGCTTTCCGGCGTGACGAGCGGCTGATGTCAGTGGCTCACAGCGTTGGCTGCTGGCAGCCGCGTCCTGGCTGGAGCGGGCGCGACCCTCCTCGGTGGCGGCGCTCCTGGTCCCGCCTCCCGATCCCCAGGGACCCGTCATTTCCAGGTGGGGCCGAACCGGCGTTCCTGGGCCTGTCCGCTCGCCCTTTGCCGTGTCCGAGCCGGAGGCTCTCCGCGTCGGCGCCGCTCCTCACCCTGCGCGGAAAGCTGGTGCATGCCGCATCACAACGCCCTGCTGTCTCCTGGAAGGCGGCGCCGTCCGATCGGCCGCTGCCGGAAACGTCCGATCGCCCCAGAATGTCACGGAGGCGGGAATCGCCCTCGTGTGCACGTCGAGTGGGTCACCCGCTTCCGCGGCAGGGCGGATCGCTTCCGCTCAAGGAAGGTTCGGGACATCGTGCCCTCGTCTGGTGCTCGGAGCCGCACCCGTCCCTCGCCTCCTGGTACGAACCCTGGCTCAGGCGGCGTCGAGGGAGTCGATCCAGGCGATCAGGCGAGCGCCCTCGCGTTCCATGACCCCCGGGTCTCGCAGGGCGTTGGCCAGCAAGGACATGCCCTGATAGGCGCCCACCAGGGTGAGAGCCAGGCCCTCGGGATCCGGCTGGCCGAGCTCGCGGAACTGGCCCTCCACCCAGGCCAGCAGGAGCCGGACGACCCTGCCCGCTTCGGCGTCCAGGCCCCCCTGGTCGCGTTTGCCCAGCTCCGCAGCGAGAGTGCCGGTCGGGCAGCCGTAGCGGACGGCGAGGTCACGCTGACCCACCCATCCCTCGATCAGGGACTTGAGGCGCTCACGCGGATCCGGGAGCCGGCTCAGATGGCCGACGAGCAGGTTCAGATGCCGCTCGTGCTCGGACAGCGCGGCGGCAACGAGTTCGTCCTTGGTCTTGAAGTAGTAGTACACGTTGCCCACGGGCACCTCGGCCGCGTGCGCGATGTCGGCGATGGTGGTGCGCTCGGCGCCTTGCCGGTGGACAACGTCGGCCGCGGCTTCCACGAGTCGCTGCCGCTTCGCGCCGGCGACTCGTGCACGCGCAGGCTGCTTCGAGTGAGTCATCCGACTAACTATACGACCCGGCTCGTGCTACGCTCCGTCGAGTCAGTCAGTCAGTCAACTAACTAACAAACTCTGATTCGGGGACCCCTTCATGATCGTTGTCACTGGTGCCACGGGAAATGTCGGCCAGACGCTCGTCCGCCTGCTGGCCGAACAGGGACACGAGGTGGCCGCAGTCTCGCGCCGCATCACCCAGGCCGATGTCCCGTCCGGCGTGCGCGCCGTCGCCGCCGACCTCGCCCGACCGGCCGCCGGCCTGCCCTCCACGGCGGACGCGGTCTTCCTGCTCGTCGGCGGAGACCTCATGATGACCGGTGACCCCACCGACGTCGTCGCTCCGTTCGCGAACTACGGCAAGATCGTCCTGCTGTCCTCCCAGGGTGTGGTCACCCGACCCGACTCCCTGTCCCACGGACATGCCTTCGCCGCCTATGAGCAGGCCGTCATGAACTCCGGCACCGACTGGACCATCCTGCGCCCGGGCGGCTTCGCCTCCAACGCATACGCCTGGGCGCCTTCGGTCAAGGCGAGCCGCACCGTCGCCGCGCCATTCGGTGACGTCGGCCTCCCGGCCATCGACCCCGACGACATCGCCACCGTGGCCGCCGCCGTCCTGACGAGGCCCGGCCACACCCAGGCCAGCTACGAACTCACCGGCCCCGCCCCGACCACCCCGCTCCAGCGCGCCGCTGCCATCGCCGACGCCATCGGCGAGCAGGTCACCTTCATCGACCAGACCCGAGAGGAGGCCCGCGCCCATATGCTCACCTTCATGCCCGCCCCGGTCGCCGACACCACCCTCGACATCATCGGCACCCCCACCCCGCGCGAGCAGGCCGTCAGCCCTGACGTCGAGAAGATCCTCGGCCGCCCCGCCACCACCTTCGCCGACTGGGCCAAGCGCAACGCTGCCGCGTTCGCGTGACCGACGACGCCGGCACGCGCCGGGACGCCTGCGGGCACTGACACAGTGCCCGCAGGCTCGGCGCGGGCGGGCAGCCGCTACCGCACGACGAGACGACCGGCTCCACGAGGAGGTGCACACGTGACGGCCGGACCGCTCGTCCCCTGGACGTACCGCACCCCTGCCGCACTTCACGCGCGGAGGTGAGGGGCCGCCCGGCCTCTTCCGCCTCGTCGAGAAGGCACGCCGTACGGTGTGGCCGGAGTGGAACGTCCGGCGAGCCGCTCCCGTGCGTCTGACCCTTCGGCAGGCCGGTCGGGCCCCCTTGTTCCAAACAAGATCAACGGGCCACGGCCTGTGCCGCATCTCCCGGTGCGGTAGGCAGTCCGCGCCCGACGGCCTGCGGCTGTCGGCGAGCTTTTCGGGCTGACAGTGCCGGCCAAGAGCTGGACGGCCCTCAGGCGACGATGACGCTCCTGCCAGGCGACTCCTCTATCAAGATCGCCTGCGTCTGTCAGGAGCTTCGCGTGCTTGTCTGCCCGTCCTCGATGGATCGTCAAAGCTGGAGCAGGATGGCGGAGGCTTCTTCTCGAAGGCTCCCGTCGAGGTCTGATGCCAGCTCCAGGCAGAACTGTTCCAGCTGCGCCACGCCTGTGACGGACTGACGGCAGACGCTGGTGATGGCGTCATCGAGTTGATCGGCAGTGTCATCGTCGGCAGCGGCCAAGGCTTCCAGGACCAGGCGCAAGCCGATGACGTCCCGACGTTCCAGAAGCGCTTCCGCCGTCTCCTGAGTGACTGCTGTGTCCCATTCGTCCAGCAGAAGGCGGCGCAGGGCATCCACGGCGCCAGGCGCGTCTGCTGAGGCTGCCAGGCGCCGCCCGGCAGCCGCCCGGACCGCCCACGACAATGAACTGGCGTCGTGAAGAGGTCCACGCAAGCTCGCGCCATAACTGGGTTCGATCACATCATCATCCTGGCATGGAGGCCGTGGAAGCCGCCGTCACGGAAGCACGGTCAGGAAGTTCTCGGCCGGTGTGGGCGTAGGGTGCGGTCATCCAGAGCAGTAGGTCGACGATTGCGCCCCCTCAGCCAGCCGGTTCGGACCGGTCCCGGCCCTTTCCGTTCGTGCGGATTCCAGCGGTTTTCTCATGCGGATTCCAGCGGTCGTCGCGGCGCGAGATCGATGGTGCACTGCTGGAGGGCGACACGGAGCGAGGTCGAGCTGACCGGCCGCGAGGTATGGATGGTCAGTTCCTTGAGGACGTCCAGAACCAGGGACAGTAGAACCGACCGCCGGTCGATCAGCAGTACCTCCGGTTCGCCCCCCGCGGCGGAGCCTGCTATGACGATCAGCGGTTGCGGGCGGCTACTGCAGGACGATGCGACATGGCATGCTCGGTTCATGGCTCGCACGACCTTCCATGGCGACATCGCGACGGACAGCCACGAGGTGGTGATCGCGCTCCTGCGTGACGGGCTCGTGCGACCGGAACTGTCGATGGCCGTGCGGCGGAAGGGATTCGAAGCGACCTGCCGCGACGACACCATCGGGGTGTACTGCTACGAGGCCGGCGCGCCCGACTCCGGGGATTCCTTCTCCGGGGATTCCTTCTCTCTGCTCGAGGAAGTCGTGGAGGCGGAACCGGCCAGGGCAGCGGAGCGGCCGACGGCGCTCGCCGATGCCTGCCTGGTGGCCGGACTGGGCTGCTCCATCGATGACGCCGAGGTCGACGCCTCGGGCGCGGCGATCGGCGTGGAGTCGACCGTCGAATGAGATGGGCTGGGGTGCATGGTCGGAGACTGGATGCCTGAAGAACCCGCAACCGGCGCGGAACTACGCCGGCTCGGCCTCATGCTGCTCGCGCAGGTGCGGATCATTGCCGCGCACGTCACACCTACAGTGGTGATCTCTGAGTCCGCACTGCCAGAGGCGCCCGAGGTCGCCGAGTGGACCGAGCCGCTGCGCTATCGGTTCGCGCTGCGGGTGCAGATCGGCCTCGACGCCGATCTCTCCGCCGATGAGATTGTTCGCCGTGCCGTCGAGGCTTTCTCCACCGGCGGTTTCGACATCGTCGAGGAACGTCGTACCGGCACGGTCGCGGCGCGGGTTGTGGTGACCGGGAGCCGTGCCGGGTTCCGGATCGCTATGAACGTCTGGCCCGCGACGGGTGATGTTGTCTATGCCGGTGCCACGCCGGCAGTGGCCCTGCGGGCCCCACGAGCACGCCCCGCCCCCGTTGGCACGGCGGAAACAGTCGAGCCGGGTCACGTGCTCTGCTACGAGTGCGACGGGCTCGGCTGGTGCCCGGCCTGCTACGGCTTCAGCTGGGTAGTCAATGACACCGGACTGCGGCAATCGTGCCCGGAATGTCAAAACTACCGGATCTGCCCGATCTGCCGCTGCGCCGGACAGCTGCAGATCGCCCGGCTGCGCCGGGCCGAACGGGCCTTCTACCCCGAGCTCGCCGATCCGGTGGTGAGTGAGGACGAGTCGTGACGACGGCATCCTGGCCCGCAAAACCCTTCGCATCCAGACTGGGAGCGATTCGACAAGAAGCGGATCAGCATCGGGCATGACCGCGAAGGAAATGCAACGCGAGGGCACGCTGCACGCAGCGACCTGGATCCGTACAGCAAGATGCCATCCGACCGGCCTGCGCGATGGCGCAAGGAAAATGCGCCATCGCCCCGTCCGGACCACTCTGGCCAGAGGTTTGTGCCACCGCGTTCCCGCTGTCTCCGCTCCACCGGGAGGCGTCTTGGCCGTGTTTGCTCTGCTCCTGCCGACACTGCTCGTAGTGGTGAGCGGCAAGGCGCGTGAGGTACTGACTCGAGGCAAGCAGGGCGGCTCACCTACTGGTGGTGGATGCCCGCGGGCGCAGCGGTATCGCCGGACTGATCCTGGGCTCGGTGAGCCGGGCCTCAATGACCCACGCACACTGCCCGGTCGTCAGGGTTCGCGGGACGCCGTGAGGACGAAACGCCCGGGAGATCGGGTACTTGAGAATCGAGAGCGCATCCTCGTCGCAGAGCGACTGATCGACTCTCCGCAGGGCCGGACGCACCTAAACGGAACTGGCCGTACCAGCCTCGATCCTGCGCGGAGCCCCTGTGCGTCGACGTTTGACATGTGATCAGGATGCGTGCCGGTAGGCGGGCGGCCAAACCACGGGGTGGTCCCAGTGGGCGTTGAGCCGGTCGAGGACGGGCTCGATGCGGAGCCTCGGTTCTCTTGCGGGATCGAGGGACAGCTGGGTTTCGGGGCCCTGCTCGGCGGCCGCGAGATCTTCGGCGGTCAGGACGATCCGCCGGGCCCGGGCGCGCTGGAGCCATGCCATCGAGGATCCGTCGCGTTGCGGAGGTCCTCGGTGTGCCCGGACGTGGCTGGCAGCGCCCGGGTCCTGGTGACGCTCGCCCCGCCTGCGAGTCCCACGGTGAGGGTGACGTTGCTGGGCGACCTGGTCGCGGCGCCGGATCCGTTCCCCGACGCTTGTGCCCTTTCGCAGGAGTGCCGGAGCCGGTCAGGGCGGGCGGGGCGACGGGCTCCCACACGGAATCGGAGACGTAGGCCCAGGCGGCGTCGGTGTGCCGGCCGAGGTGGAGGCGGACGTCGCGGGCGAGGCCCTGGCGCAGGCAGCCGACCAGGAGCAGCCTGGCGTGGCCCGGGCCGGCGGTCCGCTGTGCGCCGAGCGCGGCGAGGGCGCGGGTGGCGGCGTGCCAGTCGGCGGGGGTCCAGTGGTCGTCGGGCGCCGCGGAGGGTGGAGCAGATGAGGCCGTGGAGGTAGTACGGCCACAGGCCGAATGGGCTCTCGCTGACGAAGGGGGGTCGATCAGGCGGCGGGCGGCGGGCGGCGGCTTGGTGGGCGAGGCTGGTGGTCTGGGTGACGGACCGCAGCAGGTGGCGTTCGGCGGGTGTGAGGCGGGCGAGCGTGCGGGCGATCAGGGCACCGAGGTCGTGCTCGAAGTCGGCCGGATGAGGGGTGTGGCCGGGTTGGCGGAGCTCGAGAAGCCGCATGACGGCGAGGCCGAGGTAGAGCGGCAGTCCGTGGGGGCGGACGGCGATCACGTCACGGACAGGTCCGGGGATGAGCGGGGCACCGTCGGCCTCGAGGCGGCGGGCCAAGGGTCGCCACAGTCCTCGGATGCGAAGTCGACGACCAGTACCTGTCGGGCTGCGGACGGGTGCGGCGTCGGGGAGGTGTCCGCGGGCGTGAGGGATGCCGCCGGGCCGGACCACGAGCCGGACGGGCAGCTTGAGATGCCGGCGCACGCATGAGGCCCAGATCCTGTGGATCCGGGCCTCATGTCATTCAGTAGCGGGGACAGGATTTGAACCTGCGACCTCTGGGTTATGAGCCCAGCGAGCTACCGAGCTGCTCCACCCCGCGTCGGTAGGCCCAACTCTACGTCATTCGCGGCACCGTCCAAAACCAGGTCGCGTGGCCCTCTCAGTCGTCCGTACACCGAAGCTGGGGGCGGAGGTCTACGAAACCCAGCGAGAGACGTTCGAGGACCCGCCGGTCTTCTCCCTCAGCGAGCATCATTGAGCACCGCTCCCCGCGTTCAGCCACTCGGCGAGGACCTGCCGGCGCTCGGCTTCGGCGAGCACCAAGTGTTGCGGGCTCCCGCCAGCTCAGCTCACGGAGACGTAGAGCTGGTCGTCATTGGTCAGGCAGGCGCTGACCCTTAAGAACTGCCACATGGCGACCATGTGTTTCCCACACCCTTGAATGGCCTGGTCCACGGCCGCGAACTCTTCCAGAGAGGGCAGCATCGGCGTCGAGTCGAGCACTTCCCGGATCGGTCCCCAGACCGGGCCGAGGATGTCGCGGGCGGCCGCTTGGTCCGCGAGTCCCTCCCGAATCAGAGCGTTCCCACCCGCTTTCTCCGCGGCATCAGCGTGCGCGATCAGCGTGAGGACCCCGCACGTGCCCAGGAGCAGCTCCCTGTACAGCTCGTGCAGGTCGATCCGATGGGTCTGGAACGCCAGCATCAAGGCAGGCGAGCGGGGGTGCACCTGGTCGAGGAGGCCGACGAAAGCCTCGCGGTAGCCCTCGCCTACGCGGCCGGAGAGGGCTGCCGACCGGGTCTCTCCGACATCGCCCGTGACGGTGGCCCACCTCCGAAGGAAGATGCTGGAGATCCGGTCGCACCGGAACTCGTCGGCCGCCCCGTACGCCCAGATCGCCGCACATTCTTCGGGCGTCTTCGAACGGGTCGTCTTGGGGGCCCGGTTCCGGCTTCATGCGAGCGGCCACCGACAACACGGCGGGCCCGGGACCTCACACGAACCACCCGGCGGTCGGACGACGCGTGTGGACGGCGGCAGGACGGGGGAGCATCTCACCGCTCCACCTGTGCGACGAGCGGGCGGACAGGGCAGGGGCCAAGACGGAGTGAAGGGTGACGACATGCCCAGGCACGCCCCTACACCGACGAAGGTGTATGTCTGCTCTGAGTGCGGTACCAAGACCAAGGCGAGCCTGCGCAGCGGTCGCCTCTACGACCATCCGATGCCGGGACAGCAGAGGGCCGGCAGCCCCAGATCCTGCCCACAGTCCGGGGTCGTGGTCCTGTCCGCCAAGGACCTGGAGAACAGTTACGAGTGCGCCTGCGGTAGCTGGGCCCGTGTCACCTTCAAGAAGGCACTTGCCCAGCACCTCATGCCTGAGGGCGGACGGTGCCCTCTTTCCGGGGAACCGCTACAGGCCCCCGCTGCACGTCCCGTCGTGGATGGCCTGCTGCGCATGGTGCCGCCTGCCCCGACTCAGGGATGGGCAAAGCCAGTCACGACCAGGAGCGGCTCCAGCGTGTACGCAATCCCCGCCGGGCTGCCTGGCCACGGACGACGCCGCTAACCACCCCCGCACCGCGCCGCCCACGGACCTCGGCCGGACGATGGCGCCTGGACCCGGTGTCCCCAGGTGGTCGGGTGAAGGGTGAGAGTCAACACGGGGTTCGTCCCGCTCCAGCAGCAGATCTGCCCCTCCGTCATCCCCGGGCCGGACGCCACCGGGGTCAGCGTGAGGTTGGAGAAGGCTCAGTGCGGTTGTCACCAGCGAGGCGCGCGGCTTGTCACAAATACTCGTTCAGTAGCCTCTCCGTCACCAGTTCCTCGACGACCAGCTGCGCGGCCGTAGACGCTCGCCCTGGGGTCCGAACATGATCAGGTACTCGACCGGTCCGCCGGGGCTGGCGTTCGCCACCCCGTGCGGGGTGCGGGTGTCGAACTCGGCGACATCCCCCGGGGTCAGGATGAGGTCCTGGTCGCCGATGGCGAGCCATAGTCGCCCGTACAGGACGCACAGCCACTCGTGGCCGTCGTGGGAGACCTGACGGGGCCGCGCGGGCGGAAGCTCGAGGGCGGGCAGGACGTGCTTGTGGGCGTGCAGGCCGCCGACGTACCGGGTCAGCGGTAGCACCGCCTTGTCGTCGCCGAAGCTCAGCGGCGCCGTAGCACGCGGCTCGGCGGCCCCGGGGCCGGGCGCGGTGCCGGCCAGCTCGTCCAGGGAGACGCCGTATTCCTTCGACAGGTGCAACAGCACCTCCAGGGTGGGCTTGCGCCGGCCGGTCTCGATCCGGGACAGCGTGCTGGCCGAGATGCCGGTCGCGCGGCTGACACCGGCGAGCGTCGCACCGTAGTGCTCGCGCGCGGCCCGCAACCGGGGCCCCATCGCGGCCAGCGTGCCGTCCACGTCGTCGACTGCCACCCTTCCCGCTCCTTCCAGTCGTGCCGCTCCAGCGCTCTGTCCTGCGACCTTGCCAGAATGGCAACGCTGATCGCGCCGAGAGGCCGCCGCGCCGCATGATCGATGGGTACCCGACAGCCGCCCGCGAACCGAGGAGCAGTACCCATGCACTCCGAGCCGACCGCCGCACTCCGCCACCGCATGGTCGAGGTCCCTGCCGGACGCCTGCACCTGGTCGAGCAGGGCACCGGCCCGCTGGTCCTGCTCGTGCACGGCTTCCCCGAGTCCTGGTACTCCTGGCGCCACCAACTCCCGGCCCTCGCTGCGGCCGGGTACCGGGCGGTGGCGATCGACGTACGCGGCTACGGCCGCTCCTCCAAACCGGAGGCGATCGACGCCTACCGCATGCTCGACCTGGTGGAGGACAACGTCGCCGTCGTGCGTGCCCTCGGCGAGGAGAGCGCGGTCGTCGTCGGCCACGACTGGGGCTCCAACATCGCCGCCGCCTCCGCCCTGCTGCATCCCGGGGTCTTCCGCGCGGTCGGCTTGCTCAGCGTCCCGTACGCGCCGCCCGGCGGCCCCCGCCCCACCGACATCTTCGGCCAGATCGGCGGCCCCGAGCAGGAGTTCTACGTCTCCTACTTCCAGGAGCCCGGCCGCGCCGAGGCGGAGATCGAGCCCGACGTCCGGGGCTGGCTCGCGGGCTTCTACGCGGCCCTGTCCGCCGACACCATGCCGGCCGAGGGTGAGCCCGACCCGCACTTCGTCGCCCTCGGCCGTCAGCTGCGCGACCGCTTCCCCGCCGGCCCGCTCCCGGCCTGGCTGAGCGAGGAGGACCTCGACTTCTATGCCGCGGAGTTCGAGCGAACTGGCCTGACCGGCGCCCTCAACCGCTACCGCAACATGGACCGCGACTGGGAAGACCTCGCCCCGCACCGCGGAGCCCCGATCAGACAGCCCGCCTTGTTCGTCGGTGGCGCACTGGACGCATCCACCACCTGGATGGCCGACGCCATCGACGCCTACCCCACCACCCTCCCCGCCCTGTCCGGCTCCCACCTCCTGGACGGTTGCGGCCACTGGATCCAGCAGGAACGCCCCGACGAGGTCAACAGCCTGCTGACCGACTGGCTCGCCACCATCCAGGACTGAACCAGACGGGCTGTCTGGGCAATTGGGGGGCGTTTCGGAAGGCGAGGGCGTGTACCGGATCGCTCCCGGAGGGGACGGCGTGCCGGTGGCGTGGCAGGTGGCGAGTACCGGCGGACTGGCCGTGCCGACGCTGCGGGGCGCCGGCGTCCCGGCCGTCATCGACTTCGGCAACCGGAACCTGGTGCTGCTGTCCTGGCATCTGAGCAGCACCGATGTCTCCGCGGCCGTCTCCCTCGCCCACGTGGTGACCGGGCGGACCGTCTCGCTGAGACTCTGCTCTTCCGGGGCACTGTGGCGGAGACGTGGCCTGGCGTGTCTGGCAGCGGTGCGCCCGCCTCCAGCGGTCCCTGCCTGACGTCTGAATGCCAGGCCGCGCAACGGCATCGGACCGTTCCTCGATGCGACCCGGTATCTTCCGCGTGCACTGTGCCGCCGTCCCGCACGACGTGAACGGCAATGGCCTCTCTCCGACGTCCTGGGCCTCTCCGGGGACGGCCGTACCGATCTGGTGGCCACCGGCAGGGCCGGTGTCCTGTGGTTGTACAAGGGCACCGTGAGGGCCACCGCCCCCTTCGCGGTCCGCACCCGCGTCGGCGGCTGGAACGCCTGCAGTCGCATCTGCCGCGGCCGGGAACCACGCCGGCGCTCCCGGGGCGTCCTTGTGACCCGCGACCACGCCGGTGACCCCCTCGCCGGCGCCGGGCGCACCACCGTGTAGTCCTCCGGGTCCAGCCGCAGGTAGCTGTTGGAGGGCGTCCACAGCGTGGCGGGGGTCGTTTCTTCTCGTGTGGGGAACGGGGCGTGTGATCCGGCCGCACTTGTTGTGAACGCGAGCGGTGTGCTTGTCCCCCCGGTGAGGATGAGTCGCATGGCGTCGATGAGTCAGACCGGAGGTTCTTGTGGCGGACACTGGCGATGACAGACAGGACGGCGGTTGGGATGCGCTGTGGGCCGTCCTGGGAGGGCTGGCCGGATTCATCCTGATGATGAAGTACGCGGAAGCAGCTGGTGTCTTGAACACCGGGCCGGCGCCGGCGAAGGAAACCATCATCGGGTTGGCCCTCCTCCTGGCTCCCGCTGCTGTCTTCGGCGCCGCTGGCGGTCGGATTCGGGACGAGGTGGCGAAAGAGAGAACCACCTGGGCGACCTACTGGACGACGACGGTGACTGTTTTCGTGGCCGTGTTCGCGCTTCTGGGCATTACCACCATCGACGACCTGACTGAGATGCTGGACCGATGGGGAGAGTAGTCCGCCGTCCCCCTTGGCGACCGCCATCTGTGGCAGCGTGAAGTCTGGGCCGGCGCGGACTTCAGGGCATCAGACGGTAGTCAGGCACGTAACGACGGCCGTATGGGGTCGGTGCGGTGCGGTGCGTTCGCGTCCGGGGCGGGCCTTCTGGGAGGTGTCGTCAAGATGTCACGCTCACGTCAGGAGCGAGGGTCACGGCTGCTGGTAGAACTGGACCGTGCCCGGTCCGGAGCCGGCACGGATGACTCCCTTGCCCAGCGGCCGCGTCCTCCCTCCGCCCGGGCCTTCACCATGGAGCCCGCTTTGCCCCTGCGGACAGGTACGGCCCGCCCGGTATCCCTGCTCCTGGCGGTCGTGCTCGCGGCCGTGACGCTCACCGGCTGCGCCCTGCCGGAACTTGCCAGGGACTGCGAGGGGACCGGCGACCGGGTGAAGGAGACAGCGGCGCTCGGCATCCTCGACTCCCGGCCCGACGGGGCCGCCGTAGCCCGGGGCTTCGAGGAGGCGGACGCCGGTTGCTGGGCGGACAGTGGCGATGTCGTGGTGTACGCCGGCCGGACGTACACCTTCCCCGGCGCACAGGCCGAAGTGACTGAGCACTACCGGACGGCGGCGGTACGGGACGGATGGAATCCGGACCCCGAAGCCTTGCCCGGCGACCTGTGCTTCACCAGAGAGGGCATGGCCCTGTCGATTGTCTTCCTGACCGCCGAGCGCCTCGCGGAGGACGGTCACGGAAGCCGCCCCGACCTCACCAGCGGGGCCGGCTACTCGGTCAGCGTCGACTCGTACGTGAACAGCGGCGCCGAGGCCGGCTGCTAGGTTCTGCCGTCCATGCGATCTCGGCGGGTGGCTCGTGGCCGGGTGATACGTCGTCATGAACTGGCGGATGCCGAGTGGGATTTCGTGCGGCCATTGCTGCCTCGGACATCAATGGGGCGCCCTTGGCTGGATGACCGGGCGATGCTCAACGGGATCGCGTGGACGTTCCGTGCACGACGGAAACAGGGGTGGCCTGACGGGACGTGCCCGAGCGGCACGGATCCTGGGCCGGCCTGCATACCCGCTTCCGCCGCTGGGCCACAAACGGCATGTTCGACCGGATGCTGCAGAGCGCGCAGGCGGGCCGCCGTGGGGGCGGCCTGGCCTCGGCCGGGGGAGCGAGGGGTCTGCGGTCCGGCTCGGACCCGCACGGGCCGGCCGGCCCGTGCGGTGTGCGGTGGGCATCACTGCCGTGCCGGCGCGGGCGCCGTGGGGGTGGTCTCTGGAGCGGGGTGAGGGGGCTGGAGTGTGTGGGTGCGGACCGCGGCCGGCGGGGTGGGTCAGCCGATCGGTGGTGCGAGGTATTCCAGTGCGTAGCTGTTGCCGGAGGGGGTGATGCGGGCGATGCCGGGGGAGTCGAGGTGGGCGCCGGCTACGAAGTGGTGGGGTCGGGCCAGTTGTTCGAGGAGTGCTGCTCGTGCGGCGCGTGCCTGGGGCTGGTCGCCGTCGAGTTCCCAGGACACGTTCGGCTGGCCGATCTGGAGGGTGGGGACGTGGACGGTGTCGCCCCAGGCGAGAAGCCGGCCGGTGCCGCTTCTGACCTCGTAGACGGTGTGGCCGGGTGTGTGGCCGGGTGCCGGGATCGCGGTGGTCCAGTCGTTGACCGCGGTTTTCTCCGGCACGGGTACGACTCGGTCCCGGATCGGCTCGAGCCGTCCCGTGAACACCGAGGTGTCGCCCGCGCCGATCCATACGCGCTCGAGTCCGGTGAACGCCTCTGTACCGTCCGGCATGATCAGGCCGCCCACGTGGTCCGGGTGCCTGTGGGTGATGGCCACGTCGGTGATGCCCGCGCGGTCGATTCCCGCTTCGTCGAGCGCGTCGTAGAGCAGCCCCATGGTGGGGTCGTGCCAGGCATCGGACGCGCCGGTGTCGATGAGGACCGACCGCGTGCCGTCGGCGACGAAGAAGGCGTTGACCGACAGCCTCAGGTTGTCGCCGGCCAGCGGGACGGCGGCCGGCAGCTCACCGAGCGTGCGCCCGTCCTCGTCGCGCAGCCGTGTCGGCGGCATGTTGATGTACCCGTCCCGCAGCGAGATCACCTGCAGATCGCCTAATGCAAACGTGGCATGGTGCCGGCCGCTCGAGATGAAACGCATGGAACCCCTCCGTAGTGTCGGGCACACATCACGCATCTCCGATAGGAGACGAAAGATCTTCTATCGAAGAAACCCTACACTGTGGGCATCGCGATACACATCGATCGAGGAGCACGGTGGCCAGGCAGGACGAGAACGCGGCCGGACCGCAGTACGGTGACGACCTGGCCGGCGCGTTCGGCAGCAACGTGCGGCGCCGCCGCGAGGAAGCGGGCCTCACGCTGGAGCAGCTGTCCGCACAGTCGACGGTCAGCCGCGCGATGCTGTCCAAGGTCGAACGCGGGGAGAAGAGCCCGACGATCGGCATCGCTTCCAGGATCGCCCACGCGCTCGATACGTCCCTCTCGGACCTGATCGGCGCTCCGGCCGCAGCCGCGTCCGGAGCGGCCGTCGTGATGCGCAAGAGCGAGCGCCCCGTCTTCCGTGACCCGGAAACCGGCTTCGAACGACACATCGTGTCAGCGGCCCCCGGAGCGGGGCGAGCCGAGATGATCGTCCATCACCTCCCCGCGCACGTCTCCACAGGACTGCTGCCCGCGTACCCGCCGGGCACGGAGAAACAACTCGTAGTGCTCCAAGGCACCCTCACGGCCGCGGTCGGCGGGATCAGCGAGACCCTGAACGCAGGCGACTCCCTGTTCCTCCAGGCCGACGCGGACCACGGCTTCGCCAACCGGACGAACGCCCCGTGCGAGTACATCATGGTCATCTCGCGCAGAACCTGATCCGGCCACACCGCACTCCACGGCCTCAAGATCAGCGCACTGCCCTTCTGTGCCCACCCCGGAGCCGGCGCGAATCGACCGTGATGCGAACGGGGGGCACCTTGCGCCGGCTTCGCCCGCTCCGGCCACGAGAACGGGCCCTGGCGCAGCTTCCGTGACGCCGGACCCCCGACCGCACCATGGGCCCGCCAGGCGGGGGCGCCAACAGGCCGGCACAAGTCGTGCCAGAAGCCTCCGAACCGACCGCACCTGTAAACGAGTCTGGGCAGTACTCGGAGCCCTGCTGAAGCCGGACGGCTCATGACTTCAGGCAGCACGGGCCCCTGCCGGGAGTTCGACAGGGGCCCACGGTGCAGACAGCCGCGGAAGGCCGGGACCTGTCCTCGGTGAACGGCCTGGCGGCTGGCATCACCTGCCGTCTACCGCCTGCCGCCGGTCTTACGGCCCGCTCACGTCAGATGACGGGTGAAGAACCGGGCCGCGGCGTCCCCCGCGAACTGTGGGACACCGGTGTGCCCGCCCATGCTGGCGTACAGGGACTTCTCCTCGGAGCCGAAGGCGTCGAAGAGATCCAGGGCCGCCTGCCGGTCGTTGCCTTCGTCGTCCCACTGCAGCAGGACATGTACCGGGATGGTGACCTGCCGGGCCTCCTGGAACATGGCGCGAGGCACGAAACTCCCGGCGAAGAGAGCGGCAGCCGTGATGCGCGGCTCGACCACCGCAAGCCGGACACCGATGGAGATCACTCCCCCCGAGTACCCGACCGGGCCGCAGACCCCGGGCAGCGAGAGCAGGGAGTCCAGCGCGGCCTGCCACTCCGGGACGGCCTTGTCGACGAGCGGGAGGATGAGCGCGTCGACGATCTCGTCGCTGACAGGCTCGCCGGCCTGCAAGGCCCGGCGCATGCCGGCGCGGGCAAGCTCGGCGGCAGGCCAGCGGGGCCGCTCGCCGCTCCCGGGGAGCTCGATGGTGGCCGTGGCGAACCCATCCGCCGCGGCGCGCCGGGCCCGGGCCACCAGACGGGGATACATCGTGCGCAGTCCGAGCGGGGGATGACCCAGCAGGATCAGCGGGACCGGCGCGGACTCGGATGCGGAACCAGGCGTCCACAGGATGCCGGGGATCTCACCCAGGGTGAATTCACGCTCGAGGACACCGTCGTCGAGCCGCTGCTGAGAAGCGAAATGCATGGTCGTGCCTTTCGGGAGTGCACAGAACGGCGCTCCCGGACGACCTATCGCCCGACCGTGACCCCGGAGGGGAGCACCCACGTCGAAACGTTCACGGGTACCACCTCCTCGATCTGCTGCACGGCCTCCGGAAAACTAGCAGCGATCGCCATGGCCCGCCAACAGGTTTTGCGGTGATCACCGAACACGACGCACTGCCGACAAGACAATGTCAAGAGTTGTGGCCTGGGGCGTTGCCGTCTACCGCTGTTCCCACTCGGTTCGGGTGAGTTCATACTCGACTTCACCGTGCTCGGAGCCCTTGATCGCCTCCGGCCAGTCCCCGGTGAAGCTCCGGAGGAAGGACAGGCCCGACTTCTCCATGACGCGGCGGGAACGGGTGTTGACGGCCATCGTGTTCGCCGTGACCCGCTCGACTTCCAGGTCCGTGAACCCCTTGTGAATCAGGGACCGGGACCCCTCGGTGGCGTAGCCGTGCCCCCATGCCGCTTGGTTCAACCGGTAGCCGAGTTCGACCACGGCGGGGCTGTGCTCGTCCAGCGGCCGGAACTCGAACCAGCCCAAGAAAGTGCCGGTGAGCTTCTCCTGCGCGGCCCAGTAGCCACGGGTCCCCCAGCACGGGTAGTCGTGCACGAGTCGCGGCAGGACCCGCGTCTCGATGGTCTCGCGGCTGGTGGGGCGGCCTCCGTTGATGAAGCGCATGACCTCGGGGTCGTTGTCCAGGGCGAGCAGGTGGTCGGTGTCGGCCGTCGTGAACGCGCGCAGGACGAGCCGGGCGGTCTCCAGGAAGTTGGACATGCCGAGATCTTCACCACGGGCTGGCCGGGTCTGCCACCGGATTTCCGGCCGGCGGCCGTCGGTGGTGTTCATGCCGCGCGGGTCGCGGCTCTCTCGACGATGAGGCCCCGCTCGAAGCCGGCCCCGGCACGGACCAGTGCGACGAGGTGGGGTGCGTTCACGGCTCGCCACCGCCACACCTGTCCCCGCTTCACACGCGGGTCGGGTGGGGGAGGGGTGGTCGGGCTGGGCGGTGTGGAGAATTGCCTGCTGTTGCTGATCTGGCTGTTCGGTTTCGTCGCTCTGTCAGGGGTGATCCTGGAAAACGCGATGAGCATGGTCGTGGTCCTCTTCGCGCCTCTCGTCCGTGTCGCTGCGGTCCCGGCCGCCGTCAACCTCTTCGCGGGCAGCCTGCTGGGTGCCTGGGCCTGAGCGTCCCGGGCGGTCCGGATGCGGTCCGCGAAGGTCCAGGGCGCGACCGGTCGATCTGGCAGCTGGCCGACTCGGACGAGCAGCTCGTTGCCTGGCGGCCGATGGCCGAAGACGACGCGGGTGAGGCCGAGCAGAACCTCATCGACGAGTTCAGAGAACACCACGGGGGAGCGCTGCCGTTCGCCAACCTCAGGAACAACGGCCGAAAGGCTCCGCAGACGGGCATCAGCCCCGGCCGACTCTGGGCGGTACAACACGGGGAGAGCGATGCTGACTCGGGGTGCTCCTCGGGTCGGCCTCGAGGTCGAAGCGGCTAAGCGGGCGGGCTGGGGAGTCCGCTGTCGTGAACGGCTTGAGCATGCGATCGAGCACCAGGACGGTAAACGGGGCGGCCACGCCGTCGACGGCGACCTCGACGGCTTGCCATGACACCGGACACCGCACGAGAACCCCCGGCTGGGACCCTTCCCGGCCGAGGTTCCGATGTCAGCCCACTGTCAGTTCCGCGAATTCCTCGGGCTTCGGAAGGCGGTCCCTGCGGTTTGGTTCGGTTATGGACCAGGTGGGCCGTGGGCGTCTTCTCTCCTGCGGATCGGCGAATCTTGACGTTGACCTCGTCAAACGCCGAAGATGCAGCTCGTCGGGCGCGCCCTGCTGCGAAGGGTGGGAGCGGCGCCGGCCCTTCACTTTCTTAGTTCCGGGGGGAACGAGTCTTGAGCAAGCGCATGCGTCGTGCGGCGGCGATGTCGGGGGTCGTCGGCTTGTTGGCCGTGGCCGGTGTGACTGCGGGGGTGGGGGTGGGGGCGGCCGTCGCGGCGGACGAGGTGCGGTTTTCCACGCAGGACATGGTCATACCTCCTGGTACGAACCCCCGCCTCGGCCCGTGGCTGGAGTCCGGGACGGCGGACGGCAGGGTCGTGATCGCTTTGTCGACCAAGCCGCTGACCGGGCTTGCGGGCGACGGCGCGGGGGTCCCCAAGGGATTCACGGTGGACCCGCTCAACTGCACGGAGGCGCCGGGCGTCACCGCCGTCTACCTGTGCCGGAGCGGTGGCATGTTCCCTCAGGTCACTGCACCTCTGAACGCCCCGAACCTGGCCACCGTCCATTGGGGTTTCGCGTACGTCCCCCAGGGCGGGAGCCTGGCGGCGGGCATCGAGGCCGCGCGCACCGCGGGAGCGCGGCCCGCGGACGCGACCCATGGCACGGGCATGGCAGTCGTCAAGACGGCCGCGCACGCGGCGCTGAACACCGTCGGCTACGAGTTGCCGGATCTCTCCCCGGGCAGAACGGTCCACCATCGGCTGCGGATCCACTCCAACGACGCCGGACGGCTGCGCCTGGGATTCAGGCTGACCGAAGGGCAGGAGTCAGGTCCCGTTGCGATCGGCGGTCCCGCGAACTTCACCACCAGCTCCGGTCTCTCGTGCCGGCTGGACCACAACGACGTGATCAAGAGCCTGATGGGGACGTTCATGTGGTGCAACGCCGAGGCGGGCGACCACACCATCGACTACGACGTGACAGCCCGCGCGGACCTCCGGGCCCGGAAGGTCGAAGTCTGGACCGCGTACGGCATCTACGACTGGGCCGGCTACGAGTACGACGTGATCCGGACGGGGACGTTCGCGACCCTGGGGCCCTCGGTGCGGCCGGCACACTTCCTCCTCGCACGCGACTCCTCCGGCACCCTGTTCCGCTATTCCGGCACGGGCGTGGCCACCGCTCCCTTCGGCTCGCGGACCGAGACAGGCGACGGTTGGCAGGGCTACACCGCGATCACCGCCCTCTCCCCGCTCAAGAGCGACCCCGTCTACCGCGACATGAAACCGTCCGCGGTCACGCGGGGCCGCGGCGACACTGTCGCCCGCGACGCGTCGGGAACCCTCTGGTACTACGACCGCCAGTTCGTATCCCACCAGTTCGACTATCCGTTCGCGCCTCGCGTCCGCGTCGGCACCGGCTGGAACGTCTACGACCGCGTCGACGGCGCCGGTGACGTCGACCGGGACGGGTACGTCGACCTCCTCGCCCGCGACAAGGCCGGCGTGCTGTGGTTGTACAAGGGCACGGGCCGGCTCGTCGACGGCAGCCGGTTCAAGACCCGGGTGAGGGTCGGCGCGGGCTGGGGCACGTATGACCGCCTCGCCGGCGGCGCCGACCTGACCGGCGACGGCCGGGCCGACCTCCTCGCCCGCGACAAGGCCGGCGTGCTGTGGCTGTACAAGGGAACCGGCGGCGGCACGGCTCCGTACACCACCCGCATCCGGATCGGCGCGGGCTGGGGTGGCTACGACCAGCTCGTCGTGGCCGGTGACCTCACCGACGACGGCCGCGCCGACGCGGTCGCCCGCGACCGGGCGGGCGTCCTGTGGCTGTACAAGGGCACCGGCCAGTCGACCGGCCCGTTCACCAGCCGGACCCGGATCGGTGCCGGCTGGGGCGGGTTCAACCGCCTGTTCTGACCCCGCCGGCTCCTGTCGAGTGCCCCTGCCCTGATGGGGGCACTCTTGGCTTCCCGCTTCGTGCCGCAGCCCTCTGCTTGGTACGCCGCGGTGTTCCGTGCCTGCATCCGCCGACAGGAGACGATCTAGGTGTGTTGTCCGGACAGGTTGGTGCCGCGACTGGCGGGTGTTTGGCCTGCGATTCCGGTGTGGGGTCGATGGTAGTTGTACCAGTGCAGCCAGTGGGTGAATGCTTCCTGCCGCTGCCGGTCTGAGGTGTAGGGCTGCTGGTAGGCCCATTCCTCGAGCAGGGTGCGGTGGAAGCGTTCGACCTTGCCGTTGGTCTGCGGGCGCCAGGGCCTGGTCCATCGTGGGCTGATGCCGAGATCACGGCAGGTGTTGCGCCAGGTGTTCTTGCTGTGGGCCCAGGCGTTGTCGGTCAGGACCCGTTCGATGCGGATGCCCAGGGAGGCGAAGTAGGCGGTGGCCCGGACGAGGAAGGCCGCGCAGGTCGGGGCGGTCTCGTCGGGAAGGTCCTCGGTGTAGGCGATGCGGCTGTGGTCGTCGAGGGCGGTGTGCAGGTAGGCGTATCCGGCGCCGCCCCGGTGGTCTTTGTGCTGTGCATGATCATGGTTCATGGGTCGGGGAGATCTCACGGGCGAACAGTGGGCGGTGCTGGAGCCGTTGTTGCCGAAGGGCGCCGGAGCAGGGCGGCCGCCCGTCTGGTCTCGGCGGCGGCTGATCGACGGCATACGGTTCCGGGTCCGGACCGGTGTGCTGTGGCGGGACGTGCCCATCGAGTACGGACC
The DNA here is from genome assembly GCF_042885515.1 of Streptomyces sp. NPDC058052. Classification (NCBI taxonomy): domain Bacteria; kingdom Bacillati; phylum Actinomycetota; class Actinomycetes; order Kitasatosporales; family Streptomycetaceae; genus Streptomyces; species Streptomyces sp. NPDC058052. The sequence goes on along the minus strand of NZ_JBHVRX010000025.1, from coordinate 78,025 downwards.
GAGGAACCGGATCTACGACCTGTTCCGACGATGGCAGCGCAACGGCACCTGGCACCGCATTCTTGCCCACCTCCAGTCCCTGGCCGACGCGAAAGGCGCGATCACGTGGGACCTCAGCATCGACTCCACGGTCTGCCGGGCCCATCAGCATGCGGCCGGGGCCCGCAAACAGGGTGACCTGCAAAAGGAACCGCCAGGCGGTATCTTCACCGAGCCCCGTGATCACGGGCTGGGAAGATCACGCGGCGGATTTGCCACCAAGCTGCACCTGGCCGTCGAACAGGGGCAGAAGCCCATGTCGATCGTGATCACGGCGGGACAGCGCGGCGACTCGCCGCAGTTCGAACCCGTGCTGAAGAAGGTCCGCGTGCCCCGCATCGGACCGGGCCGGCCACGCGTCCGCCCCGATCGAGTGCGGGCCGACAAAGCGTACGCCTCCCGTAAAAACCGCGCCTACCTACGCCGCCGCGGAATCCGCTGCACCATCCCGGACAAAGCCGATCAGGCACGCAACCGCCAGAAGCTCGGCTCCCGCGGCGGCCGGCCGCCACACTTCGACCCGGTCGACTACCGCGAACGTCACGCGGTCGAGTGCGGCATCAACCGCCTCAAGAGGAACCGTGCAGTGGCGACGAGATACGACAAACTCGCGGTCCGCTATGAGGCAACCGTCCTCATCGCCGCCATCAGCGAGTGGCTGCAGTCCTCGTGCGCCTGCCGCTCGTGGAACACCTGAGATCGACTGCGCAGCACTGCGTCACCTGCCGATAAAACCATCGGCCTGCTCACGGAGGATGTCGGCATGGCCCGCATGGCGAGCTGTCTCTTCGATCATGTGCACCAGCACCCACCGCATCGATCGCACAGCCCCTGCTTTGCCTGCAGCCCGAGCACACGGACGGTTCAAGTCGTCACAACGCTTGATGATCTCGTTGGACCGTTCGATGGCACTGCGATAGGCGGCGAGAAGACTGCTCGCGCTGTCCCCCTCAGAGAGATCCATGCTGAAGTCCGGATGGTCGACATCGGCACCCTCGAAGGCCCAGGCGAACCAGTAAAGTTCTGCCGCGGTCAGGTGCTTGACCAGGCCGAATATGCTGGTGCCAGAGGGTACTCCAGGCGTTCGCCCCTGCCCGTCGTCAAGGCCCTGTGCCTTCGCAGCCACTGCTTCACGGACGTAGTTCAAAAACGCGAGCAGTGTCGACTTCTCGTCGGAGTCGCTGCTGGGAGGGCCTACGTCGCGGCGTCGTTGCGTCTCTGTCACCGAGGCACCCTAGCTTGATCCACTTTCAAAACACACCCTACAAGCGAGGCGGGTGCAAGGTGAAGCCCTGGAGCCTCCGGCGCAAGGCCGTCATCGCCATGACCCGGTGTTCCTGCTGCTCGCGGGAGGGCTGTCTGGCCGGGATCTCCGAGCGGCAGGAGCGCATCGACCTCTCGCGGATCGCCGGCACGTGTACCGGTGATGGCGGAGCTCGGGTGGAGGTCGCTGAGAAGAGAGACCAGACTGTACGCAGCGTTGGACACCTCATCAGGGCCTTCCAGCTGGACTCGGGCGGTGGCGGCCTCAAGCGTGGTCATAGCGACCCGCAGGGCACTGGGCTCGCCATGAGGGGAATCGAGCTAGCTCGATCACAGAAGGCTGGTTGTGCCGATCGGCTGCTGCCGTACAACCTCGACGTAGGCGTCTGCGGCAGTCATCAGCTGGATGTATGCCTCTCGTCGCCGCTCAGTCACGCGGGCTCGCCATTGTTCGTCGAGCGTAGCCTGGACGGTGGAGATCAAAACCGCTGCCTGCGCATTCCCTGCGGCCTCCGCGGCGGCGGCCTGTCGGTGGCCGGCCTTCCACGCGGAGAACCCCGTCACACTGCTGCCCAGGATGGCCGCGCCGGCGACGATCAGGGTGATCCCCCCTCACTCATACGGTGGATCCTCGCACCCGCCCCACCCGTCACGACGGCCGAATTCGCGCCCTTGTGGCCGAACCGCGCGGCCCGCCACCTTCGGGAGCGACACCCGTGTCGACGAAGGGGACCCGTTGGCCAACCCGACCGCACCCGAACCCCGCCCCCTCACTCTGTGGACCGGCTGGGCGCTCCTGCACTGGGCGCGCCTCCTCCAGAACACCGTTGCCTCCCACGACCGCCGCCAGGCGCTCGTCGCCCGCCGCAACGCCGCAATGCGCGCCGCCCACAACCGCGGCGTCGACAAGGACACGATCGCCCGCGCTGTCCGTCTGAGCCCGGCCCATGTCGGTCAGGCGCTGCGCGGGGAGCCTACCTCGGAGTAGCGGGCGATCCCGGGGGCCGGTGGTGGTCGCGGATCTGGCGATCGTGGCCACCACCCACGAGTCCGCGGTGGAGCGAGAACGAGGCTTCCGGCTGTCATAGTGACGTCTCTGATCTCACGGAGGCTCCGCACATGACCCTGCAGGACGGCTACGACCGCTGCACGATGGCCCAGATCTACAGCCGGGGTGGGCGGTCGGCGATCGAGGAGACGCTCACCTCGTACGCCCGCCAATGCACTTGGGCTGAGCTCATCCACGCAGAGGACATGGCCGTCGCAGTTATGGAGGAAGCGAAGAGTTCGCTGGTAGCTCGCCACGACCAGCTTGAGGCAGAGACCGCACAGCAGCGCTCCAAGCTCGCCCGCCTCGCAGAGGTCGAATCCGTCCCGGCTGACTTCCTGAGGCCGGTCTCGGCCATTCTTGACCGGCTGGAAGCCGAGGTGGAGGAGCTGTCCAAGGAGATCGACCGCAGGGACGCCGAGATTGAGTCCGTCTGCTGCGCGTCGCTCGGCCGATTCGACGAAGACCCCGAGTCAGGGAACGTTCCGCTGCGCTAGCCTCAAGGGCGTACCCGACCATCGAGGGGGCCACCGTGGCGCACCTGACCTTCAGCGAGGCCGAGCAGCGTGAACTGCGCGAGGCCGCCCGCAGTGAGTTCCCCGGGAACCCGGCGCTCGCCTACGTCCTCGAGAACCTCGCCTCCGAGGGCATCGACCTCGACCGGTGCCGGGACTGGGACGACGTCCGGGTGGAGCAGGGCCTGCCCGAGCGGGAGGAGGCCGCGGACGTTGCCTAAGCACGCGCGCGGCCGCCGTCCCAGGATCGTCGTCATCGAGCCGGCCGAGACCCAGGCCCGCACCCTCACCATCGAGCAGACCGCCCGCGTCGATGCCGCACTGAACGTCGTGGCCGCGGCGTTGGACGAGGTGAAGCAGCACGCCACTGCCTCAGCGCTGGGGGACTACCAGCATGACGGCGTCCGCCTGATCTTCTACGCCACGGCTCTCGGCAGCATTCTGATCGTCACCTACATCGAGGCCGACTGACGGTCTCGTCAACGTGCTCGTCGCCCTCGGTGCGCGTCTGTCGCTCTTGCGCGTGGACGACCACCGGAACGGCCCGACCCCCGTCGGCCTGCGGCTACCGCGGGTCTCGGGGGCTGGCTGCGCGGGGGTGCCGCCCCCGACCTGGTCGGCGGCCATGTCCGTCACGCCGCGTCCCCTGTACCGTCTCCGGTTCGGTCTGGTGTCACGTGCCGGTGAGCTTGTCGGGGTCGGGGGCGTAGACGGTCATCCAGTGCGGGTTCAGCCGGTAGTAGACGACCTCGCGGTTCCAGTCGAAGGCGTCGTCGTTGCCGTAGAAGTCTTGCAGGTAGGCGAGGAGTTCTGGCCAGTCGGCGGTGGTCTCGGCGTCCTTGGGGTTCATCTCTTCCACGGTGCCGTGGGTGAACACGCCGAGGTCTTCGCCGCGCATGTGCGCGGCGCTGGCGGCCGGACGGGCGGCGAGATGACGGGCCTTGGCGGCGTTGCGTGCCGTGCCGAAGTGCCACCGGCCGTGCAGGAAGTGCCCGTCGGCTCCGCTGATCCGGGGTTCGCCCTTCGCGGTCACGGTGGAGAGGGAGAGCGTGCACATGCCGGTGAGGACCCTGGTGAGCTGCGCTGCCGTGATGGTGTGGCCCTCGACGATCGAGCGGAGGTGTGTGGTCGAGCCGGAGAGGGAGGAGTCGAGGAGGGACTGGAGTCTGTCGAGTTCTTCTGGGGTTTCGCGCATACGCCCCATCGTGGGCCTTAAACCCGACATCCTCTGTCGTCATTGTTGAGCAGCGGTGAGGTTGTGCGTCCCGCGCCGAGGCCGGCCCGAGGACGCCGCGGCCCTGGTGACGTTCCACGGGGCCCCTCAGCCTCGTGCACCATGGGGCCGCCCGTCCCCGTCGACGGCGGCTGGCTGCTCCGCTGACCGTCAACACCCAAGGAGACGAACCAAAATGATCGAACGAGTCCGTGCCGTCCTCGTCACCGCAGACAACACGATGCTGGTCATCCGCCGCACCAGGCCCGGCATCCCCGAGTACTGGGTCCTGCCCGGCGGCGGTGTCGAACCCGGCGAGGCCTCCCGGGAGGCCGCCCTCCACCGGGAGATCCATGAGGAGATCGCGGGGAAGGCCGACATCGTCCGCCTCCTCCACACCATGGAGACCGCCGGTGAACGCCAGTTCTTCTATTTTGCACGGATCGCCACCTGGTCCTTCGGCGACCGCACCGGACCCGAGTTCAGCGCCGAGGGCCGCGGCGAGTACGCGCTGCAGGAGGTCCCGCTGACCGTGGAGGGTCTCGACGGCATCGACCTCAAGCCCGAGGAGATCGCCCACGTCCTGCGGGGAGCCATCAGCGCCGGAAGCCTTGAAGTCGGGGTGCCACGCTGACCTCCGAGTCCACAAAGACCCTCCCCTCCCCGCCCAAGTCTCCCCTTCGGGCGGGGCAGGTGGTGATAGCGATCTCAGATCGCCACATAGCGTTTCCGCGGCTCCGTGGGGGGCCAGTGGTTATACCGGTGCAGACTGATCAGTACCGGGCGGGCATCCGGCCTGATGCCCGCTCGCCGAGGATTGACCACGGATCTCCATCGCAATTTTGACAGTTCGTGGCGGTGTGCGAAGTTACAGGTGAGCCCAGTTGCGGACGCATTGGTGTCCCCGTCAATCAACCTCATAGGCGCCGTGTGCGCTCGCTCGTCGGGCCCCACCTGCTTCTCAACAGCGTCCAAAGCCAGCAGGCTTCCTGCGTGCGATTCGAGTGCGGAACGCATCCTCTAGGGAGCCGTCAACTCGGCCTCAGCATGAGCCAGCTCGAAGGCTCGACGAGCCGCCAGGACATCGTCCACGGCGTCCACCTGGTACTGACGCTCTACAGACTCGGCATACTCGCCCGCTGCTCGCAGGTACACAGGGGTCACTGTCCAAATCCGTTGCTGGGTCGCTTGGGCGATCGCGGCTTGAGCCGCAGTGACCGCGGTGCCGCGGGCAGCCGGGGCCTCGGCGCGGCCACCGCGAGCCTGCAGCCAGGCGCCGAGGACGGTCCCGCCTACGGTGACGGCAACCCCAACGACGGCCGCCCCGACCTGATCGCCCGCGAGGCAGCCACGGGCAAGCTGTGGCTCTGTTCGGGCAAGACCGGCGCCCATGGCTCCCGCGTGCTCATCGGCGGCGGCTGGGTCTCCATTGGCCACGCTCCTCTCCGTCGGTTAGTGCTGCGGGAACCACGAGCCCGGCTGCACGTGGTTTCCCTCCTCCGTATGCGGCCGGTCACGCGCTCGCCCCGCCCGGAGGCACGCCTGGAGGAGGGGCTGGATGGATGAGCACGACGCCGATCATCGTTCACCGGTATTCCCCGTTCACCGGTCCTCGCCATGCGGGGCCTTTCGACGGCCCAGCAGGGCAGGCCGAGGACGAGGGGCGGGTGACCGCGCGCCGGCGCGGTCACGACGCAATCCCCGGCATGGCCTGTTCGGGCCACGACCTGGCGGTCTTCCTCGACCGCGCGGCCGTCCCCGCCCCTGAGACAGCCATCGATGACCCGGCGTGGGTGGAACGGCTCGTCTGCTGATCAGGTAACGGGTCAGCGTCCCGCAACTCACGAGGCCCCCGCGCCGTTGAGGACGTGCTCGACGTCCCAACTCAGCAGCGCAGGTGCCTCGTTGGTTGCCCGTTCTGCCGCACTCGACCTGCCGCACGACCTGGTCGAGTGGGTATCCATGCTTATCGTCCCCGTGAGGGTGACCGACGCTGCAAGCCGCCTCATCAGCGTGCTCTCGTCGGCCGGGTCCACCTTCGCCGCCACGACACGCTCGCGCAGATCGCCGCCGGCTTCGGCATCTCCGCCGGGACCGCCCATGCCTACGTCAAGGCCGCCGTCGAGCATCTGTCCCGCAGAGCACCCGGCTTGCTGTGGGTCCGGGTCCCGCGTGAGACGGATCCCGATCACGTCCTGCTCTACGGGACGCTCACCGAGTGCGGCCGGGTCGGTGACAGCCGGGCCGACTTCGCCCAGAAGCACCGCCGCCACGGCATGAACGTGCAGGTCATCACCGATCCCACCGGCAAGCTGCTGTGGATCTCACTCGCGCTACCCGGCCGCACTCGCAGCCATCCTCACCGTGGAACGTCCACGCTGACGAGGCGCATGGCCGCTTCAGGGTGAGGGCGGCTTGGCAATGGCCGTCATCCAGTTGAGAACCGTCTCACGACCAGACAAGTCGGCCTTCGGTGAACCGACAGACCGGGGAGCTTCCATCGGCGATCCTCGCCAGGGTCTCCGCCACGGAGGCGAAGTACTCGGCCATCGATTCGTACTCGCCCGTAACTGTGGGGGCACCCACGAACCAGCTGCCGACGCGCCCGTCCCGCACATCGATGAACATTCCCGTCCAGCCGTCCTGGTCCGACAGGAACGGGATCCACTCGTTACGCCAGAACGGGTAGTCCGGCTGGTCCGGAGGGTCGAATCCGCAGGACGTGGAGCGGTTCGAGTAGAGCCTCTCCATCGCCCGGATGCCCAGAAAGAAGCTTCCCTCGTCGGGGAATCCGTCGAAGCCGCAGCACATCACGTCGTCGTCGAAGTCTTCCTCCGGCAGATCCAGATTGTTCCGCAGCAGCCACGTCCGCAGGTCCCCGTGCAGGGAGATCCCCATCCGCTCTTCGGCTGCCGCGAGCATCTGTTCCGTAGCGGGCCCGGGCAGATCCGCGTGATCGGCCGGCGCGTGCTCTCGAAGAAGACTCATCACACGCGACCAACTCTCAGTCACACTCATCGCTCTGTGCCCTCTGCCCTCTGCCCTCGCTACAGGGATGTCTCCGTCCGACTGCGCCACTGTGGAGGTTGGGAAGTATCTGCCGGAGAACCCTGCAGGGATGGTACTTCGAGCGTGTGCTCCATTCCTCCCCACGGGAGTAATTGTCAAGACCTGTGGATCGGTGACCCAGTGGGGGTGGAAGCGTCAGCAGGGAGACTGGGCTTGAGTCTCCCGTAGGGGGAGGCACGAAGGTGCAGGCATGGACGGCGACACGCTCTTCACGATCGGGGCCCTGGCCCGGAGGACCGGGCTGACGGTCAAGACCATTCGGTTCTACTCCGACGCCGGAATTGTGCCGCCGACGGACCGCAGCCCGGCTGGCTACCGTCTCTATGACATCGGCGCACTGGCGCGTCTGGATCTCGTACGCACCCTGCGTGACCTGGGGCTCGACCTTGCTGTCATCCGGCAGGTGCTGGACCGGGAGGTCTCGGTGCCCGAGGTCGCGGCCGCACACGCCGACGCCCTGGAGGTGCAGATCCGCACTCTGCGACTGCGGCGCGCGGTGCTGCGAGCGGTGGCCAAAAGGGGCTCCACCCCCGAGGAAATGGACCTCATGCACAAGCTTGCCAAGCTCACAGACGACGAACGACGACGACTCATCACCGACTTCATCGACGACACCTTTGGCGGGTTCGACGCCAACGCCGACTTCGTCGACATGATTCGCTCGGCCATGCCCGAACTGCCGGATGACCCCGAACCCCATCAGGTCGACGCCTGGGTGGAACTCGCCGAGCTCACCCAGGACCCCGACTTCCGCGCCGCTATCCGCCGCATGGCGGAGTACCAGGCAGCCGAGCGCGCCCAGGGCGACGTCACAGGCTTGCACCACGACCTCACCGAAACGGTCCGCGACAGTGTCGGCCGCGCGCTCGATGCAGGCATCGCTCCGGCCTCGGCCGAGGCCGCACCCATCATCGACGCCCTAACCGTCCGTTACGCGCAAACCTTCAGCCGTGCCGACGACGCCGGCTTGCGCCACTGGCTGCTGACACGCCTGGACATCGCTGGCGACCCCCGAGCGGAGCGCTACTGGCATCTGTTGGCCGTCATCAACGGATGGCCCGTCCCGCCCAGCCTGGCACCGGTGTTCACGTGGTTCACAGAAGCACTGCGCACTCACACCCCGCGGCAGAGAGCTTGAAGACCATGCCCAGGATGGCAGCCGCGCTGCCGGCGCCTCGCGTGACCCGTGTTCGCAGCCGGACAGTGGCGAAGGTCGACTCGATCGGGTTCGTGGTGCGTAGGCGGATCCACTGCTCGGCGGGAAATCTGGACCGGACAGCCCCTCACCGCCGATCTCGGCCTGCTCGACTTGCCGCCTTGATCGACGCCGGTACGTCGGCCTCCGCGCGACCGGCTGGTTCGCTCGACTGGACTGCCTGCGAGGCTCCGTCGCAGTGGCCGGGGCAACTTCTAGGTGGTGCGCGGTTACAGGTCGACATCATTCCCGGCCATGAGGGCAACGATTCCGTGGTCGGTGACGGCCACGGACCGGAGTGCGAGCCCTTCGGGCAGGTTGTCGAGCGGGGCTTGGCGCTCCAAGGCGCTCTTCAGCAGGGTGCGTGCGGTAGGAGGTACGTTCTCGGAGAGCCGGACAGCGGCGACTCCGATGGCTCTCGGCCCGGCGACGCCGACGCGCGCGGAAGCCGAGACCTGTCCGAGCAGCGGGACCCTGGCGGTCGCCACCACTTGGTCTTCGCCGTTGCCTCGGTCGACGGCGACCCCGTAGAAGGCCGAGAGGTCGTCGTACGCGATGGTCGCCGTGACCTCCGCTTCGTCGGCCCGCTCCTGTCCGCCCTGCTCCTGGTGGACTCCGCGCAGATGGATGGCGAGTTCCTGAATGGTCAGGACGCGGTCGTTCATGGTGGCCGGAACCTGCGCGGCGTCGATTTCCGCCTCAGCGATCTTCTTCCGAGCCAGCTGCAGTGACACGGGAAAACCGTTCACGTGCACCCGGGGAGCGGAGGCGAGGCCGATGCCCCGCTGGACCGAGGCGGCGATGCGGTCCTGTGCGTACTGCGTGGCCCAGATTTCGCCGCCGCCGGCGGCGGCCAGCAGCGCCAGGGTGACCGCGATCAATCCGTTCCGGCGGCGCGTGCGCCGTGTCGCCCGACCGTTCTCCGGCCCGTTCATGCTCTTCCCTTCCAGAGACCTCTTGACTGTGCGCCGTGCGTCGATTGCGTTGGTTTTCATGGAATTTGATCACTCATCAGAAGAAGGTCGCGAACATGGCGGTCGGTCGCGACGGCGTCGGCCCGTCGGTGAAGGATCGCTGGTCCGCGATGGTGGATCACCGGTCCTGTCTCGGTGGTCGTAGGCGACGCCGAGGCACTGGGGCCGCTGGTTGCCGATCCGCTCGCCGGAGGAGCGCTGGCTGGCGCCTCCGTAGCGGTCCGGGTGGCGAGGAGTACGGTGTCGCCGCGGCTCAATCGCATACCGGCAGAGGGAACGGTTGCCATGACCGTGCTGGTGCTGACGCCACTGGAGCGCGGAGTGAGTGCGATGTTCAGGTCCAGCCCGGCCAGGTCCGCTCTGGCTTGTGCGAGGGTCTTCCCGACCAGGTCTCCGGGGACGGCGACAGCCGGCGTCGTGGGCTCCGTCGATGCGCGCGGACTCATCGGGCTGGTGTTCTTGGTCGGACGGGTGGTGCTTTCCGGACGACTGGCGGAGGGCTCTGGCCCAGGTGAAGGGCTTGCGGAGGTGGATGGTGAGGTCCGCGTACCGGGACCGGCGGCGTGCGTCGCATCCGGAGCCGCGGCGATGACAGCGGTGACGACTGCGCCTGCGCCGAGGAGGGCCAACGCCGCGAGTGCCGTCCGTTGGGGACCGCGGGGCCCCCTGGAGGATCTGAGCGCCGTTGTCGCCGCTTCCTCCGGGAAGGCCGGTACTCCCGCGAGCGTAGTGTCCTGAGAAGGCACGAAGTCGTGACTTCCAGGGGCGAGCAGTGCGTCACGCATGGCCGCCGCGTCGGCGAACCGGTCGTCGGGGCTCTTGGCCATGGCGCGGGCAAGAGCCGCCTGGACGTGCCGGGGCAGTTCCACCCCGAGGTCCCGCGGGGCCGGCGGGTCTGCGCACATGTGCTGGTAGGCGATGGCGATCGGGCTGTCCCCGGTGAAGGGCCGGCGCCCGGTGAGGAGCTCGTAGAGCATGCAGGCGGTCGAGTAGAGGTCGGAGCGGGCGTCGACGGGTCGGCCCTGGGCCTGCTCGGGGGACATGTACGCGGCGGTGCCGACCGAGATGCCCGTGCCAGTCACGCTCTTGTCGTGCCCATCGGAGATGTGAGCGATCCCGAAGTCCATGACCTTGACCAGCCCGTCGGCGGTGATCATGACGTTGGCCGGCTTGATGTCCCGGTGGACCAGCCCGGCCGCATGGGCGCAGGCGAGTGCTTCCAGCGTTCCCGCGACCCAGGCGACCGCTTCCTGCGTCGAGGGCGGGGCCGACCTCAGCCGTTCGGCAGCGGTGTGTCCGGTGATGTGCTCCATGACCAGGAAGGGACGCGGGGGCGCTGTCGGAAGCCAGCCCGCGTCGTAGACGGCTGCGACGCATGGATGGTTGAGGGAGGCGGCCGCGCGGACCTCGCGCTGGAAGCGGTTCTGGGCGACGTCGTCGAGGGCGAGCTGTGTGTGCATCAGCTTCACGGCGACCGCGCGGCGCAGGACCAGGTCGTCGGCCGACCAGACCTCGCCCATGCCGCCGCGGCCAATCATCTCGCGCAGCGCGTACCGGTCGCCGATCAGGCCGGCCCACGGGGCGTGGAGGGGGTACTGCATGACGGGTACCTGCGGTCCTTCGAGTGGTCTGGCTGACAGGGAGGGGTGCGGTAGGGTCCCCGGCTCGGGCTGCCGGAAGGCGCGTGGGGCTGTCTTCCGATCGGCAACGGGAGGAGGCCGCACGGGCCCACCGCATCTCGTGCGACGCCTTGGATGGCGCCATTGGGGTGAGCGAGAGCAGCCGAGGTGCGGCGTTGCAGCAGCGGGCGGCGCCGAGGGCCCTGCGCGACGAGGGGTCCGCAGGGCGTTCGGTCGCCGACGATTCAGTCCGACGTCGGTGGTGTCTTCGGCGCGCGGAACAGGCAGCCGAGGGCTGCGGCGAGGACGATGACGCCGACGGCGACGAGCGAGGCGGACAGGCCGTCCATGAAGGCGGACTTGACGCCGTCCGCCAGGGCCGTGCCACGGGCGCCGAGCTGGTCGGCGACGTGCAGGCCCGCCGCGGCGGAGTCGCGTGCGGCCTCGGCGGCTTCGGCCGGGAGCTGGTCGAGGGAGTCGGGCAGGTTCGAGCGGTAGTGGCTGCCGTAGATCGAGCCCATGAGGGCGATGCCGACGGCCGAGCCGACCTCGCGGGTGGTGTCGTTCATCGCGGAGGCGACTCCCTGCTGGCCGCGGCCGAGCGAGCCGGTGATGGCGGAGGTGCCCACGGCTCCGGACAGGCCGATGCCGAAGCCGGCCAGGACGAGTCCGCCGAGGAACGGCAGGTAGCCGGAGCCGACGTCGAGCCGGGAGATGACGAACAGGCCGGCGCTCAGCAGGAGCAGCCCGGCGGTCATGGTGGCCTTCATCCCGACCCGTCGCACCAGGTGGGGGGTGGCCTGGGAGGTGGGCAGGACGACGACGGCGACGGGTACGAGGGCCGCGGCGGCCTTGAGCGGGCTGTAGCCGAGGATGAGCTGTAGGTACTGCAGGCCGACGAAGAAGAACCCGAAGACGGCCATGAACTGTACGAGGACGACGATCGCGCCGGCCCGGAAGCCGCGGATGCCGAACAGGGCGGGATCGAGCAGGGGGTGCTCACGCCGCAGGCCGAGCCAGGCGTACGCGGTGAAGGCCAGGACCGTGACCATGAGGGCGGCGATCACGACGGGCTCCGTCCAGCCCTGCTCGTTGCCTTCGATGATGGCGAAGACGAGGGTGCCGATGCCGACAGCGGTGCAGACGGCGCCGGGCACGTCGGGTGGGGAGGGGTGCTCGTCCTTGGTGTCGGGCGACAGGAGGAGGGCGGCGGCGGCCAGGAGGGCGGTCGCGGCACTGGCGATGAAGATCGATCGCCAGGAGAACCACTCCAGCAGGGCCCCTGCGGCGAGCATGCCGATGATGGCTCCGGCGGCGGCGAATCCGGACCAGGTGGCGACGCCCTTGACGCGCTGCTCGGGAGGGAAGGCGGCGGTGATCGTGGACAGGGTGCCCGGCATGATCATCGCGGCGCCCAGGCCCATGACGACTCGCCAGACGATGAGCGTGGTGGTGGAGTCGGCGAAGGAAGCGGCCAGGGAGGCGATACCGAAGACGACGGTGCCCGCGACGAGGACATTGCGGCGCCCGATGCGGTCGCCGATGGCACCGAGGGGCAGGACGAGGGCTGCCAGGGCGACGGTGTAGCCGTCGGCGATCCAGGTCAGTGAGGCGTTGGTGGCCGACAGGTCGATGGCGAGGTCGGGCAGGGCGAGGTTGAGCGCGGAGACGGAGGCGACGACGAGGACCAGGGACAGGCACATGGCGAACAGGACGCCGTTGTGGCCGGCCCGGCCGGTCGCGACGGCGGCCTGCCGGTCTTCGGGCTGGTCGTCGGAGGTGCGGTGGGGGCTGGTGGACATGAGGAACTCGTCTCAGTCGGTGCCGGGCTGGAGCAGTTTGAAGACCAGGCGAGCGGCGGAGCGCTGCACCGCGTGGCGCAGGCGCACCGGGGCCGGCAGGGCCGGGGGCGGCGTCGGGGGAGTGGCGGCCAGGCGGGGGAAGAGTGCTTCGGCGTTGGTGCGGTTGACGGCCGTGAGTGTGGCCGTGTCGACGGTGCCGTCGAGGCCGCCCGCGAAGTACTGCCCGGCGGGAGTGGGGGCGAAGGGCCAGTCGCTGCCGAAGAGGACGTGTCCGGGGCGGGCGAAGGCGAGCAGGGTGGGCAGGGCGGCGGGGCTGGAGGACAGGGCGGTGTCGAAGTAGAAGGAGCGAAAGTCGTCCAGTACGTCGAGCGGGCTGCGCGCGGTGTCGTTGGCGATGGTGAGAGCCATGCGGTGTGAGGAGTACGGCACGAAGCCGCCGGCGTGGCTGAGGATGAAGCGGATGTTCGGGTAGCGGCGTGGGATGCCGTTGCGGACCAGAAGATAGGTGGCGCGGGTGGTGTCCAGGAGGAAGTCGGCGGCGAAGGCGGGAATGCCGTCGACCGGGGGAGCGGGCAGCTCGGCCGGGTGTATGAAGACCACCGCGCCGCGGTCGTCCAGCGTCCGCCACAGCGCGTCCTGGCCGTCCACGCCGAGGTAGGTGCCCCGGCTGTTGGCGAGCAGGGTCACGCCGTCGGCGCGCAGCTCGTCCAGTGCGCGCGCGGCCTCGGTGGCCGATGCGTCGGTGTCGGGCATGGGCAGGGTGGCGAAGAAGCCGAAGCGGCCGGGGTGGTCGCAGACCAGGGCCGCGGAGTGGTCGTTGAGGCGTCGTGCCAGGCCGGCGGCCTCGGCGGGTTCGGTGAGGAATCCGGTGCCGGGAGTGGAGACGGAGAGGATCGACGTGGTGGTGCCGAGAAGTTCCATCAGTTGCAGGGCGGACTCGGGGTTCCAGGCGGGCAGGGCGCGGCCGCCGGCGTCGGCGATGCCGGCCTCGGCGAGTTCGTCGCGGTAGAAGTCGGGCACCACGTGCTGGTGGACGTCGATGCGCTGTGCCGAAGGGGACATGAAGCGGCCTTTCATGCGTTCTACGGGTCATGGCGGGGAGTTCTTCCGGCCGACGACCGTGCACTGCCGACCCAGCCGGCGCTCTGGGCATCGGTGTCCGGGGGCGAAGGAGCCCGGTTCGGCGGTGGCGCCAGGGCCTTTGGGTGACCGGAAGGAGAGACCGGGGGCAGAGCGGATGGTCAGAGAGTCGCCGGTGTGGTTCGCGACGTCTCGGAGGGGGCGGGCCGTCGTCAGATGAAGGACACCGACACGGAGCCGAGGGCTCCGAAACGTGCCTCTGCCTTCTGGCCGGCGCCGATGAAGGGGGCTGTGGTGATGGCTCCGGGCAGGATCACGTGCCCGGGGTCCAGCCCTTTGCCGTAGGCGGTGAGAGCGTTGGCCAGCCAGGCGACCGCGGCGGCCGGGTGGCCCATGACCTCGTCGCTGCTGCCGGTTGCCACGCGGCTTCCGTCGACGAGCAGGTCCACGGTCACCGCCGCGAGGTCGGGTGCGCACGCCATCGGCGTCCAGGACCCGCAGACGAGTCCCGCGGAGCCGGCGTTGTCCGCGACGGTGTCGGCCAGGGTGATCCGCCAGTCGCGGATGCGGCTGTCGACGATCTCCAGTGCGGGCGCGACCGCATCGGTCGCGGCCAGTACGTCACTGAGGGTTACGCCAGGGCCGTGCAGCGGCCGGGCGAGGCGGAAGCAGATCTCGGGTTCGACGCGTGGGGCACAGTATCGGGCGGCGCGTACCGTCCCGCCGTCGCGGTGGACCATGTCGTCCAGCAGATGCCCGAAGTCCGGCTCGTGCACGCCGAGCAGTTTCCGCATCGAGGCCGAGGTGAGACCGACCTTGTGGCCGATCACCGTCGAGCCGGTGGCCAGGCGGTGGGAGATGTTGTCCTGCTGGACAGCGTAGGCGTCGGCGAGGTCGAGAGCGGGCCACGTCGTGGTGAGCGGTTCGACCGGTGCCGTGCGGCGTTCGGCCTCGCGGAGAAGTCGGGCGGCCTCCACGTGTCGAAGGGTGGCCGCCGGCCTCATGTCTCGCTCCTCGCCGCCATGCGCGTCGCCGCTTCGTAGACCAGCTGGGCGTGCAGTTCGAACATGGCCACGAGGTCGACGTCGTCACCGTTGATCTCCCGCTGGACGAAGAGCCCGTCGGCGCCCGCGACGGCGTAGGTCGTCAGGGCGTGCATGGAGTCCTCGTCGAGGTCCGGGACGAGTTCCTGGGCCATTTCGGCGATCTTCGCGCGCGCGATGTCGCGGACCTGGAGGAACACGGTCCGGCCGCGGGGTTCGGCGGGACGCCGTTCGAGCGCGAGCATCAGGCCGAGACGGAGGAAGTCGGGGGCGTCGATCAGCGACTTGCCCACGTTTCCCGCCATGGCGGTGACCCGTTCCAGCGGGGTCCCCGTCTCTTCGCTCGGAAGCTCTACGGCGGCGAGCCACGTTTCGAAGCTGCGCTCGATGACCGCGGCGATCAGGTCGTCCTTGTCCTTGAAATGCCAGTAGATCGAGCTGGCGGGCAGTCCGCATTTGGCGCTGACGGCCGCGATCGATGTGCCTTCGTATCCCCGCTCGCCCGCGATCTCCACGGCGGCGTCGAGGATGCGTTGCCGCGACTCCACTCCGTTCGCGCGCTTCTTGCGGGTCGTCTGCGGCTTCGTCATGGCAGGTGCCCCTCTGGTGTGCGCTTCTCGCCGGCTGCTTGACCCTATCCGGCAATGAGCCTACCGTAGCACTCATTCCAATTGGAGTGAATACTACGGTAAGGATCCTGCAGCATGATCGACAGTGAGGTGGCCTGATGAGCGAGACCGCGGCCGGAGCAGAGGCCGAGGACAGTGGCTACGACGTGGCGGTGATCGGTTACGGGCCCACGGGCGTGACCGCGGCGAACCTGCTGGGTGCGATGGGGCTGCGCGTCGTCGTCCTGGAACGGGACGCCGAGATCTTCACGCGCGCACGGGCCATCTCCACAGACGAGGAGGTCGTCCGCATCTGGCAGCGGATCGGCCTGGCCGAGCGCCTCAAGCAGGACATGCTGACGGAGCGGCCGGTGGACTTCGTCGACGCCGACGGCCGTGCGTTCCTCAGCGCCTCCCCCACATCACGCGGCCACGGCCACCCGCCGCAGATGTTCATCTACCAGCCGGCCCTCGAGCAGGTCCTGCGTGACGGTGTCGACCGCTACCCGAACGTGAAGATCCTGCTGCGCCACGAGTGCCTGCGCCTGCGCCAGGACGCCGACGGGGTGGAGCTGACCGTGGTCGGCACGGCCGACGACTCGGTCCACCGGCTGCGCGCCTCCTACGTGATCGCGGCCGACGGCGGCTCCAGCCTCACCCGCGCGCAGCTCAACATCGGGTACGAGGGGCGGACGTACGAGGACCGCTGGATCGTCATCGACACCAAGATGCTCAAGCCTTGGCCCGACCACGACAAACTGCGCTTCCACTGCGACCCGGCCCGCCCGGCCGTCGACTGCCCGACCCCACTGGACCACCACCGCTACGAGTTCCCCCTCCTGCCCGGAGACGACGAGAAACACCTGGTCACCGAAGACGCCGTGTACCGGTTGATCTCCCGGTACGGGATCGGCCGCGACAGCGTCAAGGTTCTGCGCGCCACCGTCTACAGCCACCACGTCCGGTTCGCCTCGCGCTTCCGCGTCGGCCGGGTGTTCCTCGCCGGCGACGCCGCGCACGCCATGCCGCCGTGGATCGGCCAGGGCATGGCCGCCGGCGTCCGGGACGTGGCCAACCTCTGCTGGAAACTGAACTCCGTCCTCCACGGTGAACTGCCCGAAAGCGTCCTCGACAGCTACGAGACCGAACGCAAACCGCACGTCAGGGAGGTCACCAAGCGAGCCGTTTTCGTCGGCCGCATGATCACTGAACGTCGGCGCCCGGTCGCCCGCGTCCGCAACGGCGCTTTGCGCGCCCTGGACCGCATACCGGGCTTCGGCGACTGGCTGCAGGACTCGAACTGGATTCCCGTGGCCCGCTACGACGCCGGCCTGCAGGCCGGCCCGCGCACGAAGGCGACCGGGCACCAGATGCCGCAACCCTGGGTGACCGGTCCCGACGGCGAACGCGTACGGCTGGACGACGCGCTCGGCGGCCGCTGGCTGCTGCTGTCTCTCGGCCGGCCCGCCTCGCAGCCCGCGTGGGAGCGCCTCGGCGTCGAGTCGCTGGCAGTTCTGCCGGTGGGCTCGCGCCCGGCCGACGGCGCGGTCGTCGACAGCGACGGCGTCCTGCTCCCCTGGCTGACCGAGCACGGTGTCACCACCGTGGCCCTGCGCCCCGACGCCTACGTCTACGCCGCCGCCCCCGCCGGTGCCCCGCTCCCGCCGCCTCCGGCCGGATTCGCCCCCGCGTCACGGCCGGCCACGACCACCGCTCAGTGAGGACTACCATGACCACACCCACCGAAGTCCCCGCGATGACGGAGCACCTGCTCGACATCGAAGGCAAGAAGATCTTCGTCGCCGAGACGGGGCAGGGAGTGCCCGTCCTGCTGCTGCACGGCGGCGGCCCCGGCGCCTCCGGCGTCTCCAACTACAGCCGCAACATCGCGGAACTGTCCCAGGAGTTCCGGGTCATCGTGCCCGACCTGCCCGGCTACGGCCGCAGCAGCAAGGGCATCGACCTCGCCGACCCCTTCGGCGCCCTGGCCACCGGCATCCGCGGCGTGCTCGACCGGCTCGGCCTGAAGAAGGCCCACTTCGTCGGCAACTCCTACGGCGGAGCCTGCGCCCTGCGCCTCGCCCTCGACACCCCCCAGCGTGTCGACCGCATGGTGCTCATGGGCCCCGGCGGCATCGGCACCACCCGCGCGCTGCCCACGCCTGGCCTGAACAGCCTCCTGAACTACTACACGGGGGACGGGCCCTCGCGGCCGAAGCTGGAGAAGTTCATCCGCGACTACCTGGTCTTCAACGCCGCCCACGTGCCCGACTCGATCATCGACGCGCGCTACCGGGACAGCATCGACCCCGAGGTCGTCGCCGCCCCGCCGCTCAGGCGCCCGAAGTCGCTCGGCGCGCTGAGGAAGATGGACTTCACCCGGGACAATCGCCTGAAGCGGCTGGCCGTGCCCACCCTGGTGCTGTGGGGCGCCGCGGACAAGGTCAACCGGCCGTCGGGCGGTCGGATGCTGGCGGAACGCATGCCCAACTGCGACCTGTACGAAGTCGCCAACACCGGCCACTGGGTGCAGTGGGAGCGCGCCGAGCTGTTCAACCGGCTCTGCGCCGACTTCCTGGCGGACCGCCGATGAACACCGCGCCCTCCGTCTTCGGATCCGTCCACCTCGGCTACGTCGTCATCGAGTCCAACCGCTTCGCCGACTGGCGCCGGTTCGGCACCGACGCCATCGGCATGCACCACGACGACATCTCCCACGACGTGATGCGCTTCCGCCTCGACGACCACGAGTGCCGCTTCCTGATCCGGCGCGGCCCCGCCGAGGACGTGGTCGCGATCGGCTGGCACATCGACGACCACACCTCCTTCGAGCAGATCGAGGCCCGCGTCCGAGCCCACGGCGTTCCTGTCGTGCGGGGCTCCGACGAGGAGGCGGCCCTGCGCGGCGTGGAACGCCTGCTGCGCTTCCCCGGGCCCAAGGGCATCGTGCAGGAGATCTACACCACTCCGCTCATCTCGTCCGAGCCGGTGAGGATGCTCGCCTCCGGCTGGGTCACCGGCGACTCGGGCATGGGACATGTCGCGATCACCTCCGCCAAGCCCACCCTGATGCGCGGCTACTACAACACGGTCTTCGACGCCCGCCTGACCGACTACATCGACGAGACGATCAGCGGCGTCAAGCTCAAGATCCGTTTCCTGCGCGTCAACGAACGCCACCATTCCATCGCGATCGCCGCCCTCCGCGGCCTGCCGATCGACCCGATCCGCACCCGCGTCCAGCACCTCAACATCCAGGCCGACAGCCTGGACGACCTGGCACGGAGCTACGAGCGCGTACACGAACTCGGCTTCGACATGGCCCTGTCGGTGGGCCAGCACACCAACGACAAGGAACTCTCCTACTACGCCCGCACCCCCTCGGGCTTCGAGTGGGAGGTCGGCTGGAACCCCCTCGTCATCGACGAGAGCACCTGGGAGCCCTCCACGCACCTGGGCATCAGCATCTGGGGCCACAAGCCCGTCGGCCAGACGATCGTCGACAAGCTCGACCAGTTCCGGCTCGGCGCCCGCTCCCTCGTCCGGCCGGAGAGGACCGTCCCCGCCCTCAGCGGCGCCGGCATCCCCGACGACTGAACCGGTACGGTCACTCCGCCGCCCGGCGGGGTGACCGTACTCGCTCGATCCCCGGCAGGGCGGCGGAACACCGCCGCCGGCCCTCTCGCCCGGTCGCACATCCGTCGTACCGGGGTTTCACAGGCACACGGCCTCACGATCCGATGACGGTCGAACTCTTGCGGGCCCGGCAATCCCGGACACCCGCGGCTCCCGGTGCCTGCCCGTAGCCGTCCCGCACTGCTCGGGCCGTTCGGCACTCCGCTCGTCGTGCTTCCCGTCACGGGACGCCGGGAACCGCGATGCCGGGCCCCGGTGAGTGAACATCCACCTCGCGAGAGGACCCCGACCCATGTCCGTTCCGCCTCCCAGGCCCGACAGCGGGCCCCCACGCGACCGGTCCCATGAGGCTGCCGCGAGCGCTCTGCAGGAACTGCCTCGCGCACTTTCCGAAGCGCGTCGGCGGTTCCTGGCGGTCAATGGCGCCGCCTTCCTGCTCACCGCATCGCTGTCCGGCACGGCCGGTGAGCTGTTCGCCACCCGCCTGGTGAGCAGGATGCCTCTGGGCATCGTGCTCGGCACTCTGCAGCTGGCCGTTCTGCTGCTGTCCTCATGGTGGTACGACCGCACGCTCCGTCGCGGCGCCGACCCACTCGTCGACCTGATGCGACGTCGTGCCGAGCTCGTGCGCCCGTCACTGCCCCAGCCGGGCCCTGCAGGGGCCGTGTCCCGATGGCCGTACTCGTCGCAGGGGAGGCGGAGATGACCGAGCTGTCGCTTGCCGCGGGGTTCGAGTCGGTCTGGGGTGGTCCCGGTGACCGGCCGATGGTGCTGATCGGCTTCCTGGCGTTCATCGTCCTGTCCCTGTTGTTGTGTGTTCTGGCCGGCCCCGAGGACGACACCGCGGCCGACTTCTACACCGGCAACCGGTCACTGACGCCGGTGCAGAACGCGCTGGCGCTCACCGGGGACTACATATCGGCCGCCACGCTCCTGGGCGTGTCCGGCCTGGTGGCCGTGGTCGGGTACGACGGCATCTCCCTGGCGGTCAGCAGCTGCCTGGCCGTCGGGGTGTTCCTGCTCCTCGCCGGTCCGCTGCGCAATGCCGGCCGCTACACCCTGGGCGACGTCTTCGCGCTGCGTTCGCCGGGTTCGTCGTCCCGTATCGCCGCCGCCACGGCCACCTTGGCTGTCTGCCTGCCTTTTCTCGTCCTTCAACTGGCCGGAGCCGGCAGCGCCACGGCGCTGCTGCTCGGACTGACCAGCTTGGGGGCCGAGCAAGTGTGCACCGTCTTCGTCGGAGCGCTGATGATCTGCTACGCGGTGCTCGGCGGCATGAGAGGGACGAGCCTCGTCCAGATCGTCAAGGTGGCCGTGGTGTTCACCACCATGGTGCTTCTCGCCCTTCTGGTCCTGCGGCACCACGACTTCGACCCGGGCGCCCTGCTGACCGCGGCCGAGCGGGGGAGCGGGCTTCACGACCGCTACTTCGAACCCGGTCACGCGCTGGGGAGCAGCGCGGTCGGCCGCGTCGACTTCCTGAGCCTGCAACTGTCCGTCGTCCTGGGCGGCGCGTGCATGCCGCACGTCCTGATGAGAATCAACTCGGCCGCCGACGGCGCCGCCGCCCGCCGAGCGACCCGCTATGCCATCGTCATCATGGCCGTCTTCTTCCTCTGCGTCGTCATCGCGGGCCTCGGTGCCGCCGGCATCGTGGGAGGCCAGAGGATCCGGGCCGTCGACAGCAGCGGCCAGACGGCCCTTTTCCACCTGGCCGGGGAGCTGGGAGGTGGTACCTCGGGACTTGCGGGCAGCGTGCTGTACACCGCTGTCGCGTGCTCCGTCTTCGTCACCGTACTGGCGGTGGTCGCCGGCATCGCCCTGAGCGCCGCGGCCGCCCTGGCGCACGACCTGCACGCGCACGTGGCACGCGGGGCGCGCATGTCCGAGCGTCGGGAATTCCGATCGGCCAGATGGGCCGTGGGAGCCGTGGGCGGGATCGGCATCTTCCTGGCGGCGATGGCCCAGGGGCGGGACCTTCAGTCCCTGACCTACCTGGCACTCGCTCTCGCCGCCTCCACGGTCCTGCCCGCCTGTCTGTACGGACTGTTCTGGAGCCGGTACAACCGGACCGGGCTGCTGTGGACCGTGTACGGCGGTATTTTCTGCACGACCGTCCTGTACGTCTGCTCCCTCTCCTTCTCGGGCGCGCCCACCTCGCTGCTGTCGGGACACGACTTCCACCTCGTCGGGATGCAGTCGACCGCCGTGATGGCCATTCCCGCGGGATTCCTGCTCGGGTGGGTGGGCAGTGCCGTCGGACGGCGTGGACGGCCGGTGGAGGAACCTGGGGCGGACCTCCGCTGGCGCGAACGGGTCCTCGTCGGAGTGCGAGAGCAATGACGCGTGCCGCGGCCCGGCAGCTGGACCGGGCCGCGGCACACGCCGCGCACTCACCTACGGCAACGGAACGGGCTCACGGTTGCAGGGCCCGGCTCAGGCCGGCTTGGCCCCGATCCTGGCGGCCAGTGCGGGGAACTGGGCCAGCGCGTTGGAGCGCTCGACAGCCAGTCGCTCAGCAGGCGAGAAGGTCTCGCTCAGCTGGGGGGCGGGGTCTCCTGCCGCGAGGAACAGAGCGCTGGTGAACGGCCAGTCGGTGGCGAAGAGAACGCGCTCCGTTCCGGCCAGCTCGCGCACGGATTTCATCGCCTGGGGTGCTGGAGACAGAGCGGTGTCGTAGAAGATCTTGCGGAAGTTCGGGCTGCTGTCGTCCAGGCCGGCGGCCCCCACCTGCTGCGCGATCGCCGGGGTCAGGGTCAGCAGGCTGGTGCGGTAGGAGATGTACGGCAGGGTGCCGCCGGCGTGCGCGGCCAGCCACCGGATGCGCGGGTACCGCTGGTAGACGCCCTTGTAGAGCATGTTGACCAGTGCGCGGGTGGTGTCGAACGTGAACTCGTACAAGAAGGGCGGCAATCCGAGGTCCGGGTAGCTTTGCGGGGTCGAGGGGTGGATGAACACCATGGCGCCCAGGTCGTCGAGCGCCTTCATCAGTGGGGCGAACACGGGATCGCCCAGGTACGTTCCGCCGTAGCTGCTGAAGATGCCCACGCCGTCCAACTTCAGGTCCCGTACGGCTCGTCGAACCTCGGTGACGGCGTGGGAGACGTCCTGCTCGTCGACGGTGCCGCCCAGGGGCAGGACGGCGAATCCGCCGAAGCGGCCCTTCAGGTGCGCGGACGTCGTGTGGACCAGGTCCCGGCTCGTGTAGGTGTTCAGGCGCTGTGCCATCGCCACCCGGTCCGCCGGGGAGGACAGGTAGGTGACGCCCGGCTCGGAGACGGAGACCACCTGGGTCTGGATGCCGTAGCGGTTCATGAAGTTCACCGCGAGGTCCGGGCTCCACGGGGGGACCGGCACGCCTCCGATCTCGGTGATGCCGTGCGCCGCCAGGTCCCGGCGGTAGAAGTCCGGAATCAGATGACAGTGCACGTCGACGCGGTCTCTGCCGCGGCGTACCGGAGCGCCGGAGGGGGCGCTGCCGGCCGCGGTCGCCGGCCAAGCGCCGAGGGCTGTCGCGGTGGCTCCCAGCGGCAACGCCGCCTTGAGCAGTCCGCGCCGTCTCATGCCGTGTGAGTCGGCCTGTCCTGGAGCAGCCATGAAAACACCTCACCGAAGGGGGGATGGGGGAAGGCGCGTCCGCTGAAGGATCCACGCGGACACCGGGCAGCCACAGGTGGCCGGCGCGGCGGCGGTGACCGCACCGGCTTCTTGTAGTGTTCACTACAGTGACTGGAATGACCGCTACGGTAAGAGGGGTGAGGGTGGGCGTCAAGGATCGCGGCAGGGGTGATTCACGGAGGTGAGGGCCTGCCGGGTGCGCCCGCTGCCGACGGGCCGGGCGCCCGATGCCGGCTCAGGAAGTAGTGCTGTCCGCCGATCCGCCGCCCGAGCGCAGCACGCGGGACAGGCCCAGAGCCGCTGTCCGTACGGCGGGCGCCAGCTGGGCGGGGTGGAAGCGGCCGCGCGGCACGGCGACGGACAGGGCGGCCACCGCCGTCGCACCGTCGAAGACGGGCGAGGCGATGCAGTTGACGCCGAGGGCGGCCTCCTGCTCCTCGTACGCGAGACCGGAGACCTGGATCTGCTCCAGGGCGGTACGCAGCCGCGCCGGATCGGTGACCGAGTGCGGGGTGAGACGGGGCAGGGGCCCGGCCAGCACCTCGTCCGCCAGCTCGGAGCCGGAGAAGGCCAGCAGTGCCTTGCCGACGCCCGTGCAGGTCAGGGGAAGTCGTCCCCCGATGCGTGAGGGCAGCGTCAGGGTCTGGTGGCCGTGGATCCGCTCGACGTAGACGACATCGTGCCCTTCCCGAATGCCGAGGTGCACGGTCTCGTGGGTTGCCTCGAAGAGGTCCTGGAGGTAGGGCAGCGCGGCCTCCCGCAGGTCGAGCCGGCGTGGCACCAGCGAGCCCAGCTCGAAGAGCTTGCCGCCGAGCCGGTAGGTCTCTCCGGTGCGTTCGAGCAGACCGAGGCGCACCAGGTCGGCGCAGAGGCGGAACGCGGTCGTCTTGGTCAGTCCCGTACGGGCGGTGATTTCCGTGAGACGGAACGTACCGCCGTCCGGACGGAAGCAGTCGAGGACGGCAGCCGCCTTGTCGAGCATGTTCCCCTGCGCGCTGTTCCGTGTCATGGAACGTATTTTGCCGCGGCTCGAACCGTACGCCTATACCTGTCATGGATCGACGGACGGCCACCGCCGCCTCTCCGACAGCCCGCCACTCTCCGCCCGGAGGTACCCGCATGTTCGCTCCGCACCGACCCACCAGTGCCCGCCGGGGGCGACCATGAGCCGCCGCAAGCCCGCCGATGCCGTGGCCGACGCCGTGGCCGAGGCGGCCGCTGTCCTGGAGAAGGCCACCCGCACCGGCGTCCCGTGCGCCCCGGTGCGCTCGCTCCTGCCCGAAGCGGACATCGAAGCCGCGTACGCCGTACAGCGGCTGCACGTGGAACGCGGGATCACCGCCGGGCGACGGCTGGTGGGTCGCAAGATCGGTCTGACCTCACCAGCGGTGCAGCTCCAGCTCGGCGTGGACCGGCCGGACTTCGGCGCGCTGTTCGCCGATATGGCGGTGCCCGAGGGACGCCCGATCGCCCCCGGCCGGCTCCTCCAGCCGAAGGTCGAGGCCGAGGTCGCCCTGGTCCTCGGCACGGACCTGCCGCATCGTGACCCGACCCTCGCCGACCTGCTGCGCGCCACGGCGTTCGCGCTGCCCGCACTGGAGATCGTCGACAGCCGCATCGCCGACTGGGACATCACCATCGTCGACACCGTCGCCGACAACGCTTCCTGCGGCCTGTACGTCCTGGGCGGCACCCCCGTCCCCCTGGACCGCGTCGACCTGCGGGCCGTGACGATGACCCTCACCAAGAACGGCGAGACGGTCTCCGAGGGCACCGGAGCCGACTGCCTGGGCAGCCCGCTCACCGCCGCCCTCTGGCTCGCCTCCACCCTCGCCGGGCTCGGCGACCCGCTGCGGGCCGGCGACATCGTCCTGACCGGTGCGCTCGGCCCGATGGCCGTCGCCGCCGGGGGAGACGAGTTCACCGCGCACATCGAAGGGCTCGGCACGGTCACGACCACGTTCGCGTCCGCCGCCACGGAAGGGGCCGCAGCATGAGCACGAAGGTCGCCGTCATCGGGTCGGGCAACATCGGCACCGACCTGATGATCAAGATCCTGCGGCTCTCCGACTCCCTGGAGATCGCCGCCATGGCCGGGATCGATCCCGACTCCGACGGTCTGGCCCGCGCCCGCCGCCTGAAGGTCGCCACCACCCACGAGGGCGTCGACGGCCTGGTGAGGCTCGACGAGTTCGCGGACGTCGAGATCGTCTTCGACGCCACTTCGGCCGGCGCGCACCGCCACCACGACGAGGTGCTGCGCTCGCTGGGACGCAGGGTCGTCGACCTGACGCCCGCCGCGCTCGGCCCGTACGTCGTCCCGCCGGTCAACGGCGACGACCACCTCGACGCACCGAACGTCAACATGGTCACCTGCGGTGGCCAGGCCACCATTCCGATCGTGGCCGCCGTCGGGGCCGTGACGCCCGTCCACTACGGCGAGATCGTCGCCTCCATCTCCTCCCGTTCGGCCGGTCCCGGTACCCGGGCCAACATCGACGAGTTCACCGAGACGACCTCGTCGGCCATCGAGAAGGTCGGCGGCGCCGCCCGGGGCAAGGCGATCATCGTCCTGAACCCGGCCGAACCCCCGCTGATCATGCGCGACACCGTGTACTGCCTGGTCGGCGAGTGCGACGACGCCGCGGTGACCGCTTCGGTGGAGGAGATGGTCGCCCGGGTCCAGGCGTACGTGCCCGGATACCGCCTCAAGCAGAAGGTCCAGTTCGAGCGCGTCGCCGACGACGACCCCCTGCGCTCGCTGCTGCCCGCCGGCACACGGTCCACCGGCGCCGCGAAGGTCTCGGTCTTCCTGGAGGTCGAGGGCGCCGCCCACTACCTGCCCGCCTACGCCGGGAACCTCGACATCATGACCTCGGCCGCCCTGCGCACCGCCGAGCGCATGGCCGCCGCACAGCCCTTCACGGAGGTGGTCTCCCGATGACCGAGAACCAGCCCCCCGCCCTGTACGTACAGGACGTGACCCTGCGGGACGGCATGCACGCCGTACGCCACCGCTACACCGTCGACCAGGCCCGCACCATCGCCGCCGCGCTGGACGCCGCCGGGGTCGGCGCGATCGAGATCGCCCACGGCGACGGCCTGTCCGGCTCCAGCATCACCTACGGCGTCGGCGCGCACACCGACTGGGAGTGGATCGAAGCCGTCCGCGACGCCGTTCGCCACGCGGTGCCCACCACGCTGCTCCTGCCCGGCATCGGCACCCTGCACGACCTGCGGCAGGCCCACGCCCTCGGCATCCGCTCGGTCCGCGTCGCCACCCACTGCACCGAGGCCGACATCTCCGCCCAGCACATCGCGGCCGCCCGCGACCTGGGCATGGACGTGGCCGGGTTCCTGATGATGTCCCACATGGCCGAACCCGCCGAACTGGCCCGCCAGGCCAAGCTGATGGAGTCCTACGGAGCCGGGTGCGTCTACGTCACCGACTCCGGCGGCCGCCTGACCATGGACGGCGTCCGCGATCGCGTCCGCGCCTACCGCGACGTCCTCGCACCCGACACCGGAATCGGCATCCACGCCCACCACAACCTCGGCCTGGGCGTCGCCAACTCCGTCGTCGCCGTGGAGAACGGCGTCACCCGCGTCGACGCCTCCCTCGCCGGCCAGGGCGCCGGAGCCGGAAACTGCCCGCTGGAGGCGTTCATCGCGGTCGCCGACCTGATGGGCTGGGAGCACGGCTGCGACCTGTTCCCCCTGATGGACGCCGCCGACGACGTCGTACGTCCCCTGCAGGACCGCGAGGTCCGCGTCGACCGCGAGACCCTCACCCTCGGCTATGCGGGCGTGTACTCCAGCTTCCTGCGCCACGCCGAGGCCGCCGCTCGCCGGCACGGCCTCGACACCCGCGCGATCCTCGTCGAGGTCGGCCGCCGCAAGATGGTCGGCGGCCAGGAGGACATGATCACGGACATCGCCCTCGACCTCGCGGCGGCCGACTCCGTCGGCTGACCGGCAGCGGCTGGCACCGATACCCCGTGGCCGTTCGGCGGAGACGGCGCCACCGACACAGGGGGCCGGACCCGGCGGATGCGAAGCGAAGCCCGGTCGGCGTACTCACCGCCGAGGGCCGCATCAGGACCGGCGGGTCCGGCCGGGACCGGACGTGAAGAGATCGTCCGCGAAGCGACAGTCGCCCCGGTGACCTTCCGATTCACTTCCGGGGCCGTTCCTTCGAGACCCGATGCCCCTCTTGCGGTGGGCCGGCGCCGTCCTCGCCCGTACACGCCCGCCACGGTTTCTTGACCACGCGACCGCTCAACCGGCCCACGCAAAGGAAGCACCATGGAACCGCACCCCGATGGCAGCCACGGCCACCGGCCCGGGCCCGGCGACGGCTTCCCGCCCGTCCGCCCACCGCGCCGGAGCGCACGTCGCAGGGCCGTCATCCTCGCCACCCGCCTGTTCGCGGTGGGAGCGGCGGCCGTCACCGTCGACCGAGTCGCGGCGAGCCGTGTGGAGAGCCGTACGGTCGAGGCGTTCCAACAGGGGATGGGTACTCCAGCGCGCCCCTCGGTCGAGGTATGCGGCTTCCCCGTCCTGTCGCATCCCGGAGATTCTGGTCAGCTGCTGGTGTGAAGATCTCCAGTCAGAGCCGCAACGATGTCAGACCACGCCGCGGTGCCGAGCGCCGCGTCAGCCTCCGCCGTGCCGCCGTAGCGGAACCGCTCAGAGTGTCCGGCGGGCCCTTCCCCGGGCAACCGGGGACGATGCCCGGCATCGGACGAGGTCACAAGCCTGGCCGGGTGGCCCACCGAAGCGCGGCGCGCGGCCAGTTCCTGCGCGAAGGCCAGCGACGGCCACATCTGATCGTCCCCGCCCGCCACGAGGACTATCTGGGCGGCGGTCTCCTCGATCGGGATCGCGGCCGCGCGCGCAGCCGCCGCGTGGGTCTGCCTGCTCTGCTCGTAAAGGGTCCGACAGGTCGTCGGCTCGCCTTCTGCCTCTGCAGGAGTCCAGTCGTCATCGTAGGAGACGAACGGGACGGGCTCGCCCTTCCAGGTCCAGGAAGACCGATAGGGGTGGGTCAGACCATCGATGCAGGGTTCGACGTTCGCCCAGACCACGGAGGTGGGAGACATGGCCACCACCGCATCGACGCGCGGTTCGCGGATGGCCAGCAGCAGTGCCGCCTCGGCTCCCTTGGACAGTCCGATGACACCGACTCTCCCTCTTGCTTTGGTCTGCAGGAGGTCGATCGCCGCAACGAACCTCTCCAGCGGAATCTCGCAGATTCCCTGTGGCTGGCCGTCGCCGCCGAACCAGCGAATCGACAACGCGGTCATCCCCGCGCGAGCAAGTACACGGCAGCGTTCGACGTCGATGCGGCCACTGGAACCGGCCAGCACCAGTACGCCCACCCTGCTGCCTCCCACCGGCTCGACCAGCACACCATCGGAAGGCTCGCTGATCGCGTGTTCGATGATCTCCATGCCCCTCCCTCAGACATCGCCGTTCGCGATCATCTCAGGGAGAGTCGAACCGACCCACACAGGGCGAACGTTGCTTGATGCGGCACTAGCTTGATCTTTAACCATTGAGTCCGAACGAGTCCTCGCACTTGATCACTCGGACTGGTAACTGCCGTACACGCAGGCGGCCTTCGGCTGAGCATGTGATCCGACCAAGGAACACACAAGCTCATCGCGAAGGCCGTGGGGATGAGTCTGCTGCATCACGCCGTCCGGCAGGATCCGTTCGCGGAACTGTCACGCTTCCGGGGTGAGTTCCACTCCTGCCTGACCAGGCGTGCGGACGCACGGTTCGAGCTCGCGGACGCGGTGTTGTGCGCCGACGGCCCGGTCCGGTCGCTGGTAGAGCTGTCGCTGGTGGGCGAACACCGCCGCGGGCACGGCGGACTCTACGACGCTCTGGCCGCGGGCCGGGTGGACGTCGCCCGGTTGCGGCGGGCCCTGGCGACGGTGTCGCTGCCGCGGGCGGCGGACGGCCGGCTGCTCCTGGCCGCCGACATCACCTGCTGGCTGCGACCCAGTGCCCACGCCTCACCGCAGCGGATCCTGTGCCACACCTACGGACGGGGCAAGGACCAGCACATTCCCGTTCCCGGCTGGCCGTACTCGGTGATCTGCGCGCTGGAGACCGGCCGCAGTTCCTGGACCGCGCCACTGGACGCCCTGCGTCTGGCACCGGGCGACGACGCCGCCACGGTCACCGCTGGGCAGACGCGCGGGCTGGTCGAGCGGCTGATCGAGGCCGGGCAGTGGAAGGACAGTGACCCGCAGATCCTGATCGTGGTGGACGCGGGATATGACGTGCCCCGCCTGGCCTTCCTGCTGAAGGATCTGCCGGTGCAGGTGCTGGGCCGGATGCGCTCGGACCGCGTTCTGCGCCGGGCGGCACCGCGGCGCGAGCCCGGCGTCCGAGGCCGTCCGCCCCGCCATGGCGGCGAGTTCGTCTTCGGTGACCCGGCCACCTGGAACACCCCGGACGCACAGGCGGTGACCGCAACCCGTCTCTACGGCACCGCCACCGCCTGGGCCCGGGACCGGCTCCACCCGAGACTGACCCACCGCTCGGCCTGGACCGCCCAGCTGGGCGCCCTGCCGGTGATCGAGGGGACCGTGATCCGCCTGCAGGTCGAGCACCTGCCCAGCGGCGCGACACCGAAGCCCGTATGGCTACGGTCTGCCGCGCCCACCAGCACGCGGCCGGGGCCCGGGGGGCGGTGCTTGTGTTTCCTGCGCTTCGGAGCGGGCTGAGGTCGCCTGCCGTTTCGATTTCCCCGCCTCCGTGGGTTGGGGGGTTCGGGGGTCGGTGGCGGTGGGGGTCAGAGGAGCGCGGTGGCGGAGGGGGTGTTTCCGTTCTGTGCTTGTTGTGCACGGTCTGCCATCATTCGTCCGAGTGTGGTGAGTGATGGCTCGAGGTCGCCTGCTGCGGTGGTGTAGCGGACGAAGACGATGACCGTTCCGACCAGGACGCCTGCTTCGGCTTCCACGATGGATTCGTCGTCCTCGTTGAACCCGTTCTCGCCGGGGTAGGACTGGTAAGCGGTGCTGGTGTCGCCCATGGGCGGGAACGACAGGAGTGCTTTCTCCGAAGATTCCGCCAGATCGCTTCGGATCTTCTCGAACTCTTTGGCGGCGCGCGGGGCGCTGTCGAAGGCCGCGACGTAGAACACGGCCGTCTTCTGCGGTCTCTCGCGTTCCATGGTCGTCTCGGCGGTGAACAAGAGCCCCTCGCATTCGGGCCGGCATTCCTGTTCCCCGGTTTTCGTCACCGGCTCGCCCTGGCTCTTGAACTCGGCCGGAAGGCTGTTGCGGCCGGGAAGGACGCTCGTGACGGTGGTCAGCTCGGAAAGGGCAGCGACCTTCCGCTCGCCTTCGCCGTCGCCCAGCAGCTGCACCACGCTGCGCAGGCCCAGTACGACCAGCAGGGCCAGCACCACGCCGATGACAGCGAGGGTGACCACCGCACCGGTGGTCTTCTTCAGGTGCAGCGGCCCGACGTTGATGGTGGCGTGGTGGGCATTGCCGCCGATGTGGACACGCTGGGTGATCGTCGGCGGGTGCGCTGGAACCGGGGGAGGCCCGGCCTGCAGTGCGGCCCGCAGCTGCTCGGCGAGAGCGGGGTCTCCCTCCAGCTCGACGGTCAGCCGTGCCCGCACCGCTTGTACTGCCTGGTCCGATCCGGGTTCCGCGTCCCACAGGCCGAGCGCCCCGCGGCCCTCGTCCGAGCGGCCGAGGCGGGTGCGCACGAGATCGGCGAGGCGGGTGAAGGCGGCGGTGCCGGCACCGGAGGCCGCGCCCGAGGCGAGGGCGGCGACGACGGCACCCGCTAAATCCGTAGGTGACATGGACACATAATCCCGGAGTGGGGGGCGCTTTCGAAGAGGAGTGCGCCAAGTGGGAGAGCGGCGTCCGCACGCCTGAAAGCCGGATTCCGCGACGCCTTTCGTGTTTTGGCAGAGAGTGCCTTCCGTCGGCCTGGCGCCAGAGGAACGGAACGAGGGCTCTTCTTGTGAGAGTGGACGGTGGGTGTTCGGGTGTCGGTGACGTGGGACCGTGGCCGTGTCGCCCGCATCGGCCACCCTTCACCACGTCGCGTGCAGGGGCATGCCCTGTACGACGTCCTTGCCATGCAACGCTTCACCGCCCCGCGACGCCCTGGTCCGCGCGCACCAAGACGGCCGCGTCCCCGACGGGCACCGGGTCGGCGAACACCTCGGCATCCGCGGCACTGAGGCCGGCCACCTGGCCCGTGTCGGCCCGCTGCGGCCCGCCGTCCACGTCTGCAGCCGCTACCAGTCCCGCCGTTCGTCCCCCGCTGACGCCCTGTACCGCCTCGCAACCCTCGGTACTCTCCTCACCGACCCTGCGATCGACCGGGACACGGTCCGTCCCCCCGAGGGCCGGGCAGAGCGAGCGGCGTCGCGTCCTTCCCGTCGGACGCGACGGCGACGGAGGCCGGTCCGGAAGCAGCGGTGCAATCCGCGACCACTCCATATCGGTCAACGGCATGGCCGGACCAGCGACCCGGTGATTCGGATGCGACGACCTGTATGCAGGATGGGCTCGTGCTTCCTACCCGACTGCTGTGGCGTGATCCCCGGCCCATCCCCCGGTTCAATCGGCAGGAGCCGGTAACCCAGGTTGTCCGTGCTCCCGGCTTTTACGAACCGAGCGCTGAGGACGACTGCTCAGTGTTCTGGTACTTCTGCCAGGCCCATGACCGCCCGTACCGGTACGAGTCCTGTGGGGAAGGGCCGCACGTCATCTCACTGCACTGTCAGGAGCACGGGCCCGAGATCATGTGGCCGCAGCCACTGATGCTGATGTTCCCGGAAGGGTTCACTCCTCCGCTGAGTGACGCGCAGCTGGCCTGGGTGCGGGCGGAGGACGACGCTGTCTGGACATGATCCGAAAGAGACGCCTAGGTGCCAAGGCGGGCCGGTAGGGGCAGGCCAGGTCTCCTCATCCGGCCGGCTGGCGCAGGTAAGGGCCACTATGGGGGAGCCATCGCTGAGGACCTTGCCGTCGACTGTTGGGTACTGATTTCGGCTCGTCAAGGTGAAGCTTCGCGAAGGCCCTGACGGGTTTGGAGCGGTGGCTCTATCCGGTGGTGTGTGAGATACGCGGATGGAGGCGGGCTGACCGCCGTGGGCTGTGGCGCCGGGAAGTGGTACAGATCCAGGCGGCAGAGCTGTTCGAGCGGGGAGTCAAGGCACCGGAGGTCGCGCGACGACTGCGGTTGAGCCTGAAGTCGGCCTACCATGCGAGGGTGGTCCCCGTGGACGGGGCGATCACGGCGGACGCCCGCGAACGCGCCGCCGGACGGACGGACGGCGGACGGCATGAGCGAGGTCTGGCGAGGGCTGCAGCCCCTGCGCGTGGCACCCGGCTGGCGGATCGACATCAACAGCCTCTACGCCGTGGACCCGTCACCGGAGACCATCGAGTGGTTCTACGGCTCCGTGCTGGTGAGCGGCCACGGGGTGCACGACGGGCTCTGCTTCGACGCGCGCTGGGGGCCGGAGGGCGATCCTAAGGGGGCCTACGGCGTCGACTTCCTCCGGCTCGCCGGTTTCGGACCGAAGAGACGGAGCACCCGCGAGCCCACCCCTCTCGGCACCTGGACCACCAGGAGCCGGACCGCGCTCGTGACGGCCTTGGAGGAGTTCATGTTCACGGGGAACCTCCCCGTCGGCCACACCGCTCCGCCGCTGTTCCCGAACCATCACGATTGACTGCCTGACTTCGGCTCGTCAGGGTGAACCTTCGCGAAGTCCCTGACCTGTCGGACGAGTACGGCTGATTCGGCGTCGGGGGGAGGGTTCGATGCCGACGGCGATCATGCCGGTGCCGGGGTCGCCGTCTCGGAAGGTGACGCCGGTGCAGGGCCAGGGCCACCAGGCCGGCACGGGTGCGGTGAATGTGCCGGCCGTGTACCGGGCGCGCCAGCGGTGGCGGCGGCCGTCGGCCAGGGCGTCGGCGTCGGGTTCGTGCATGGGTTCAGTCTCCGTCTCCGGTGGTGGCGCAGAGTCCGGTGGAGCGGGGTTTGACGCAGGTGTCCCAGCCGCGGAACTTCTCGTCTTCTGTCCCTGCCGCACGGCACCCCGCCGTCGCCTCGACGCCGCACCGCGGACCTGCTGAGCATCAGCGGACTGCCCGGCACGGAGTGGTTCATGCGGAAGGCGAGTGTGTGCACGGACGACCTCAGCGCCATCCCCCGGCAGGACAGCAGGTGGGGCACCGCTTCAGCTCGCGGTCCCCGCCCCCACCTGGAGTACGGCCCGACGGCGGCGCCACCCGCCGCCCGGCCGAGGAGCCCGATCCGCGCCAGGACGTCTCCGGGCAGCGGGCGGGGCACGTGCCGCGGCTCCCACCGCACATCCCGGTGGCCGGGCGCCGGTGTACCCGGTCCCCGCTGCACCTTCTCGGGACCCGCCGTAACCCACCTGGCCGACCACCTCGAAGCCGGCCGGCTCTTCACCGACTGCGTGACACCAATGGCCATCGAAACGAAGCATCCGCCGCGCCCTCACGTCTTGGATCCGAAGGTTCGACGCCCGAGCCGCCGAAGGCGCCGAGGACGCCGCCGAACTCGCCGCCGACGTCGCCGAGATGCTGGAGCGGCTGGGGGAGGAGGCCGCAGCCGCGATGTTCTGTCCTGGGCCGGGGGCATCTCTCCGACTGATCCCGTAGTCACCGCTTCGCTCGCCCGGCCCTACTCCGGACTGGGCGCCGAGGCCGGATGCGGGGGTGATCGGGTGTGGGTGGGGGAGCCGACCGGGGCGGGTACTCGCGCACCGCGGGCACGTGAGACCCAGTGAACCCGCTGCCGGGGAGGCAGCAGGGAGCAATCCAGTGTCCGCCTGCCCGATCGACCCGGCGGAGTGGATGCCGCCGCTGTCCGACGTGCACTGCCGCTATGTGGGGGAGTGGACGGCGACGAAGCTGCGCTGGGGCCTGTCCGTCGACCCGGCGGAGGGCGACGCACCGGCCGTGTTCGAGGGGGCGTGCGAGACGACCGTCGTCCACCACACGCCCGCGCCGTAGACCTCGCCCCTCGCGGTCGGGGATGCGGTGATGTGCGAACGTCGGCAGAGAGGGGTGACCAGGCCGCTCCCGCTCTGACTACGCCGTGGTCCGTGGTTCTCCTCGGCTAGGCATGGCCGGTGTCGAGGCAGTCAGAGCGCCTCCGTCCGCTAGATCATCGACATCACAGGGGGCGTCGACGTCGCCCGTGGGCTGCGTATCAACGGCCCGAGACCGACCCCCCAGCAGGCAAGGGCACTTTCACCCGGCCGGCGCATCCGCGACAGTACGTGCTGCGCCATGCGGGTGGCATCCATGAGGGGCACCTGTCCGCCGCCGTGGTCGTCACGAAGCCCTTACGAGTCTCCGGCCGCCCGGCCGAGGAGCGACGAAGGAGTGAACATGCGCAACCGCACCATCACAGCGGCATCCGCGGCCGTTCTGGCCGCGCTGTGTGCGGCACCGGCGTTGGCGGCCTCCAGCCCTGTCCGGCAGACACTGCCGGTTCACGACCACAAGGCGCTGCGCGCGGTCGGCCTGACCGGGGATCAGCGCCTGGTCGAATTCGACGTGCGCAAGCCGGCCAAGACCTGGCCGCTGGGCAGGGTCTCGGGCCTGTCCGGTGACACCAAGCTCGTCGGGATCGACTTCCGCGTCCAGAACGAGAAGCTGTACGGCGTCGGTGACAAGGGCGGCGTCTACACCCTGAGCACCGCCGACGCCAAGGCCAGGAAGGTTTCGCAGCTCACGGTGACCCTGGCGGGCAGCGCGTTCGGCGTGGACTTCAACCCCGCGGCCAACCGGCTCCGGGTCATCTCCGACACGGGACAGAACCTGCGGCACAACATCGACGATCCGGCAGCCCCGCTGACCACCACCGTCGACGGCACCCTCACCAACCCGACGATGCCGCCGACAACCGCCATGGGCGTCACCGGCGCGGCCTACACCAACAACGACCTGAACGCCGCCACCGCGACCACCCTCTTCGACCTCGGCACGATGGCCGACCGGATCTCTCTGCAGTCCCCGGCCAACGCCGGAACACTGGCCCCCACCGGCGACCTGGGCGTGGACGCCGCCCTCGACGCCGGTTTCGACATCTACTACAACCCGGCCGCCGGCACGAACCACGGTTTCGCGGCCATCCGCAGCGGTGCCGCCTACCGCCTCTACGCGGTCGACGTACTGACCGGCAAGGCCACCGGTCAGGGTGCCTTCCCGGCCAAGTACCAGGTCACCGACCTGGCCCTGCCCATCGACCAGATGTAGCGGCACCCCGGACGTGTCGCTGACCCCGGGTTCTTCGTGGAATGGCCCGGGGTCACTGACCGTGGGTGGTTGGTGTCTCCGTCGCGAGCTGATTGGGGCATGAGGACGGTGTCGACGTTGTAGACGGTGTCGGGGCACACCCCCATGTGCTCAGCCAGGTACGCGGCCATGTGCTCAGCCAAAGTGGCCTCGACCGGGCAGGGATACGGGACCACCCGACGGCGACCACTGGGAATGGCCGCGGTCCGTCAAGGGGGATGCATCATGAGTAAGCCGCACCGTGTGACGCGCGCTCGCTCCGCGGTGTGGGTCAGCCGTGGTCCTCCCACTCCGCTTGGCAGAAGCGTGCCCCGCTGACCACGGCGTCGCCGGCTTGGGTGGCTCGGACATACATGTTGAGGCCGGTCGGGCCGGGATCTCCTCCGCAGCCGAAGGTCACGCCCAGCCCGCTCTCCTCCAGGTGCTGGATCAGGGACGCGTCCACGGACTGGACCGGCATGCCGATCAGCCCGATGCCCTCAAACTGCACCTGCGGCCCCGTGAGTCCGTCAACCGTGACGGCGCCCAGTGTGGGGGGCCAGCCTGGGCCGCAGGCGTAGTGAGCGGTCACGCCGGCTTGGTCGAACCGGTCGTGGTGCAGGATCCACTCCCCGGGGCCTTCCCACGGCTGCCCGAAGGGATACCTGCCGAGACGGGCAGCCGGCTTCTCGCCCAACGCGCGCCACACCTGCTGCGGGTTCATGCCGAACTGAAGGGGACCGATGCGCTGCAGCGGCGTCCAGTCCCAGCGCGGCCGATCTTGTTCAGCCTTCACAGGCCACGCCCCCGGGTTCGGTCGCTCATCACTGACATCGCACCAGTAGACGACCGGCTTGGACCCGTACGGATCTTCCGCCAGCTCACCGCTGACGAGCAGGGCATCAGTGATCATCGTGTCCTGCCGCTGCAGATCCCCCGCGGGCGACAGCCCCATTGCCTGTGCGGCGCCCATGGATACGCCCCACGCCTCGATCTCCGGATCACCGCTCCAGTTCACTCGCACGGAAGTCCCCTCCCGGTGTGCGAGGTCCTGGATATCCGCGCATGCCTCGGAGGGCACTCGGGCAATCAGCTCAATGTCCCGCAGACTCACCAGCGGTCCGTCCATCGCATCGATCGCTACCGCGACCAGGCCTGAATCCGCCCCAAAGATCCCGGTCACGCCCCAGTCGGTGTATGACCCCCAGCCCATACCGCTGCCCAGCCCCTGTGAGACATGGGCGATCGCCCCGTCCAGAGCCGATGCCACGTCGTCCGAGTTCATCCCGAACCGCAACGGCCCCACGCCCGCCAACGGCTCAAGCACCCACTGTGCCCGCTCCCCGGGCTTCCTGTTCCACCAGCGCACCCCAACCCCCACCGCTATTGCGAGCACTCCCGGCACTCTTGCTCGTGATCAGGGACCCACCCTAGGCGCGACCTCCGACAACGGACTCCAGCACTGCGGGCGCACGAGGATCGCGGAGGGACGTGGCCATTGAATCGAGACGAGCGACGACGAGGAACTGCAAGCGGTACCAGGGTGAGCACTTTGCCGCGTACCTGGTTGTGCACTTTCATGCGAACGCTGACAGACGGTGGCGTTGGCGGTGGGGATGCCGCAGACGACCTTGGAGGTGTCGCTGACGGTGTAGTTCTCGCCGGTGCCTTCGGTGGTGATCGTGGTCTTCTGGAAGGTTTCGAAGGTGCCGTTGTCCAGCCGGCCCTCATGACAGCGGTGACGAGGGTGGACAGGGGGGTTGTTGGAGGCGGCGGTGGCGACGGGGTCCTTGGTCGTACCCTCGAAGGAACCGGCCCCGCCCTCCGGCGCACCGGCACAGGCCCGCCCGAAGGGCTGGTCCATGGCCATGGGGTCCTCGGCGGGGGCCGTGCCGGCCGCGCTGGAGCCGGCGGCGGCCGAGGAGGGCGCGGCGTCCTTTGCGAAACCGCTTCCTCGGCCGGAACGCGGGAAGAGGCCCCACCTGCCCGACCATGCGGCCGGCTGCGGACTCCCGGACACCGAGGAGCGGTACGAGCCGGCGCAGCGTCAGGCTGGTACACCAGTGCACAGCTACCAGAAGCACTCGATCCCTCAGTGGAATCCCCCACGAGCGGCCCCGCCGAGTGATGTCGGCGCTCTGGAGCCCGCAGTGCACGCACCACCCGGTCGAACTGGCGCGGAGCCACGCCGGTGAACGGGACTGTCCAGGGCGACCCGGACGCAGTGATCACACGTGACGCGGTCGAGACGATCGCAGAGCAAGATCACTCGCGGGGTAGCCCCCAGGCTCTGCGCGGCCGTCGTCGGCCGGTTCACGTTCAGCGGCCCCGTCATCGAGGCCGGCACCGATTCCTCCGGCCTCGCCGGCACCCGCCGCGGAAACCGCCAAGGCCGGCTGATGACAGCTTTCGTTTGACGGTCCGCTTCCCGTCCGGGCGGTGGGCTGGATCATTCACGGCGGGCCGTGTTCTGGGACCAGACATGCTGGATCGCTCGGTAGTCGATCACGTGTATGTCCTCTTGCCGGAGAGCTTCACGGGTTCGCGGTGACGTCAGGAATTCGTAGTCCGTCCGGCGCACGGGCCAGCCGGTGTCGAGGGCCTGCGACTCCTCATCGCCCAGGCTGGGATGTACTGCCCATTCGCTGAGTCCGGCGGGCAGGTCACGCAGCAGCTGAAGGTACCGGGCCGGTTTCCCCTCGATGCCGAGGGAGAAGCTGTCCAGGAAGTCGTTGTCGGTGACGGGCAGGCCCTGCTGCCGCGTCGAGCGGCGTGCTGGCTCCAGCCAGACCCGGACCGCGAGACCGTACTCCGCGGCCAGCCCGGCCGTGAGGCCGAGGATGTCGTCGCGGCCGCCGTCGGCCAGGCAATGGAAGTCCAGGTGGGTCGGCGTGAGCCCGGCGTCGGCGACAGCAGCGATCTGGGCACGGAACTCGACCTCGACCTCATCAGGCCGGGCCTGGCCGAGCAGGGCCGCCCGTCCAGCGGGTGTCGGGGGAAACAGTGCGCCTGCCGGGTCGAGCAGCGAGGGAACCCGTTCCCTGGCCGCCAGCGGTCCCCAGGGCATGCCGGGGAAGTCGGACATCAGGGTGAGGTGGATCCCGAACGGGATCTGCGGCCGTCGTCTGAGCAGATCCAGGGCATGCGACGCCGCGGGAGGCGGGACCATCAGGCTGCACGAACTGGCGATGCCCTCTTCGACCGACTCGATCACTGCCGCATTGATCGCGGGATACATCCCGAAGTCGTCGCAGTTGACGATCAGCAGCCGGGCATCGGGCGGATACCCCAGCAACTCACTCGACTTGACTCCAGGCGTGAAGGCGGCGGGCCTGCTGCTTTCGTCCATACCCGCAGTCTGAGACCCAGCCGGACGCCGCGCACCGGGTTATCCCTGCAGCACCACGGTAGTGCCGTCATTTCTCGTCGGCATCGACGAGTCCGGCGATCACCAGCCGCCGCTGGAACCGGTGAACGAACGCTGTTGCCCGGCATCGGCAGAGCCATCAGGCGGGTGTTCATCTCGTGGTGGTGCGATCGGGGCCCGGTCCGGCCACTGCCGGGGGCTTTCGCCGGGAGTGCTCGCGGTGTCTGGGGCAGGGCTGGAGTGTCCGCTGCTGCTTGTGCTCGGTGCTGGCGTGCCCGGCGCGGGTTCGTCGTGATGACTGCTGGCGGCCGGTGGCGTCCCCCGCGGTGAGGGCCCTGGCGGGGCGTGGTTTCAGGGGCGGCCATGTCCTGGCCGGGGAGCTGTGTGGCCGGTCCTGGTGGCCGGCATCGGCTCTGGTCCTGGCCGCCGGGTGTCGCTCGGACGGGTCGCAGGTGCCTGTCGTCTTCACCGTTGCTTGGTCGTGCGCGTGGCCGGGCCGGAACGCGCCGGCCCTCAAAGGGGTGCGGCCCTGTTCGCCGGTGACGACGGTGGCGATCTTGGTGGTCTGCCGCGTCTTCCCTGGGACGGACGCGCGTCGTCCCGGTGGGTTCGCCCCGTAGCGGCGCACGCGGTCCTCGGTACCGTCCGGCCCCAGTTCCATGCCTTCGGCCGCCGCGCAGGCGGAGTCGTCCTCCAGGCGTGTGAAGCCGCGCGGCGAGGCGTTCTGGCGCAGCGATGCCCCGAACCGGACGGTGCGCAACGCCGAGGCCCTGGTCACCAAGGCGGTGGAGGCCGCGGAGAGCCGGCACACCGCGGTCGCGGGGGAGCGGGCCATCGCGAGGATGGTGCAGACCTTGGTCGGTGAACTGGTGTCCCTCAACGAGAAGGTCGCCGAGGTCGAGGGCCGGATCGAGAGCCGGTTCCGCGACCACGAGCGTGCCGCGATCATCGAGTCGGTGCCCGGTAGCGGGGCCGTCCCCGGTGCAGAGTTCCTCGCTGCCGTTGACGGAAGTCTCGACGCTTGTGCCACCCCTGACAGGCTCGCGATTGCGGGGGTGACGCCGGCTCCGCGGGATTCAGGCAAGATCAGTGGGAACCTTCACCGGCCGAAGCGCTACCACCGCGGTCTGCAACGAGTCTTCTACGCGTCAGCGCGGTTCAGCATCCAGAGCGTCCCCAACTCGCGGACCTTCTACGACCGCAAGCGCGCCGGGGGCAAGCGACATGTCCAGGCGGTCCGTGCCCTGGCCCGACGACGCGTCGACGTCCTCTGGGCCCTGCTGCGAGACCGACGCTGCTACACGGTCGTAGCCCCGGCTGCGTAGCCCAACCCCCCCGTGCCGTGCGATCGGCGCCGGCCTGGAGGCATCTTCCAGCGGTAGGGGGCCGGGTGTGGAGGTCACTGGCCGGTGGGGAAGGCCGCCTGGAAGGCCAGTCGATGGGCGGCGCCCGCGCCGAGGCGGGTGAGGAGGTCGTCGAGGGCGAGATACTCCTCCCAGGGCTCGCGTCCCGAGGCGGCGGCCAGTGCCTGTACGAGCCTGTCCTCCAGGTCGGGGACGCGTTTGTCCTTCCAGATCTTGTCGGCCGTGCTGACGAGGAGGTCCTCGATCGTCACGGCGGGGCCGTCCCAGGTCGCGTGGGTGGCGGCGAACCTGGCAAGGTCGGGTGCGAAGCCGTGATCCAGAAGGAGGTCACGGCCGGCTGCCTCGTGGGCTGATCCGGGTCCGGAGAGCTCCTCGGGATGCAAGGTCTTGCCCACGTCATGGGTCGCGGCACCGAAGAGAACGGCGTCGCGGACCACTGCCAGGCCCGGGTACCGGTCTCCCACCCAGTCGGCCAGCTCGACCGCGACGTCGTGGACCGCGCGCAGGTGCGCCGCCAGACGTGCTGGCGCTTCAAGGGAGCGCAGCAGTTCCGCGACTTCGGGCGGCAGCGGTCTCAGGGACGGCTCCGCCGGGGTGTCAAGGGCTCGGGACAGGGCGGCGGAACGTATCGCGGTCATCCTGATGACAGTACTGGTCTCTGGCGTGCAGTTCAGGCAGGCTCCGAAGATACGCCCTCCGCGGCAGCCGCCTGACTGCTGCATGGGGAAGCAGGGCCGCCGGGCCGTCCCCAAGCAGCTCGGCGAGTGCAGGGCCCGTGAGGTGACGTCGCATCCCTGGCGGAGATGCAGCGGGCTGGGCCCTGCCACATCAACGTCCCCCGCACCCGGCTCCATCCAGGGGTGCTCCGGGTCCGCTGGGGCCTGTCCGGCGGATCACCTGACTTCTCGCGCAACGGCACGTTGGCATGTTCATGGGCGAAGGGATCTCATGGACGAAGAATGGGCGCGGCTGAAGCCGCATCTACCCAAGACAGGTCAGTGCGGTGGGCGTTGGGCCAGCCACCGCAGGATCATCAACGGGGTCCTGTTTCGGAATCGGACTGGGGTGCCGTGGCGGGATCTGCCGGCGCGTTTCGGGAAGTGGAAGACTGTGAGTTGCCGCCAACTTGAAATCGCAGGTCAAGGGGCTGGTGTGACCGGTCCACCGGGTACTCGTACTGGTCGCGAGCGGGTGCCCACGGAGAAGATCATCCGTCAACGGTTGACTTCGAGGTTCGTCAGGACGAGCAGAGCGCGCAAAAGTCGGGTGGCTCGGGCGGGATCACTACGGAGTTTCGTGAGGATCCGCCAGTTCTTGAGGTGTGCGAAACCGTGCTCGACCGGCGCGCGTCCGACGGCGAGGACGCGGTTGGCTTCCTTCTCGCCCGGGGTGAGCTTGTGAGTGCGGCTGGCGGCGTAGCCGGTGACGATGACGGGGTCGAGGATGTTGTTGTCCAGGCCGCGGAAGCCGAGGTCGGCCAAAGCTCCGAGGCCGGTGGCGCGCAGGTGGGTCAGGATGTGGTCGTGGCGGGCTGCGGTGTTGTCGTGGGTGCGGCCGGGCCTGGCGGCGGATATCCAGATCAGCCGGCCGTTCTCCTCGGTCAGGGCGAGGAAGTGCAGGCCGTGGCGTCGGTGCTTTCCGGAGTAGTGCCGGCGGTCGGCTTTTCCGGTGCGGCGCTGGGTGGGGATGAGGGTGCCGTCGATCAGGACCACCTCCCCGCCCTGCTTCGTGATCTTCCGCAGGGCGCGGTCCAGGCGCGGGGCCTGGGCGGCGAGCAGTCCGATCAGCTCGTCGCGCCAGCGGCGGACTGTCGACTCGGACACGTCGTTGCCGCCGGCCATGTCGGCCAGGCGCTGGTCGTGGCGCAGGACGGCCAGGACGATCACCGCGATCCTCCCGGGCGGCAGGATCCGCCACCTGGACCGGATCGCCTTCAGATGACGCCGTAGCAGGTCGGCGACGTGGTTGACGGTGCGCGTGGACAGCGTCAGACGGCACTGGTAGACAAGCGGGCAGGTGTCCTCGGCGCGTTCTTTGGCATTCGTCACACAATCCCAACGGCCGCCGGGGGCAACCGGGTCACGCCCGTGCCGAGCCGCTCCGAGTGGCCGTGCTCCTGGTCACAGGCGGGTGGTGAACCGGCCGTCGGGCAGTTTGCGCAGCCAGCCGCGGTCGACAAGTCTGAGCAGCTTGCCGCGCAGCGGTTCCAGCTTGGACTTCACACTGACGTCCACCCCCACTGCCTCGCCGACCTCGCGGGCCATGACCGGTCTGGCGGCCTGCCGCACGGCGGTGATGATGCGCTGGTAGTCCGGCGGGAGCGAATCTTCCTCCACGCCCGGTTCGCGGTGCGGGATCAGCATCACCGCCCGGCCTCCCACCTGCCCCGGCATCGGCCTGGCGGAGGCGCGTTCCTCGGCGAGCTGCCCGGTCATCCGTTCAAGGACGCGTTCGGCGACGGCGAGTTCGTCCCGTTCGCCCCGCACTTCCGCCAGCTGTTTGGCCAGCTGTTCTTCGAGTTCGTCCAGTTCCGCGCGCCGCGCGGTGATCCGTTCCAGCAGCTCGGGATCCAGCATGCACCGGATCGTAGAGGGCCGTCCGGCCCCAGCGGGCAGGAACTGGGATGTGCTCGCGCTCCAGGTCTGGCAAAGGAGCCAGGGCGGCTCGTCATCAGTGTGCCCAAGGCAGGCGAACCGCCTCGATCTCGGAGTCGTTCAACAATGCATGGATGAGGGCTGGTGAACCGGCGACCTTGGTGGCCCACAGGTCGTAGTCGGTGCAAAGGACCCAGGAGCGGTCATCGGCCCAGAGATTGGACGGGCTGAAGTCTGCTTCGGATTGGTCATACAGGAGCTCGGCGTCGCCGAGCCGGCCCGCACGCACGTGGAGGTTGTCGAAGTCGGTGGCTCCGAGCGTCAGCGGGTTGTAGTAGGCAAGGCAGCGAGTGTCCGGGCCTGCGGCGCTGTACTCGGTGAGGACGGCGATCAGGCGATTCCAGGTCTCCCGGTCCAGGCTTCCTTCGGTCGGCGGGACCATGCTCAGTGGCCAGCTGCCCTCCTTCTTGGCCGAGGGAAAGCAGCGGTAGGAGGGCATCAGCCCGTCAGGCGCTATCGGGTCGCCAGTCCGCCGGGCGAGCTCGGTCCAGCGCAGCCGCCGCCAGCCAGGGCCGGGGTGCCGGGCACGGCCCAGACCTCCCCCCGTGGCGACGCCCACGGCGTCGAGGTCGAGGTCTCCGACAGCGTGGGGCTGGGTACTCCCGTCGGCAAGACGCGCCTGGTGGTACTCGTCGTACGACACTTCGGTTGGTCCCTGCTCGTGCTCGTACATGGCGTTGAGCACCCACACCGCGTCAGGCATCGCCGGAGGCATGAACCCGGTGAGGCCGTCGCCACACAGCTCCAGCAGCCAGTTGGTGGCCCCAGACGGCACGAGCGGCCACAAGCTAGACATCGGGTTCGGTTCCTCGGACATCCGCTCATGGTCCCAGGTGGAAACCGCCCTTCTGCGAGGGGCCTACATAACGAGACGTACCTCAAGAACCGACAGCCGACCGCCGGCAAACGATCTACACCCCAGACAACCACCCACGACCAGCACGAGTACCCGGAGGACCGGTCACACCAGCCCTTTGACCTGCAATTTCAAGTTGGCGGCAACTCACTGACCCGGCATGTCTTCCACGGCGACTGGAACTACGTCCTGCACCCCCGTCCGGCCCCGCCCATCCCGGCGCCCCGGACTCCGGAACCGTGCGAGCCGGAGTGGACACCGGCCATGATGTCCGCCCCCGCGCCGATCGGCATGCCTCCGGACTAACTGCACGACCTGGTTCAGACTCTGGCATCGGACGGGGACACCCGGCGTGGCCGCCCACCCCACCTCGCCTTTCCCGACCAGGTCCTGGCCGCAGTGCTTCACTTGCGCGTCACTCTGGCCGCGGAACCCCTCGCCGTGCTCTTCGGCAGTAGCCGCACCGCCAT
Organism: Streptomyces sp. NPDC058052; assembly: GCF_042885515.1. NCBI lineage: Bacteria > Bacillati > Actinomycetota > Actinomycetes > Kitasatosporales > Streptomycetaceae > Streptomyces > Streptomyces sp. NPDC058052. The sequence continues at coordinate 34,287 of NZ_JBHVRX010000025.1, read as the reverse complement.
GCACCGCACCCTGCTGAAGATCAGGAAACTGCTCGAAGCACACGGCATCTTCATCCCATCAGCGACCACCCCACCCAACGCCCTCGCACCACTCCAAGCTCGGGTCCTCGCCCAGAGCAGCGATCCCAACAGCAAGATCAAAACGACGCGTTAATGATCTGCAAGCCCTTAGGTGTACAGGGTGACCCGTTTCTTCGTCGCGACTGCGAGCACGGAGGAGTCGGGGGAGAACGCCAGCGAGGCGACGGCCCCGTCGTGGGCGACGGGGGCGCCGAGCCGGGCGCCGGTGGTGGCGTCCCACAGGCGCAGGGTTCCGTCCGTGCCACCGGTCGCGAGGGTCCGGCCGTCGGGGGAGTAGGTCAGCGCCGGAACCGTCCCGGAATGGTCCGCGAGGGGGATGCCGATCGGGTCGCCGGTGGCGGCACCCCAAAACCGAACGGTCCCGTCGATGTCGCCGGTCGCGAGAAGGCGGCCGTCCGGGTAGAAGGCCAGGGCGAGGGAGGCCCCGCCGATACCGGCGAGCGGAACGTCGATCCATGCGCGGCCCACCGTGTCCCACAGCCACGGTGCTCTACCCGCACCGCTGAGCGCGAGGTACCTGCCGTCCGGGGAGAACGCCACGGCCTGGACGGACCCTGTGTGACGGCCGGAGGGGCCGTTGATCGGGTCGCCGGTGATCGTGTCCCACAGCCGCACGGTCCCGTCGCTGCCTCCGCCGGCGAGGAGATTGCCCTTCGGCGAGTACGCCACGGATGTGATCCCTCCGCCGTGATCGACGCGAGGGGCGCCGAGCAGCTCGCTGGTGATCATGTCCCGTAGTCGAACGCTTCCGTCGGCACCGCAGGTGGCGAGGGTGCCGCCGTCCGGGGAGAACGCGGCGGAGAGGACGGCGTCCTCGTGGGTGGGGAGGGGGCCGCCGCACAGGGTGCGCAGGACGGGGTCGAACAGTCGCACGGCGCCGTCGTCGCTGCCGATCGCGAGAACGTCCGTGGCGAACGCCACCGTGTGGACGTCGTTGTCGTGAAGGAGTCCGCCAAGTTCCAGGGGGTGGCCCGCGTGCAGCCGGCGGTGCAGCACCGCCCGGACGGCGAGGGGCAGCGGTGCGGGCGGCCGAGGGGGCGGTACGTCGTCCGGGGTCTCCGGCTCCCGGGGCATTACGGGGGAATCGTCGTAAGGGGGCCGTACGGACGGATCCGCTACCCCAAGCGCCACGGACGAGTCTGGTTCCCCCTGCCGTAGGGCGGCGCCCTCTTCCCAGAGTCGTACGGAGCTGTCCTCGCCTCCGGTGCCGAGGAGACGTCCTCCGGGGGAGAACGCGACCGCCCAGACGGGTCCGGTGTGCCCGATGACGGGATCACCGATCGGGGCGCGGGTGGCGATGTCCCAGAACCGGAGGGTGCCGTCCTTGCCCGCCGTGGCGAGCAGGGAGCCGTCTGGGGAGAAGGCCAGCGCGTACACGGATCCGGCGTGGCCGGTGAGCGGTTCGCCGGACCGTGTCCGGGTGGCGACGTCCCAGAACCGGAGAGTGCCGTCCTTGCCCGCCGTGGCGAGCAGGGAGCCGTCCGGGGAGAACGCCAGAGCGTGCACGGACGCGGTGTGCCCCGCGGGCAGGATCTCGGCCTCCGCACGGGTGGTGAGGTTCCAGAGCCGGACGGTGGTGTCCTCGCCACCGGTGGCGAGGAGGCGGCCGTCAGGAGAGATCGCGAGGGCCCAGACAGACCCGGCCGGGCCTGTGAGGGGCTCGCCGATCTGCGTTCCGGTGGCGACGTCCCACAGACGCACGCCGCTGTCGTCGCCGGCGGTGGCGAGAAGGCGGCCGTCGGGAGAGAACGAGACCGCCCACACGGCTGCCTCGTGGCCCTTGAAGGGCACGAAGGCCGGGGACGGGGCGGCTGTGTCCCACATCAGCACGGGTCCTTCGCGATTGCCGAAGACGACGCGCCCGTCGTTTGGCGAGAACGCAACCGACAACGCGGGCCCGTCGCTGGTGCGGATCGTGCCGATCACCTTGTGGGTGGCGAGGTTCCAGAGCCGCACGGCGCCGTCCTCGCTCGCGGTGACGAGGCGGCCGCCGTCCGGGGAGAACGCCAGGGATACGACAGGTCCGTCGTGGCCGGTGAGGACGTCTCCCCGTGCGAAGGAGACCGGACGGGGTCCGGACGGCCGGGGGGAAGGCGACACCGGGTGGCGGCGAGCCTGCGTACGGACGGCGTTGAGGTCCCGCCAGCGGCCGCGCCAGGGGGTGAGTTCCTCGTCGCGCCGGCCGGGCGGCGCGCACTCCTCCCCGTACTCGTCCCAGGACATCACGGCCCGCACCAGCCAGATCAGCTTGTCCAGCGAGATGAACTGTCCGCCGGCGAAGACCTTGCTCATGGTCCCTTTGGAGCACGCGCCGGCGTCGCCGAGGATCTTCAGGCCGCGGGCACGTATGCGGTCGAAGGACGGCGCCCCGCGCTGGGCACGCAGCTCACTGAGTTCCTGTCCGAAGTGCAGCAGGGCTTCCTCGTAGGTGTTGTACGCCCGGCTGTCCATTGTTCCCGCCCCCCGCTCGGTCCGTGAGCTCGAGGATAGGCCCGTGTGCACGACGGCGCCGATGCTTCACTGAACATGAGTGAACACCGTTGAACACGGGTTGGGTTGAGCCGTTCTGTTCAGTCGTGGTCCGAACCGGTCGGAGTGAGACGGGAGTGTTCGACGGGTGCGGGCCAGGTCAGGAGCCAAGGGCACAGTCGAGGCATGAATCCGACGCCGCCGGTCGACTCCGGCTCCCCCGCAGCCCCTTCGCCGGACCCCGTGTTTCTGTCCCTGCACACCAGCGTCGTCCTGCTGGCCGCGCTCGTCATCGGGCTGATCACGGGCGGGCTGACGGCACTGGCCGGCGCGCCGGTGGCGGGCGCGGTGCTGGCCGGTCTCGCGGCCGCCGGCCCGGCCGTACCGACGCTGCGCGCACTCATCAGTCCGCCGTGCCATCGCCGCTAGCCAGGACAGGGCAGGTGTGTCCTGTTCCCGGTCCGTGGGGAGGTGGTGGCCGTGCAGGCGGAACACCATTTCGTCCGGTGCCGAGATGACACGGGCCCGGCGCCAGGCGGCGTCGAAACTGGCAGGAGCGGAGGCCGGGGCCTCGCGACACAAGCGGAGCGCCCGCCAGGAAGTGCGGGGGTCGAGCAGGACTCGTAACAGTATTAGTTTCATGCTTGTGGCCCCCCGGCATGGGCCACGGCGGCAGGGGATCCGGGGGTCGGGGTACCGGTCCGTCCTTTCCGATCAGGGCTTCGAGCGCGTCGTGCAGCGCGAGCTTGGCCCGGTTCTGCAGATCGACGTCGGTGAACCCCCGGCCGATGCTCTCCCACTGGGCGAGCACGGGCTCCCACCACTGGCCGGATGCGGCGATGGACCGGGCCAGCCGGTGCCAGTCCGCCACCTGCTCGGTCCCCGGGCACCCTCCGTGCTGTTCGATCCGGTCGAGGACGAACAGGTTGGGATTGTTGTAGAGATGGTTCCGCAGGAACCGCATGCGCTGCACACGCTCCTCGTCCGCTCGCCGCTGGGCCACGGTCGCACGTGCCGCTGCCGACAGCCCGAGCTCCGAGCGGGCGGTCAGACAGTGGTACGGGTGCCGCGCGTGCGCTGGACGCCTCCCAGCTCCGCCCTGACGGCGTCCTGCGCGTTGCGTACCTCAACCGCCGGGAGCTGCCGCGCGATCTCACGGGCCCGCGCGACGGTACGGCTGATGAGCTCTTCGAGGCCGGGGCGGGTACGCAGGGCGCTCCAGGGTCATCGCTCCGAACGGCAGCTCCGCCCCGTCGGAGCGGAGCCCGGCCGGGGAACCCGCGGGGAAGGCCGGGGGCTCTAAACTACTTTCCACAGCAACGTGAATGAGCTGGTAGAGGTTGGTGCCGGCGGGGCAGTAGGCGATGTAGTAGGAGATCTCCTCGGGCCGGCTCACGCTGCGGCAGGCGATCACCCAGTGCCGCCGGTCCTCGCGGTGCCAGGGCCGGACTTCCACTCGCCCAGTCGAAGACGCGGGGCCGTGCGAACCGTTGCTGCAGGACCGCCGCTTCCACTTCTGCCGGGGCAGATCGTGGAACAGGTCATGGACGGGGTGATCGATGGCCCAGCGGGTCACGACGGTGTCGTGACGGGTGGTGGCCATGACATGGAAGACGTCGGCCTGTTCCAGTTCGGTCCGCCAGCTTTTCGAGTAGTCATAGCCGGCGTCCGCGGTGATCCAGCCGAAAGGGATCTCTGCCTTGATCACCCGGCGGACCATAACCCTGGCTATCGCCACCTTGGTCTCGAAGGCGACCGTGTCGTCGATGCCGGCCCGCCGGCACCGTTCCCGGTCGTCCGTCCATGACGCCGGAAGGTAGAGACGCCGGTCGATCAGCGTGCGGCCTCGGCTAGTCCCAAAGGCGAGGAACACGCCGACCTGGCAGTTCTCCGTCCGCCCGGCCGTGCCGGAGTCCTGCCGCTGGACCCCGGCCGACCGGACCCCTTTTTCAGGAAGCCGGTGTCGTCCACGATTCGAGCGCGAGTTCCTGCGTCGGGCAGCCGCCTATTTCGCACGGGAGGTGAAGTGAGCCCTCGCCGTTGGGGTTTCATCTCCGACAACCGCGCCGACTTCGGCGTCAATCGGATCTGCCAGGTGCTCTGGGTATCCCGTGCCGGCTACTACCGACACCTGGCCACCGAACAGCCCCGCGCCGAGGAGAAGTGGACCGTGAACGAGATCCGCGCCATCCACACCGAGCACCCTGGCGCGTGCGGTGCCCCGCGCGTCCATGCCGAGCTGCGGGCGAGAGGGCACAGGATCAACCGCAAGCGCGTGACCCGGCTGATGCTGGTCCACCACGTCGTCGGCCGGCACCTGCGGAAGAAGAAACGGACGACGGTCGTGGACGGGAACGCGCCGCCCGTGCCGGACCTGGCGACGAGTGACTTTACGGCCGCCGAACTGAATACCAGTCGTGCGGCGACATTACCTACATTGCCGTCGGCACGACGTGGCACCACCTCGCCACGGTGATCGACATCTACTCGAGGAGGGTGGTCGGCTGGTCGAGCGAGGACCTCATGTGCACCTCGTTGGTCACCGACGCGATCGCGATGGCCGTGGCCGCCCGCGGCGGCCGGGTCCACGGCGTCGTCCACACCGACAGGGGCGCCCAGTACAGCGCGGCGGCCTTCGCTGACGTCTGCCGCCGGCACGGCATCCTTCGCAGCATGGGCCGGGTCGGCTCGAGCTGCGACAACGCTCTCGCCGAGTCGTTCCTTCAGGGCTGCAAGCGCGAGTTGTTCCACGGACGCCATAGGAGTTCGAAGACACAGACCCCGACTCGAGCTGTTCCGCTGGCTTCCCCACTACAACCGGCGCCGTCGACGCTCCACGCTCGGCTACCGCACACCCACCGAGTTCGAACAGCAACTGATCACCACGCGTACGCTGTTACTCGTCGCTTGAAACCAGCTGTCCACTCCTCGGGAGCATTCTCAATCCTGCGCAGCACCTTGAGCGCAGTCACGTACTCCCCGTTGCCAAGCCCTCACGGACAAGATCGCGCTGCTGACCAGTCGTGTCGTGGCGCGGATGGCCCGCCCTGCGCTGGGGGATTTGCATTGCTGGGCGTTTGCTCAGAGTCACGCAGCCGCGCGAGCCCCAGTAACTGGAGCTACCAACGTCCAGGCCCCTAGCTGCCCGCAACGAAAGAGCACCACGCTCCTTGTTCATATGATCACGCCGCCGCCGATGTGGCTGGCAGACGAAAGGGGGTAGTAAGTATGAACGAGCATGCAATACCACCAGGTTGGAGCAGTGGTAGATGGCTGACGAGGCGGGGCCTGAGGAGGGTGGCCCTCGCCACCGCCGCTCTGATGGCCGTTGAAGTCATCATCGCTCTAGAGGCCAGCGGAAGCGCTGTGGCTCTTCCCGGTTCGGGTTCATCCGCCGATGGCAGGGCATACGCAGCCGAGGCATCGGATCTCCCTTCTGCTGTCGTGGCCGCACGCCTGTCGGGCCAGCGGGTAGAGGCGTTGGCGGAGCGGACGGAGTCGACAACTACTTGGGCGAATCCGGATGGAACGGTCACTACGGATTCTGCGTCAGGACCGATCCGGTTCATGGACAAGGCCACTGGCATATGGCGGAGTATTGATGTCAACCTGACAAAGTCTGGCGATGGAACGGTGGTCGCTAAGGACCACCCCCTGAACCTCAAGCTTGGAGGCAAGACACCAGGAGCCAGGGTTGCTCGCGCAACGGCTTCAGGCAAGGCTGGCGGAGAGCAAAGGACTCCAGTTCCGCTTGTGTCGCTGGACGCAGGGGATGGCCGGATGTTGGGCCTCTCGTGGCGCGGAGCACTCCCGGAACCGGCGCTATCGGGAACGACAGCGCGCTATACGGACGTGCTGACGGCTACGGACCTGGTCATTGAGTCGACGCGGACGGGCTTCGAGCAGTTCCTGGAGTTGAAGGACCGCAGCGCGGTCGACGCAACGGGATCGGTCACTTTGACGCTCAACGCCCAGGGCATCGAGGCGCGGGCAAACGCGGACCGTTCGGTGACGTTTCTGGATGCCGAGACCGGAAAGCAGGTCGGTGTGCTGCCGGCGCCGGAGATGTGGGATGCGTCTGTCGACGAGAAGTCCGGTGAGCACACCCGGCGCGCGGATGTCGGGCTGAAGGTGACGCAGAACGGTGACTCGATCGATCTGACGCTGACACCTGATGCGGCGTTCCTGGCCGATCCGGCGACGGAGTTCCCGGTGACGGTGGACCCTGCGGTGAACATCGGGGCAAGCTTCGACACGTTCGTGCAGGAAGGCTACACGAACGACATGTCGGCGTCGACCGAGCTGAAGCTCGGCAACAACGGCTCCGGGCAGGTCGCTCGCTCGTACCTGCATTTCCCGATGGCGCAGATCACGGGCAAGCAGATTCTGAGCGCGAAGCTGAACCTGTGGAACTACCACTCCTGGTCCTGCAGCCCGAGCAGCTGGGAGGTGTGGGACGCCCCGCACGTCTCGACCGCCACCCGCTGGACCAACAAGCCCAACTTCAACAATAAGTGGGCTACCTCGACCGCGACGAAGGGCTTCTCATCCTCATGTGCGGACGGATGGGTGTCGCAGGACATCAAGAACCTCGCCGCCGCCTGGGCCGCCAACGGCAACTCCAGCAACGCGATGGGCATCAAGGCCACTGACGAGTCCGATCCGTACTCGTGGAAGCGGTTCAACTCCGGCAACGCCGCCTCCAACACTCCGTACGTTTCGGTCACCTACAACACGGTCCCGGTCGCAGGGAACCCGATGTCCGTCGCGCCGGGCCGGGCGATCGGCGGCAAGAACTGGGTCACTACGACCACGCCTGTCCTGAAGTACACCGCGAGCGACGCCGAGACCACCACTCTGGGCACGAACTGGGAGGTGTGGGAAGGGTCGACAAACCTGCTGGTCCAGGAGTCTGGCACCCTCTCTCCGGTCACGGACAAGACCGTTTCCTACACGGTTCCCGCCGGGAAGCTGGTCAATGGGCGGACGTACTGGTTCAAGGGCCGCGCCTACGACGGCAGCGCCTGGTCGGGCTGGACGCCGTCGGTGTACTTCACCGTCGACACCACCAAGCCCGCCACCAGCACCATCACCTCCGGTGACTACCCGGCCAACACCTGGTCCGGTACCCCGGACGCCGGTGGCAAGTTCTCCGGCTCATTCTCTTTCACGCCCCCGGCCAGTGATGTTGCCGAAGTGCAGTACAAGCTTGACGCCGGCACCTGGCAGTCCGCCGCCACCACTGGTGCGACCGTCACCAATGCCCTGACCTTCGCGGCGGGCAAGCACACCGTCGCCGTCCGCACGGTGGACCCGGCCGGAAACGTTTCCGCCGAGACCAGTTACGTCTTCTACGCCGGCTCCGGCGCCGCTCTGCTGACCCCGGGCCAGGGCGAACGTCCGGCACGGCGTGTGGCCCTGTCGGCCGAGGGCCAGACCTCGTACACCGGCGTGACATATCAGTACCGCCGCGGCGAGACTGACACCTGGAAGAATGTTCCTCTTGCTGATGTTCGCAAGGGCGCAGATGCCGTGTCGGCGTGGCCGGTCGCAGTCACGGGCGGCAAGCCCGTCGGGTTGACCTGGAACATCACCGACAGCCTGGCCGAGGACGGCCCGATTGAGGTGCGTGCCGCGTTCACGGACGGCACCACCACCGCCTACTCTCCGGCCAACGACATCACTGTCGACCGCAACGCCGGCACGGCGCCGTCCGAGGAGGCGGGGCCAGGCTCGGTCAACCTGCTGACGGGTGACTACACCCTGTCTGCGACGGATGCCTCGCTCTTCGAGCTGTCGGTGTCGCGTACGGCGTCGTCGCGCCAGGCGGACGCGGGTGCGAAGCAGGAAGGTCAGGCGGCGATTTTCGGCCCTCAGTGGACCTCTGGCATCGTTGCGGAGATCACTGAGTCGGACTGGGTGTATGTGAAGAAGACCTCGGCGACCTCGGTGGCTCTGGTCGATGTCGACGGCGAGGAACTCGGCTTCACCGCCACCACCGGCGGCGGCTGGAAGCCCGAGCCGGGCGGCGAGGACATGACGCTGACCGGTTCGCTGACGGGTTCGTTCACGCTGAAGGACACCGAGGGCACCCTGACGGTGTTCACCAGGCCGGACACGGCGGCCACCACGTGGCAGGTCGCATCCACCGCCCTGGACGGCCTGGCCCAGTCCACCACCACGGTCGTCTCCGAGACTCTCACCGGTGCGGACGGCAAGAAGCTCGCGCGTCCGAAGCTGGTGATCGCCCCGACGTCGGCAGCCTCGGCCACCACGTGCACGGCGACGCCGTCCACGAAGGGCTGCCGGGCACTTGAGTTCGTCTACGCCACCAGCACGACCGCGACAGCATCCGTCTTCGGTGACTTCGCTGGGCAGGTGAAGGAGATCCGCGGCTGGTCCACCGAGCCCGGTGCCGTCACGGCGACCGCCAAGACCGTGCAGCGGTACGCGTACGACACCGCGGGCCGCCTGCGCGAGGCGTACAACCCGCTGATCACCCCGGCGCTGAAGACCCAGTACGCCTACGACACCGCTGGCCGCGTCACCAGCCTCATCCCGGTCGGCCAGCTGCCGTGGACCTTCACCTACGGCAAGGCCGGCAATGCCGCCACCGTCGGCGACGGCATGCTCCTCAAAGCGTCCCGCTCCGGCCTCGCTCAGGGCACCAAGGACACCGTGTCCGGTACAGCATCGACGTCAATCGTCTACGACGTTCCGCTCACCGGCGCCAACGCCCCCTACAAGATGGGTGCCACGGACGTGGCCGCCTGGGGCCAGAGTGACGCCCCGTCGGACGCGACTGCGGTCTTCCCGGCCGACGCCGCCCCTGCCTCCCATGCAGGAACGGGTCTGACCGCCTCTGACTACCGGCGTGCCACGGTCACGTACACCAACGCCTCCGGCCGTCAGGTCAACACCGCGGCGCCGGGCGGCCACGTCTCCACCATCGAGTACGACCAGTTCGGCAACACCGTCCGCGAGCTCACGGCCGGCAACCGGGCTCTCGCACTGGGCGGCACGGCGGCCGATCAGGCCACCCTCGCCGATCTCGGCATCAACGACCTGCCCCCTGCGGACCGCGCCGACCTGCTCACCACCACCTCCGTTCATGATGCCAAGGGTCTGCGTGAGCTGGAGGAGTTCGGGCCGCTGCGCCGCATCTCGCTGAACGGCGAGTCGACCGTGGCACGCTCCTGGACGGTCAACGAGTACGATGCCGCCCGCCCGACCGACGGCACGGCGAAGGTCGAGAACCAGATCACCAGGGTCACCGCCGGGGCCCAGGTCCCGGGCACCACCACCATGACCGACCCGCGCGTCACGCAGACGGTCTACGACTGGGCCAAGGGGTTGCCGGCCAAGACGGTCAAGGACCCGTCCGACCTCGCGATCACCGAAACCACCGAGTACGACTCCCTGGGCCGCGTCACCAAGCAGCTGCTGCCTGGCGCGACCGGCACAGACGCCGGCACCCGCGTGACCACCTACTGGTCCGCGACCGGAACCGGCACCTGCCAGGGTCGGCCCGAGTGGGCCGACCAGATCTGCTCCACCGGCCCGGCCGGCAGCATCGTCGGCGGCGGTACGAACCCGACGCAGCTGCCGACAACCACAACCGAGTACGACTGGTGGGGCAACGAGACCAAGGTCACCGAGACCGCCAACGGCGTCATTCGCACTACCACGACCACCTACGACACCGCAGGCCGCCAAACCAAGACTGTCGTAACTGGCGGAATCGGTGAAGTCGTCCCGGAGACGACCACTGAGTACGACCCGGCAACCGGCCAGGCCGTGCGCACGGTCTCACCGACTGGCGGGACGATCACTAAGGAGTACGACCAGCTTGGCCGCCAGATCTCGTACACGGACGCTGACGGAGGCGTGACCCGCACGGAGTACGACCTGCTCGACCGTCCGGTCAAGACCACCGACTCGGCCCCGTCCACGGTGGCCTACACCTACGACACGGCCATCGAGCCGCGCGGCCTGGCCACCAAGACGACGGACTCGGTCGCCGGCATCTTCGAGGCCCGGTACGACGCGGACGGCTCCGTGTCCTCGGAGAAGCTTCCGGGCGGTTACACGCTTACGATCGAGGAAGATGCCACTGGCGCTCCGTCCTCACGGGTCTACACCCGTGACAGTGACGGCCAGGTCATCTATTCCGACACCGTCGTCGAATCCGTCCACGGTCAGGTCACCCGCCACGACGGCTGGTCCGGCCAGGACTACGCCTACGATGCCACCGGGCGCCTGACCCAGGTGAAGGACACCGTAGGCGATACCTGCACCACCCGCTCCTACACCTTCGACAAGCGCACCAACCGCACCAATCTCACCACCGCCGGAGGGGCGGCCGGCCTGGCCTGCCCGACCACAGGAGGAACCACCACCACCCACACCTACGACAGCGCCGACCGTCTCATCGCCCCGGGCTACGTCTACGACGCTCTGGGCCGCACCACCGCCCTGCCCGGCACCCAAATCGGCTACTACGCCAACGACCTGGTCCACCAGCAGACCGCCAACACCCAGCGCCAGACCTGGCAGCTCGACGCCGGCCACCGCTTCCGCTTCTGGACTGTCGAAGAGAACACCGACGGCACCTGGACACAGACCGCCAGCAAGATCAACCACTACGACAGTGACAACGACGACCCCCGCTGGATCACCGAGAACCCGACCGACGGCAGCATCACCCGCAACGTCGACTCGGCCTCCGGCGACCTCGCCGCCACCACTGGCAACACGGGCGGCACCGTCCTGCAGCTGACCAACGTCCACGGCGACGTCGCCCTCCAGCTCCCGCTGGACACCGCCGAAGCCCCCCTGGTCCTGGACAGCGACGAATACGGCGCCCCTCGCGCCGGCCAGCCCGCCACCCGCTACCACTGGCTCGGCGGCAAACAGCGCTCCACCGAGACCCTCACCGGCCTCACCCTCATGGGCGTCCGCCTCTACAACGCCGCCACCGGACGCTTCCTTTCCACCGACCCCGTTTACGGTGGCTCAGCGAACAGCTACGAGTACACGTACGCCGATCCTGTCAACAAGTACGACCTTGACGGTAGGTGGGTGTGGTGGTTTGGTTCAATTAGCCGTCCAGTGCGACTCACCAACAACCAGAGGGCTCTCTTCGCTCACCCGAAACGACAGGGTAAGCGGCGGAACCAGCAGGACCGAAAGGGGCATCGCACGGGGAAGAGCAAGTCGACGAGTGACAGGCATGCGCACGGCGACAGGCATGGCGGATGGAAGAAGAGCGTGAATAAGAAATTTAAGCGCTTCAATACCTTCTTCGGGAAGTTGCGTGGACTCGGATGGTATAACAGGAAGATGACCATCCCGCGTTCCTTCCGTCTTCGCTATCGTTAGAATTCGTTAAGGTAGGTTGTGCACCGCCCGGAGTTTCCGGGCGGTGCACAGCTGCATGATAAGGGGATAGTTTAGTGAGCGAATATGACCGACTGAAGTCTGAATGGGATGAAAATTTCACCTCCGGAGTGCTGGGTGACTGCAGGGATAGCTTTCTTTTGAGAGTTTCGCGAAGGTTGTGGAATGTGAATCTCAAAAGTCTCTCCAAGTCAATACTTGGGAGGCTTGCTGAAAGGGGAAACAGAGACGCCCGGGAGATCCTGGTAGACCTTACAGTCGACGAGAAGGGATCCGACCAGGCCGCTGACCTCCTCCAGAAATTTGCGTTGGAGGGGGTACCGGGCGCCGCGCTGCATTTGGCCGATCTTCTCGCTGAAAGCTATGGATCCCGAGAAGTGGCAGAAAAATGGTACAGGGCTGCCATGTCGGAAGGAGATCCCGCCGCTCTGAACAACTTTGGTTGCTTCTTGAGGGAGGATGACGCCCGTTTCGCCGAGGCGGAGAGCACACTACTGCAAGCTTTTCAGATCGGCGATCCCCTTGCATCGGGGAATTTGGCTCGAATGTATTTCGATGCGGGAGATTTCGATAAGGCGCTCCCGTGGTTCTCTAAATCTGTTCAGCTCGGGGTGGATTCCGTTCTTCCGGTGGCGGCTAGGAACCTTGCGGCTCTAGGTAGGGGGAAGGAAGCTGAGGAGATGATCCGAGATGCTCTGTCGAAGGAAGTCCCGGGCGCGACCCTTGCCTACGCTCAAATCTTGAGTGCATCATCCGAGGATGGTTCTCTAGGGAATCCGGAGGAATGGTTCCGGGAGGCGGTGAACGAAAGTGCGCCTGGAGTGAGCTTCCCCTTCGCCTGCTGGCTCGAGAGTCGCGGGAGGGAGGAGGAGGCGATCGCATTCTATGAGGCGTCGGCTCGCGAAGGGGAGCCTAATGCTCATCTGAACCTGGCCATCATTTATGAGCGGCGTGACAATTTTAGGCTCGCGGAGATACATTTTCAGGCAGGTATGGCATCTGGCGATGTTAAGGCCGCAGTAACCTATGCGCATTTCCTGGCAGAGAACGACCGGCAGGATGATTTGGGGAGAGTTCTTGAGGGTGCTCGAAAGATGGGTGCTTCGGAGAGGGATGTTAGTGAAATCCGCGATCTAATGGACTTCTAAACTGTCCGTTTGGAGAGTCGGGGAAGCGATCTTTGTAATCTAGAAGGGTTGCCGGCAGAGTTCTGGTCTACGGAATCCATGTAGTCGATATGCGGGTCAAATCGCCCCGGTAGCCCTCCCTGTCCTCGGTGGAGTCTGCGGAGGGCCTGAGAACCTCCATGACTTGGCCGACCTTGTCCGGAGGGCGACGATCGACGGCGTCGGCCGCCTCACCGGGGGCATTCCGGGTCTGGTCCCGGAACGCCTATGAGGACTAGGACGTAGCGTCGCGGTGCCTATCCACGGGTAGATTTGTTCAACAGGTGCCGACGTTGTCGGTGCTGGTTGTGTATGCGGTGAACGTGCGAGCGTGATGCCGCATGAGATGCGGCATAGGCCCGGGACAGTGAGCCGTTTTCATCCTGAATAGCTGCAGGTCGGCAGGGTGTGGACGGCTTGGACGAGGGTGCCGATGCGTTGGGTGGAGCATCGGGCCCGGCGGAGGATGCGCCAGGACTTCAGCTGTGCAAAGGCCCGTTCCTCGGGAGCTCTGAGCCGGGCGTGGTCGCGGTTGAACTGCTGGTAGTGATCGGGCTGTTCGCGGTGGTGGTAGTACGGGGTGCGGATGGTGGCGCCGGCGCCCTGGTGGGCGGTCCGCGAGGATGAGGATCTGCCGGGTGAGGCAGGCGTGGACGATGCCGTGGGCGCGGGCTGCGGTCAGGTCGTGGATGTGTCCCGGTGTGGCCCGGGAGAACCAGAGTGGTGTGCCGTGCGGCCGGGCGATGACCTGGATGTTCATGCCGTGCTGCTTGTGCTTTTGGGAGTGGTACGGCTCGTCGGCGGCGACGCGATCGGTGGGGATCAGAGTGCCGTCGAAGACGACGAAGTCGCCCTCACCCAGCACGGTCAGGGTCTCGTGCGGGCCCGGCGCCCACGCCGCGAGGACGTTCAGGGTCTCGTCGGCATAGCGCCAGGCCGTCGCGGTCGAGACGCCGAACCCTGCCGCGAGCTGGGCAAGCGTCTCGTTCTTCCGCAGGTGGGCCAGAACGAGCAGTGCCTGTCTGAAGCAGCTGAGTCGTCGCCAGGGCCAGTTCAGTTGACGCCTTCGGGCGTAGATGCGCCGGGAGACATGCTCGACGAGCTCGTACGGGACGTCGAGCATGGAAGGGTACGGAAACCTTCAGGGCCCTCGGTCGCCGGTGTGATGAGTGAGATCACCGCGCCAACGACCAGGGGCCCTGCCCTGTCACACCCTCGTCCACCAGCCCGTTTCACCCTCCCGACACTGGATGAAGAACGTCCACTGATGCCGCCTGATGTTCGTCCAGGCGAACTTGGGAAGGTGTGCGCCCGTGGCACGGTCACCGAGTATCCGGTTGTTCATCTTGGATCGGTTGAGCCTGCCGAAGTACTCATTCACGACCCAGTGCTTCGACCTCTTCGGGTGGGCGCGCTTGGCCCACTTGTAAGGAGACTGGCCTGCGCGGATACACCAACGACCACACCGTGGGGGAGCAGCTGCGTCAGAACGGGGCACCGTGGGATCTGGCGGAGGACCATGACAACTCCGGACCTCCCTGGGCGACGCCACCGTTGCCACCGTGTACGAGGTCCTCATCCCTGAAAGTCTTGTCGTCCTGGCATCCGACGGGGTACACGACTACGTCGAGCACGATCACCTTGAGGACCTTCTCCACGCCCATGCACAGGACCCCCAGGGTCTCGCCGAGGCGCTCGTGAACGCCGGCGACTGGGGGACCGGTGGCTATCGGGACGACGCCACGGCCGTCGCGCTTCGGCGAGGATGATGGACGGCACGGACATCGTGCAGTTCCACGACCGCCGTGCCGAGGAAGAGAAGATCGCTCGCGCAGCCACCCCGGGCTTGTGGTGGTACAACCGGGGCAAGCAGTGGCTCAATGGGGAGGCGTTCGTGCGCTACGACGTGTCCAACACGAACCGGGAGCGGAGTATGGGGGAGAATCTCGGCTTGACCTGTCCCACAGACGTGTCTGCCTGGGGCGGGTGAGGGCCAGCGGTCGGCTGGTGAGGTCCTGCCCCTAATGCTCCAGCCGCAGCGGCAGCGCTACCGCATTCCTCCACGCCGCCAGCTGCGTCTCGTCCATCGGCTTCATCCCGCCGTGGAACATCAGCGACTGACCGTCCTTCACGGTCCCGCCATACGGCCAGGCCGTGGTTGCGAACACGTACGTCTTCCCGTCCTGCAGACGTTGAACGGGGTCCTCGTCCAGCGCCCACGTCACTCGCACGGTGCCCCTCACATCGCCGCGGAGAACATCCACCACGCTCACCCGGTAGATGTCCGTCGTCCACGCGTCGATCTCCCGCCGCTCCTCGAACGCCTCCACTCGGCCGGTGAACACGTCCTCGGAGTGCGGCGCCGTACCAGCCGCGGTCCGGGCGTCATAGCCCCGGATCACGGAACCGGCGCTCACCGGCTCCTCCAGCTGCTGGTAGCCGACCCAGCCGCCCACCGCCAGCGCCCCGGCGAACACCGCACCCGCTGCCAGGGCCACCGTCTTCTTGCTCATGTTCATCCCCACAGTGCGTGATACGCCTTGACGTCGTCCGCCGTCGGCTTGTTGGTTTCCATCAGGTCGATGTCGTCGTACACCTCCCACATCACCGACAGGTTCTCGGTGCTCTTGTGGCGGAACCCCAGTGCATGACCCAGCTCATGAACCGCGACCCATCGGCGGTGCTCGGTCGCCCCGTGCGTCTTCCCGTCATCCAGATACGCACGGTTGAACCACAGGTAGTCCGTCCCCGTGTTGGGATCCCACCTGCCGTAGACGAGCCTCCACCCCTGCCCGGTCTGAGAGGTGTCCTTCCATTCCAGATCGGCGTAGCTCGTTGCGTCATCCGGCTTGATCTTCACCCGGTTGAGCGTCCCTGCCGTCCACGCGCCGATCGCGTACTTGCGCGCGTCGTCGAACTTCGAGACTTCGTCCCAGGCCAGATCGGTCCCGTCCACACAGGACCGGCCGCGCGAATCGATTTCGCCTTCCAGGCGCTTGGTGGGGCTGAGCCGCACCGGGTGCCGCGTAGGCGGGGGCCGGAACAGCCAGCAAGACGGCGGCGGCCGAAGCCGCCGCGAGGGCTAACGTGTTCGTCCTCATGACCGGACGATAGCGTTCCGCGACCACCGAGAGTCGTCGGCCCACGTCAGTCAGTGCCCTCCTGGAGTTGCAGCATCTGGTAGAAGACGGACCCGGCCCCGCGCCGGGTGAGCTCGTCATAGGTGCCGGTCTCGATGATGCGTCCGCCTTCGAGGATGACGATGCGGTCGGCGAGGCGGGCGTTGGCGAGTCGGTGGGTGATGAAGAGGGTGGCGCGGCCGGCGGCGAGGGACTTGAGACGCGTGAAGGTGCGGTGCTCGGCGCGGGCGTCGAGGGCGGCGGTCGGCTCGTCCATGACGAGGACTGGCGCGTCGCGGTGGAACGCGCGGGCGATGGCGAGGCGCTGCCACTGTCCTCCGGAGAGGTCGTGCCCGCCCCATTAGGAACGCGCGAGGGATGTGTCGAGCCCCTGGGGGAGCTGGGCGATGACTGCGTCGGCGCCGGACGCTTGGGCCGCGGCGTGGATGGCGGACCCACCGCCGGCACGGGGCTGGCCGAGGTGGACGTTGGAGCGGGCGTCGAGGGGCCAGCGGGTGTAGTCCTGCGGGACGAGTCCGACGTGCGGGTGGACGGTGACCGGGTCGGCGTCGGCGAGGTCGATGCCGGGCCGACCTTGCCGCGCCCGCTGCGTACGGCACCACCCCGTACGTTGCCCTGACGACGTACGCGCGAGGTCACGCGAGCAGAGTGTCCAGGTACTGACCGGCGCCTGGCACGCGTACGGCGCGGGTTGCGTCACCGCGCGGTACGACAGGCTCGCCGTCCGTTTCGAGGCGACCGTGCTGGTCGCAGCGATCAACGAATGGTTATGACTCTGTCTCGCGCGTCATCACGTACATGTTCCCGATGTCCGGATCGCCGTACATGAAGAACAGCACCAGCCCATCGTGCCAGTCGCGGTCCACAGAGAAGAGCCACGAGTAGGTTGACGGGGGCTCCTGAGCCGAAGGGTTGGCCACAGGTGCGGGAAAGCGCCTCTCGACTCGGCTCCGGGCCGTCAGCGCGAGTCGGACGACCTGTCCGCCGTCATCGTCGGTCAGCTGCCAGGTTCCCGCACCGGAGAGACGCCAGCCGTCCTCGAAGTCGAAGTCCTGTCCGTCGAGCTTCTCAAGAAGGGCCGTTCCGTCCTCCCGAAGCACTACACGGGTTGCTTCGACGTTCTCCCAGCCTCCGGCGAGTTCGGTCGTCGTGGCGTCGTGGAGCCCCGTTCCCTCGTAGTACTGATACGGACCCGCGCATGCGGTCAGAACGGTCAACATCACCATCAAGCCGCCGAGGGCTGCCACCCACGCACGCAGCCTGCTTCCGCCCGTCATCAGGCCCTCCCGCCCCCAGCCCGCGTCGGTCAACCGATAGGAATGGTCTGCGGGAAGTCACCTTGCCAGAACTGTTGAACGTGTTCAACTATGCGCCTGGAGAGGTGGTGCGCGTCACCCCCGGCTCGCGTATCCAGCCACCGATGAGCATGGCGAACAGCGCTTTCGATACACGCGCTCATGCTGCACCGCCCTGGACCCGATGCCCGACACGGGCCAGTGAGGTGTTCCTGGAACTCGGCAACATTCCAGAGCCGGCCCAGCAGCGGATGATCCTGGAACCCGCCGACATCCGTTCTTGGTTCTCACCTATGCAGCCACTCGCCTGAAAGCCGTCCCGGCCCTACTATCAGCGCTCATGTCCACCACCACCTCACCGATACCCGTCCTCCGGGGCCGCGCCGGTACCACCCTCCAGGCTCAGGGCGACGTGCTCGTCCTGAGCCGGCGGCGCAAGGAGAAGCGGATCCCGCTCGAGGCCGTCCGCCGTGTTTGCGCCGAGGGCCGTGCCCTTGCCGTGGAGCTGACCGCCCCGGCCGGGACGACCCCGGTCACGTACAAGGTCCAGGGCGTGAGTGAGGTGGCGGCCACGGCGTTCGCCGACGCCGTCACCGCGCTCCTGTCGGAGGAGCGGGCGGCCGACGGCACGGCTCTCGTCACCGACAGCGCGCCGGCGGGGTCCGACGACGACTGGTACACGCGCGCGTTCAGGCTCACGGCGTGGGTCACCGGCCTGGTGGCGGTCGGGGTGGCCGTACCCCTGGGCATCGTGGAGTCGGTGAGCCGCGCGGTCGCGTTCCTGGTGTTCATCCCCATCGCCGTGGGCATCGCCGCATTCGGGGTCGCGGCCCTGTCCATGCAGTACCGCGAGTGGACCTACCCCCGGTACGGCATCACCGTCGAGGCGGTGCGCCGCGGCCCCAAGGACTATGCCTACACCGACCTGCACGGCGTGGTCCGCGGCGCGTACATCTCCGGCACCGCGCCGACCATCAAGGTCGCCTACCACCCGAGGAACCCCGCCGACCCGGTCCATGCGAAATCGTGGATCGCCAAGGCGGCGGGCACGCTCGTCTTCCTGGCCATCATCGCCGTCGGTCTCGCCTTCCTGGCCCTCACCATCTCCATGGCCGCCGACGGCTTCCAACGCGCCTGATCCCCGCCCCGGCGGACGCACTCCCGACGATCCGGGAGCCGCCCCGGAAGTACCCCGTGAGCCGCCCCGGGCCGCTTGGCGTCCGAAGCATCCCGGACCTCGCCGCGGCTGCGGCGCCGACGTGGCAGTGTGGCGGCGGCTGGGGCGGGAGGGCGAGCAGACGCTGACGGACGCGCTCGACAACCCCGACGGCCACGCCCTCTACCGCGACCATGAGGCCCGCGCCGACGCGGAGGACCAGTGGCGCCGTGCCGCTGAGCGGGAGGCGCAGCGCCTGATATGCGCGCGGTGCGGGCGGAAGCTCAGCGACGAGCGCTGGGAGGAGATCACCGTGCACCGGACCGCTGTACGGGCTGGAGGCAAGTCCGTGTGCGGCCCGTGCCGTGCCGACGATGTCGCCCGTCAGGATGCCGCCGCCGAAACAGCCCGCCCCGCCTCGAGGCCGCTGCGCCGCCGGAACCACAGGACGGCCCCGAGCCGAAGAGGGGCCGCGGTTGGCTCCTTCGGCGGCCCTGACGATTCTCTTCGCTACCGGCTCCACCACGGCCCGCCCTGCACCGCTGTGACTGCGAGGGTCATTGTTTGGGTCACTCACCACGGCGTCTGGTGCAAAGGGCCAGTCTTACCGCGCCCGCCGTGTGCGGCACCACCCCCAGCCGTACGTCACCTCGACGACGTACGCGCGAGGTCATGCGAGCAGAGCGCCCGGGTACTGACGCGGCGCCTGGTATGCGTACGGCTCAGATTGCGTCAACGATTGCGCGGTAGGTTGCGCCACTGGTCGCCCACGTCACTGAGTCGGCCCCGCGTCCGTACAGTCAGGGGTTGGTCAGTCGGCCTGCATGCGGCGTGTGATCGGACTTCCTCCCAGTCGCCGATTTCAACCCGGGTCGTCCACCGGTCTCCCGCTCCGCCGCCGGACATGAAGCCGAACGCGATACGCCCCTCGCCCTCACCCCGGACGGTCTCCACAGCGAACCTCCTGCTGACCGAGGCGCCGTGGTCGTTGCGGCTTCGGCACGTCTTGCCCTCCTCGAGGACGGGGGCCGGCGGCTCTTCTGCTTCGAGCGTCCACTTCCAGAGCCGGCTGCCCGGCCGCAGCCGCTCCTTCACGGACCAGGGCGCCGCCTCGTACACGACGCCGTCGGCGACGATGTAGGTGCCGGTGTCGGGGACGCCGACCTTGCCTCGGACGACGTTGAGGACGGCGCCCCTGGCGACGTTCGCGCCGAGGTTGGTGGTGCTGAGGCTGTGGATGGCGGCTTCGACGTCGGTCATGGGGTTCCTCTCCTTGACGGGGTCGCACGGGGGGTGCCGGTCGCAGTCCCACTGCTCGGCGTGCTCGACGGTGTGGGCACGGGGTGCTTCTTCGTTGGCCTGCATGCGTCGGGGCACGACGGTGTCCTTCAAGGGTTGCTAGGGACGGCTCTGGTCATTCGTATCGAACGCGCATGGGGCGGCGCGTCAGAGCACACCGGGGGCGCACTCAGGAGCAGGGGTGAGAACCCGGGAAGCATCGAGCCGAAGGGCACTTGGGCCCTCGAAGTCGCGAAGGGGGTTCGGCCATCTACCCGGCTGCCGACCTGAAGAAACAGGCGCGACCGAGATTTCTTCCTCTAACGGGCTGAACTTTTCGTGATCAACAGACAGTTGATCGCCGCCGGGCTCGTAGGCTTCAAGCAGCAAATCCACCCCACCCGAGAGAGGGCACTCTCATGCCCAAGAGCACCGTCATGTCCGAGAGCGGGAAGCAGCAGCCGTTCCTCGAACTCCGCATAGGTGGAGTTCACTTGACCATTCAGCGGGTGCCGGGCTGGGTCATCGGTCTCGTCACCACCATCCTTGGGGCGGCCCTCACCTGGTGGACGCAGCAGTAGGCCGCCGGCACTCCTGCCGGTGCTCGTCGAAAGCGGGGAAGATACGGTCGAAGAAATCGGCCGGAGTGTCGAAGGACCATCCGCAAGGGCAGTCCACCCCGTACCGCCGCGGGATGAACCAGAGGGCGGACAGCCGGCCCGGCCGGTAGCCGCGGACCCGCGGCTTCACCGCCTCATACCGCTGGCGTACCGGACTGTGGAGGTCGGGCGAGGCCATGGCCGCGACGGTCTCGGCGTCCCGGCCGAGCTGGCGCAGGACGCCGCGGCTCTTGTCGGTCGTCTCGCTCTGTGCGGCCATCTCGACCAGGACCGTGCGGTAGGTCGCGAGTCAGGACACGGCTCCCTGCGCGGGCATCGGCTTGGCTCGCTCGGCTTCCAGCGCTGGGACCACCGGGCCACAGGCCGTCCAGTCCTCGTTCGTTGGTGTAGAGATTGTCAGCGGAGCGGTTGGTGATGATGATCGAGGTGACGGCGGGGCTCTGCTCGGCGACCGCGACGGTCTCGGGCACCTTGCCGTAGGCCAGGTCCTGGCGCTCGGGCGGCGTCCACCGGCCGCCTTCGCCGCCTTCGAGGAACCGGACAAGGGCGTCGATGCGGCTGCGTTCCTGGCGAACCGCGAGTGCAACGACTCCCACGGGGCGGCCGGCGGCGGCGAACCGCTCGGCGGTCCCGATCGTTATCGCTGGGTCGCGGAAGACGCCTTCGAGCAGCAGGCCGTAGTTGTGCTCCAGGGCGTGCTCGATGCTCATGCGGACCATGGAGCCGGAGAATTGGGCGGTGGCCATCTCCCGGGTCTGGGCGTCCTCGCCCTGGAGCATGTGGTACCGAGGATGCAGCGGGCGCACCTCGTCGCCGGTCAGAGGTACGAGGGTGCCGCCGTGACGCCGGACGGTAGCGGCCATGGCCTGGCTCTTCCCGGCCGCGGGCTGGCCGCCGAGCAGCACCAGTGCGGGAGTCTCCTGGGGCTCGTAGCCGCCGAAGACGAACTCGCACACCTGCTCCTCGAGGTGGGTGCGTAACTGCTCCTCGGTGAGGAAGTAGACGCTGGGGTCGTTCACCGGCCCGCCTTCAGGGTCTCGGTCTCCGTCTTCCAGAGGGAGATCTGGTCGAGTAGGGCCTGGCGGTCCAGCGGGTCCACGGCCCGGCGGGCGTCGCGGACGGCGAGGACGCGCTGCCACCATGCTTCGCGGGTGGCCGGGTCGGCGGCCGTGTTGGACCGGTGGGCCAGCAGGGCGATCAGCTCGTTGGCATTCTCGACCGCGATGTCGTAGACGATGGTGGTCGGGGTGTGCTCGTCGAGGGAGCGGGGCGTCTCGGACATGAGAGTTCTCCTGTTCTTAGTTCGGTCAGAGCGCGTGCAGGCGGCGCGGGCGGATAGGCGACGGGTTGCCCGGGTCGGGCCAGTCGGCAGCGGACAGGCCGTACGAAGGGGGCTCCCACCTTGCCGAAGGGTAGTGCCGGTAGACCTTTTCCCACGGTGCCTTGAAGTAAGCCGGCAGCAGGCCGCCGCGGTTCGGGATCGGCTCGGGCGCAGTGGCGTTCTGCTCGCGGACCGGTTCGGTGAGGCCGGGACGTAAGAGGGCGGTCCTACTCTCTCGCGCGCGTAGGACGGTCTCGGAAGTCGTTTGAAGGACGAGACGCTAGCCGTCGGCGTCCGTACGGTCCGCCGACATGACCGAAGAGATGAACCCCCAGCAGTCCCTCGCTCGCCGATGTCCGCGACGACGGGGCCGTCCCTCGCTCCTGACCCGACGGTGATGGACCTCCGCCCTCGAGCCGCTGTGGTGGGCCTGCCGATCGGCCAGGCCGCCGAGGTCGCCGGAGTCTCCCGCGCCACCGTCTTCCGCTGGCTCGCCCACGGTGAGGAGGCCATCGAGGACAAGCACGACGGGCAGCTCGACGTGAACTCGCCGGACGCCTACGCCGCGCTCTACTCCCGCGTCACCCGAGCCCGAGCCGCGGCCGATGTCAGCGCCGCCGGCCACATCGAGGAGGCCGAGCGAGGGCCGGTCGTCTCGGAGACCTACCAGACGTGGACCGACCCCGTCGGGTGAGCACCGCAGCGAGAAGCGCGTCTGCCGGCGCCCAGGGGCGAGCGTCGGCGTGGATGCTAGACCGCCTGGACCCGCGTCCCGCGAAGACGCTGGAGAACTCCTCGACGAGGAGGACGCGAGACAGCGGGCTCGGGAGGGGATGGCGATGGAGCGCGCGCTCACGCCGCACCTCCAGGACCTCGCGGAGCGGCCGAGGAAGACGCTGGCCCAGTACGAGGAAGAGGACGGTGTGAGGATGCTGGGGTCCTTCCCGGGTTCGTAGGGTCGGCAAGAGGCCGAGGGGCCAAGGGAAACGACAAGGCCGCCATCCACAGGAGTGGACGGCGGCCTGGGGCACCCACGCGCCAACGTAGGGGCAGGAAGTCCCTGATCAATCCGTGTGCAGCCACGTGTACGACAGGGGGCAACCAGGTGCCCGAAGCACCATGGCGTTATGGATACCCCCCTGTTGGTCATCGTTCAAACCGATGACCAGGTCTTTGAGCCAACTAGGGCGTGTATCGGAAGTGGATCTCGAGCATGGGATGATCTTGGTTTGTGGCGCGTGGAGACCTGACGGACGAGCAGTGGACGGTGCTGGAGGCGTTGCTGCCGAAGGGTGCGAAGCCCGGCCGACCGCCGCTATGGACCCGGCGGCAGCTGATCGACGGCATACGGTTTCGGGTCCGCACCGGCATCCCCTGGCGGGATGTACCTGCCGAGTACGGGCCGTGGGGCAGGGTGTACGACTTGTTCCGGCGTTGGCAACGCGATGGCACGTGGCAGTGGATCTTCGCCGCACTTCAGGCCCGCGCGGACGCGAAGGACCTGATCACCTGGGACATCAACGTCGACTCCACGGTGTGCCGGGCCCACCAGCACGCCGCCGGGGCACGGAAAAGGGGGATCTACAGAAGGAGCCGCCCGGCGGTTTTGCCAGCGAACCGGCTGACCACGGGCTCGGACGCTCGCGCGGCAGCCTGACCACCAAGCTGCACCTCGTCGAGCAGGGCCAGAAGCCCATGTCGATCGTGATCACGGCTGGGCAGTGCGGCGATTCCCCGCAGTTCGAGGTCGTTCTGGGACGCATCCGGGTCGCGCGGCTGGGGCCGGGCAGACCGCGCGTTCGTCCCCGCCGGGTACAGGCCGACAATGCCTACGCTTCCCGCAAGAACCGCGCCTATCTGTATCGACGCGGCATCCGCTGCACGATCCCAGACAAGGCTGACCAGGCCCTCAACCGCAAGAAGCGCGGCTCACGCGGCGGCCGACCGCCGAAGTTCGACTCGGAGGACTACAAGGAGCGCCACGCAGTCGAGTGCGGCATCAACCGCCTCAAGAGGAATCGGGCGGTGGCTACGAGATACGACAAACTCGCGGTCCGCTATGAGGCGACCGTCCTCGTTGCGGCCATCAACGAGTGGCTGTGACCGGCGCGGAAATCGGTTTGCCTCACCGTGCTACAGGACTGAAGCTCGTCCCATGACGGCAGACCTCATCGTGCGTCCGGCCCGGCCCGCCGATTCGCGGACCTTGGCCGAACTACGTTGGACGTTCAAGCAGGAGGACCACGAAGGGCAACCGCCAGCTCCTGCTCGGCTCCTGGAAGAGGCCGAGCAGTGGATCCGCACCCGGCTCAGCGAAGGCCACTGGTTGGCCTGGGTCGCGGAGACCGAGGGTGAAATCTGCGGACACGTCTTCCTCTGTCTGGTTGAGAGGATGCCGGAGCCCTATGGCGACAACAACCCGTTCGGCTATGTCACGAACTTCTTCGTCATGCCGTCACAACGGAACAAAGGAGCCGGCTCGGCACTCCTGGAGGCGCTGAAGCAGCACTCACGCAGCGCCGGCCTTGAGGGCTTGATCGTATGGCCGTCAGAGCGCAGCACCCCTCTGTATCAACGCTCCTGTTTCCAGCCTCCAGAGGAACTGCTGGAACTTCCGCTCGACACCTGATGAGATCCACTTCCGATACACGCCCTAGGGGCCGACGGTGCTGCGGTGCTGAACAAACTGTTCACAGAGGGGCCCGAAGTCAGCAGATCGAGGCGCTGGAGCCCCTCGTTACGGCTGAACGCCTGTCCTATCTTCCCCCAAAAAGAATGCCGCCCTGGCGGAAAGCCAGTGAGCCAACGGCGAGCTGCGGGTGGTCACTGCGCCGCGGATGACGGATCTACCTGCAAGGATTGGACCGGCAGCGCAGGGAGCGCCAACTCCCGCGAAAGCACCTGCCGTTCATGCAGCCACGTGTGCCGAGGGAAGAGCTCTGCCCTCCCCGGCGAAGTACGAAGGGGGGCATCACCATGCCCAAGAACATCTCGAGCCCGGCCGTAACGGAGCCGGCGGTCGCGCCGGGTTCGGAGACGAACCGCCTGACCCTTCCGGTCGTTCTCGGCCTTGCGGTCTTCCCGGTCACCGCGGCAGATCTCGCCGTGACGGGCATGCCCACCACCGAGATCGTCCCGCTCCTGGCTTACTCCACAGGGATCGGTGTCCTCGCTGTGCTCGCGCTCAGTGGAGGCCGCCGTCTCGTCGCCGGCCTCGCCGCGCTTGTCCTGCGTGCCTCTCAGCAGTAGGGGTCGGATATGGGACGCCCGGAGAACCCGGTCGATCGCAGTGTCGCCCATCGGGGGATGCTCGCCGAGCTGCTGCGCGCGGAGCGCGTTCGGGCCGGAACGCCGACGTACAAGCAGATGGCGGCAGGGTCGGATGTGTCTGCCGCAACGCTGAAGAGAGCCGCCTCAGGCAGGTCTACGCCATCGGCCAAAACCATCAACGCCTACCTCCTCGCGTGTGGAAGCGGGGTGAGCACCCAGGAAAGGGCGCTCATCCTGCGGCTCAAGGCCCGTCGAGACGAGCGAGGAGGGCGGCGGAAGGTGTTCGTGGAAGGCAGCAGCATTCCGACCGCGCTGCTCGACGGCCTGGCAGCCCTGCATGTGAACCTCGGGGCGCGGCCGTACGAAGAGATGCAGAAGAGGGTCGGCGGCGCTCACATGCTGCCGCTCAGCAGCATCTCGCGCATCCTCAACCGGGAGATGCTGCCCGTCGACGAGAGGCAGATGGCCGCCTTCATCCAGGGGTGTGGTGTGCTCAACCGCGACTGGTTGAAGTGGATGGAGGCATGGCGCAGGGTCAAGGGCACAGAGAGCCAGCCCCCTCGTCCCCAGGCGTTGAGGCGGATCAACCTTCTGGAGCGTCGCGATGAACTTCATGGGCTGAGCGATCCCTGGCACGAGAGGGCCCGTCGTTCGGACTCGTTGCTCCGCGGCATGCTCCTTGAGCTGCTGGAGGATCGACCCAAGGGATTCTGGAGGCTTGCGGAGGCCGAGCTGGAGAAAACGGGATAGACGAAGGCGGTCACCGGCGGCTGTCCGTCCGACGGTGCCCAGTGATCGTCGAGATCAGCTCCTGTTGCCGGCGCCCCCGGGGCCGAAAGGCCGCCGCGCCCCACCGGGCGCCGCTCAACAGGCGTTGGTATCTCCATCCAGTCTCCGCCGACCGCGCGCTCGAAGGCGGTCTTCGCGCGGTCGGCGCGCTCGGGGATCTGGACCTTGACGCCAGCGCCGAGGAGACGTCGAGTAGTGCTCATGCTGGACTTCCTCTCGCGCCGCCGCTGACGCACCCGGCCGCCTGCCGGAGATGGACCACAACTTCCTCCTGTGCGTCCAGGAGGAGGCGTAGGAGTGACCCATCCACTGACCCACGGGGGCTGACCAGCGGATACCGGCCGGCTGCGAAAGGGGCAGCGCAACCGCTGGCGCAACCTACTGCGCAACGAGCGGTACAACCTGCTGCGCAACTGGTGGTGCAACCCGCTGTGCAACCGGTACGGCGACCGCTGGGACGGAGGCCGGCCACGACGATGCCGCCGCGCGCCGAACGATGCCGACCGGAGCGGGGGCCTGGGGGGCCGGCGAAGGCCGATGCAGTTGCCTTAGCGTCCCGGCCTCATAGCGCCGCGTGCAGCCCGAGAGAATCACGGCATGACCATCTTCCGCTGTGCCAACTGTCAGCAGCCCGTGACCAGCGAAGTGGTGCCCGGGGAACCAGTGAGGGGTCCCGAGCGGCCGCCGGGTCACGAGGTGGCTCCGCCGCGGATGGCTCTGGGGACCTTCAAGACCAACTTCGACGGCAGCCTTCTGATCTTCCACCCGGACGATGTTCCTGGGGCGGTGCTTCACCCAGACCCGCGGCGTGGCAGTGGTTGCTGCGGGCTCGCGGGCCAAGACGGGCCCAACCTCGTCTGCGGCGGATGCGGCGGATGCGGCGTTGAGGTAGCGACGATGGAGTCCGATTGCTGGACCGACAACCTTGTGGCGCTGATTGCCGCCGCAGTGACTCATGGGCGTGCCACGGACGCTGACATCTAGCTTGATCTTTAACGTGCGGCGTCGAACGGTGCGTCGTACTTGATCACTCGGTTTGGTATCCGCCGTACACGGAAGCGGCCTTCGTCTGAACATGTGCTCCGACCAAGGAACACGTCCAGCACGAAGGCCGTGAGGATGAGTCTGCTGCATCACGATGCCCGGCAGGAGCCGTTGGCCGAACTGTCACGCTTCCGGGGCGAGTTCTATTCCTGTCTCGCCGCGCGTTCGGACGCTCTGTTCGAGCTGACCGATGCCGTCTTGTGCGGTGACGGACCGGTGAGGTCACTGGCCGAGCTGTCGCTGGTGGACGAACACCGCCGCGGCCACGGAGGGCTCTACGCCGCGCTTGCCCAGGGCCGGGTCGACACCGGCCGGATGCGGCGAGCCCTTGCCTCGGTCCCGCTACCCCGGTCCGTTGACGGCCGGCTGGTCCTGGCCGTCGACGTCACCTGCTGGCTGCGGCCCGACGCCCACACCTCACCGCAGCGGACCCTGTGCCACACCTACGGCCGCGGCAAGGACCAGCACATTCCCGTTCCCGGGTGGCCCTACTCGGTCGTCTGCGCGCTGGAACCCGGCCGCAGCTCGTGGACCGCACCCCTGGACGCGCTCCGTCTGGCACCCGGGGACGACACCGCAACCGTCACCGCCCGGCAACTGCGCGACCTCGTCGAGCGGCTGATCACCGCAGGCCAGTGGCAGACCGGCGACCCGGACATCCTCGTCATCGCGGACGCCGGATACGACGCACCCCGGCTTGCCCACCTTCTGCGGGACCTGCCGGTGCAGGTCCTGGCCCGGATGCGCTCGGACCGCGTCCTACGCAGACCCGCACCATCACGACAGCCCCATACCAAAGGCCGGCCGCCCCGGCACGGCGGCGAGTTCGTCTTCGGCCAGCCCGACACCTGCGGCACCCCGGACGCCACCACCGTCACCGACACACGCCTCTACGGCACCGCCACCGCACGGTCCTGGAACCGGCTCCACCTCAAGCTCACCCACCGCTCGTCCTGGGCCGCGGCCGACGCCACCCTCCCGATCATCGAGGGGACCGTGATCCGCCTGGACATCGACCACCTGCCCAGCGGAGCCACCCGAAGCCGGTCTGGTTGTGGTGGTCCGGCACCGACGCAGACGCAAGCGACACCGACCGCCTCTGGCAGGCATACCTGCGACGTTTCGACATCGAGCACACCTTCCGTCTCTTCAAACAAACCCTCGGCTAGACCTGCCCGAAGATCCGCACCCCAGAGGCAGCCGACCGATGGACCTGGCTGATCCTCGCCGCCTACACCCAACTTCGTCTCGCCCGACCCCTGGCAGCTGACCGGCGTCGGCCCTGGGAGAAACCCGCACCTGTCGAACGTCTCACGCCCGCCCGCGTCCGCCGCGACTTCCGGCACATCCGCCCGACAGCCGCCTGCCCGGCCGGTGCACCGAAACCCTCCCGCCCCGGCCCCGGCAGGCCACCAGGCAGCAAGAACACCCGACCCACCCCACGACACGACATCCACACAGTGCGCAAAACCGGCACAGCCACGTCCGGGAACAAGAAGTCGACGACCCCAGGACCTCGCCGCACAGGTTAAAGATCAAGCTAGGGGGTGTCTCTCTGAAGGCGTGGGGCGTAGGTGACTCCGGAGGCTCGACTCACTTCGATGTCAGCAGCGACTGGGATGCTCCTGCGCATGAAGCAGAGGTTCAAACCCACTCTCACCCAGATCACCGAGATGCATGAGGTCTCTTCCGATCTGAGACGTCAGCTCGTCGACTGCTGGATCGCGGTCACGAACGCAGGTGGTGCCGCGGGATTTCCTTTCCCTCCGGTCCATGACGACGACGTCTTGCCGGTCGCAGACGAGCTCCTCAGCCATCTCGCCCCGTCGCGCAGCCGCCTCATCGTCGCCAGGTTCGGTGAGGCTCTTGCCGGATGGGTTGTCCTCAAGAGTGATCCCTTTCGGCTCGTCGCGCACTGGGGAACGGTCCACCACCTCCAGACCCACCCCGGCTTCCGCGGCCGTGGGGTCGGCTCCGCTCTCATGCGTGAGTTGCGGACTGTGGCCCGTGACGAGCTGGGGCTTGAGCAGCTTCGTCTCACGGCCCGGGGGAGAGAAGGGTTGGAGGACTTCTACGGCCGCCTGGGATGGCGGGAGGTCGGCCGCTGGCCCGGCGCCTTGCGCTTCGCCCCCGACGACACCCGAGACGAGGTCCTGATGCTCCTCGATCCTCTCTGACCGCCAACCCCTGAGGCGCGTCCTCTCGATCACTTGCGAGCCCAGACGAGGGTGGTGGCAGAGTGGAGGGCTGCCTGGTGGGCGATGGCGTTGACCGGCTCCCCTCGCACGGACAGGACTGGTGTCACGGGGGACGGATCGCGGTCTTCCCCGCGCCCGGCTGCCCCGGCACGATCACGACCTGCAGCGGTTCCTGCGGGGTGCCGGCGAGGGTGTCGGGCACGATCTCCCGCAGAAGATGCACTCGTTTTCTTCCTCGGGCAGGACGTATCCGGCTCGTGCGGCGATGGTGCGTGAGCTGCTCACCGGGGGGAGGGAGGGGAGAGGCGGTTTCTGAATGACAGGGCGGCACGGGGATCTCGGCGGGGTGCTGCCGATCCCGAATCTTCCTCAGAGCTGCTCTTCGCCCCTGTTGGTTCGCGCAGTGAACCAACGCGGGCGCGTGGGGAGCGAGCGCGCGTGACGTGGTTGCTCTTCGGGTGCCAGAGCTGTGGGGGATGATCGAGCCATGCTGCAAGCGAGAGACGAGCACGGTCGTCAGGTGAGGAATCCGGGGCCCACGGCCTTGAGCCGGATGGTGGCGAACCTCGGGCGGGGCAATGCCTTCGTGATGGTCGAGCGAGTCGACGATGATGCAGCCGGCGACTGGTATAAGCAGGTGTGGCCGAGGGATGACAACACCTATCAGCTGGAGTGCCGTGACGGGACGGCGGCAGAGCACTACCAGACCCGGACGATTTCCCGGGAAAAGGTGATCGTCGCCCTGAGAGGTTGGGCCAAGGGGCGCGCGGACTGGAAGGACGCTTTCATGTGGAACAACATCGGCGCCTGCTTCGGGAACGCCGACTGACCCTGCCGCCGCCTGAGGCCGGCAAGGTCAGTGACGCGCGGTCGCTCAGCTGCGCCGCATGGGGATGACGTCGGGACCTGCTGCGGGGATGGTGGGCTGCGCGAGGATGACGCGCCCTCGGTCATGGCGGCGCTGCGGCCGATGCCGAAGCCGTAGATGACGGTGTCGCCGGGCTCGATGGCGACGTTCCGGGCGTCAGGCACTTCCATGGAGATCTCTCAGTGTGATCATGCGCTCGGGGTGCTCGAAGACGCGGCCCAGTTCGGGCACGTCCACATACGGGTAGCCGGACGGAGTGCGGGCCACCTCCAGCTGGCCCCGGCAAGGTGCCCCCTGACGCTGCCGTGGTACGGCCTGGCCGTATCGCCCCTGCCGTGCACGACGACGGCCCAGTCGCCGGGGGCGATGACGACACCGCGAGCGTCGAGGACGGGGTCAGGCATGATCGTCCCACTCTCTCGGAGGGATCTCGGTGATGGTGTCGCGGCCCTCGTGGATGCGGTAGATCCGGAGCCGGCCGTTGGAGCCTCCGCCGCTCCACTGGTACTCGTCCCGCCACTTGATGGCGCCCTTGGGGAAGCACGGGCGCTCCGTCCAGACGCGCCGCCGGGTCGGGTTCCAGGGCAGGTATCGCTCAGCCGCCGTCGGCCTCCTCGGCCTTGCCGATCTCGGTCATCGGTACAGCTCCTTGTAATGCGCCCTGCCGTTGGGGAAGTTGTCGAGAACGCCACCGCCCCAGTCGAGGTCGAAGTAGGCGTTGTACCGGGCGTGCCGGGTCAGCTCCGCCATGCGGTCGACGAAGTAGGGGTTGTCGCCGCCGCCGGCGTAGCTGTCGCCGCGCTTGTAGAGGCCCCACTCCGGGTAGGAGATGGGCTTGCCGACGGCGGCGGCGAACGCCCGGTGGTCGGCGACACCGATCGTCGTTGTGAGCGTGTGCTTCCACCGCTGCTGCGGGGTGGCGCTGTACCGCTGCCACCACACGTCGTAGACGTTGAGACCGACGATGTCGACGTACGCGGACCCCGGGTAGAGCGTCCACCAGGAGGTGACCCGACCGGACGTCCCGACAGCCAGGTTGAAGTCGAAGCGCAGGTTCGGCGCGATCGACTTCATGATCCCGTGGGCCCGGTGGTACATCGCCTTGAAACCCTCGGGGTTCGACGTCCCCTGCCAGGGCCCGATGCTGGGGTTGTTGGGTTCGTAACCGAGCCGGATCACGCTGTCGCCGAGGCCGTGCTTCACGAGCATCCGGGTCAGCTCCCGGTACTGGGCGTCGTACGCACCCCGCTGGCCCGCGCTCAGTGATCCGCCCTGCTTCGGCACCATGTGGATCCCGAGGACGACCTTCCGGCCGGGCTGGGTCTTCTTCCACGCCCCCCAGCGGGCCAGCGCGACCGGGTTCCAGTCCCCGTTCCAGGACGGGTCGAGGTAGTCGGTGGCCTGTACCTCGCGCCCCAGCCAGGAGCCGAAGGCGCCGAGCTTGCCGACCTCGCCGGGGCCGCGGTAGACGCCCGTACCCGGCTGCGGCGACACCGGGATCGTCATCACTTGTCCCGCTTTCATCATGTCCGGATTGTTCCCGATCGCACCCCGGTTCGCCTGCCACAGGGCCTCCCAACCGCCGGGGACGGAGTAACGCGCCGCGACCTTCGACAGGCCGTCCCCGGCGGCGGTGTGGGTGACGGCGCCAGCGGCGGGGCATCCCCGGCAAGCGGGACGAGTGCGGGTGTCACCGCGGCTGCCGGATGGAGCGGCACGTGTGCGAGAAGCCGTGCCAGTGGCCGGCGTGTCTGACCGGCGAGGAGGCGGATGTCCTCGTCACCGAAGTCCTGAAGATCGCCCGAGGTGATGACGATGACGGATGACCGGTGCGACTGCGGCTGCCAGCGTCGTACGCCGCCGACGGAATGCCCCGACTGCGAAGGCCCCTTCAACCCGACGACGCCTCCGTCGGTCCGGGGGTCCGGGTACGGCCACCGCGGCTATGAGGGCGACAGCCGCTCCTGCGGGTGGCGGGCGGGGTGAGGTGCGGGAGTGCGGCGGCCCCGTCGACCGCTACGGCAGGGGAAGTGACGGTCTCTGCGTCCTGTGCCGCGAAGACAAGGGACGGAAATGAACCGCAGCGCGACAAGGTCGCTCTCGGTGTCGCCGCCGCTGTCGCTGCCGGTGCCGCCTGCCGTCGACATCGACGGCCGCATCGCCGGGACGGCGTGCAACGGGGTTCTGACGGACGGGCGTGAGCGCCCGAGGGTCGGCCACACCAGCCCTTTGACCTGCGACTTCAAGTTGGCGGAGACTCAGTGAAGGGCCCCGGGCCTCTTACCTGATCGTTTCAGAATGAGTTCGGCGTAGGGGCTTGGCGGTCAGGTCGGGTGGCGGCAGAGTGGTGCGGGTGTCGGATGATCTTGTGCCTGATGAGCTGTGGGAACGCATCGCCCCGCTGCTGCCGCCCTGGCCTCCGCTGCGACATCGGTCTCCGGGGCGTCTGCCGGCGGACGACCGTGCGGCCTTGCGGGGCATTGTGTGTGTGCTGCGCAAGAACGTGAGCTGGAGGGACGTGCCGGCCGAGCGGACCGGCTGCAGCGGGGTGACCGCTTGGCGGCGGCTGCGGGACGGGACCGAGGCCGGCGTCGGGCCCTGCCTGCACGAAGCCTCCTGGCCGAGCTGCGTAAGGCCATCCTGCTCGACATGGACGCCTGCGCGATCGACGGCTCGCACATCCGGGCCCTGAAGGGGGGGCTCACACCGGACCTTCGCCGGTTGACCGCGCCCGGCCGGGCAGCAAGCACCACCTGATCGTCGACCGCCACGGCACACCTCTCGCTGTCACCCTGACCGGCGGGAACAGGCACGACGTGACCCAACTGACGCCGCTGCTGGACGCGAGCCCCCGCATCTGCGGACTTCGCGGGCGGCCGCGGCACCGGCCGGGCCGGCTCTTCGCCGACCGCGGCTAGGCCGTGTGTCGAAAGTGGATCTTGAGCTGTGAATGATCAGGGCTCATGGGTCGGGGAGATCTCACGGACGAGCAGTGGGCGGTGCTGGAGCCGTTGTTGCCGAAGGGCACGAAGGCGGGTCGGCCGCCTGTCTGGCCTCGGCGGCGGTTGATCGACGGCATACGGTTTCGGGTCCGGACCGGGGTTCCGTGGCGGGACGTGCCCGTCGAGTACGGGCCGTGGGGCCGGGTCTACGACTTGTTCCGCCGGTGGCAGCGCAACGGCACCTGGCACCGCATTCTCACCCGGCTGCAGTCCTTGGCCGACGCGAAGGGCGCGATCGTCTGGGACCTGAGCGTCGACTCCACGGTCTGCCGCGCCCATCAACATGCGGCCGGGGCCCGCAAGCAGGGCGATCTGCAGAAGGAACCACCGGGCGGCATCTTCACCGAGCCCCATGATCATGGGTTGGGGCGGTCGCGCGGCGGGTTCACCACCAAGTTGCACTTGGCCGTCGAGCAGGGGCAGAAAACCATGTCGATCGTGGTCACGGCCGGGCAGCGCGGGGACTCGCCGCAGTTCGAACCCGTGCTGGAGAAGGTCCGCGTGCCCCGCCTCGGGCCGGGCCGGCCGCGCGTCCGCCCCGACCGCGTGCGGGCCGACAGGGCGTACGCTCCCGCAAGAACCGCGCCTACTTGCGGCGCCGAGGGATCCGCTGCACCATCCCGGACAAGACCAGGCCCGCAACCGCAAGGGACTCGGTTCCCGCGGCGGCCGGCCGCCGCATTTCGACCCGGCCGACTACCGCCAGCGCCACGCGGTCGAGTGCGGCATCAACCGCCTCAACTGGCACCGTGCGGTTGCCACGCGCTACGACAAACTCGCGGTCCGCTATGAGGCGACCGTCCTTGTCGCAGCCATCAACGAGTGGCTGTGACCCACGCTCATCGGCCCTAGACTCTGCCCTGCCTTCTCCCTTAGGCTGCGTGATCCACATCGTTCGGGGGATCATGAACTTCATTCGCTATCGCAGACCGTCGGCCTTCCTGCTGCTGACGGTGGCAATCGTCTTCGGCGCCGCGGCCGTAGCTGGACTCGAGTCGGGAGACGAGGGCTCGCTGGTTCTGCTGCTCGGGCTCCGCGAGTACGTCCTTCTGCTGGGATGGCTGGCCCTGACCACGCTGACCGGGGCGGTCCTCTTAGAGGTCCTAACAAAGGCGTTGGACATGACGGTGGGTGATCAGGCAGGCCGCGAGGCCCAGGAAGGCTTCGTGGATGTCGTCACGCCGTTCCCAG
>NZ_JBHVRX010000024.1:0-126836 GCF_042885515.1 Streptomyces sp. NPDC058052 | reverse complement strand
CGCCCGGTTACATTCCGAACCCGGAAGCTAAGCCTTTCAGCGCCGATGGTACTGCAGGGGGGACCCTGTGGGAGAGTAGGACGCCGCCGAACAATTCTTCAGGACCCCTGGTCCCAGCGTTCACGCTGGGACCAGGGGTCCTTTTGTTTTTTGCTTGACTTTTCCGAGGCGCGGCCGGGTGCCGGCTGCGCGAGAATGACTGCAGTACCCGAAGACAGGAGTCACACCGATGTCCACCAACTCTCCCGACGACCGTCCGGAGCGCGAGCCGCGTCGCAGGGACGGTGCCGGTGGCGACCGGGGCGGCTTCCGTGGGCCGCGCCGTGACGACAACCGCGGTGGAGGCGGCTTCCGTCGCGACGACAACCGCGGTGGCGGCGGCTACCGCCGCGACGACCGTGGCGGCGACAGCCGTGGTGGAGACAACCGCGGCGGCGGGTTCCGTCGTGATGACCGCGGTGGCGACCAGCGTGGTGGCGGCTTCCGCCGTGACGACAACCGTGGTGGCGGCGGTTTCCGCCGCGATGACCGCGGTGGCGACCAGCGCGGTGGCGGGTACCGTCGTGACGACCGTCCCTCCTTCCCGCGTGACGACCGTCCCTCCTTCCCGCGTGACGACCGCCGTGATGACCGGCGTGACGACAACCGCGGTGGCGGGTTCCGTCGCGACGACCGTGGCGGCGACCAGCGTGGTGGTGGGTTCCGTCGTGACGACAACCGTGGCGGCGGTTTCCGTCGTGACGACCGCGGTGGCGACCAGCGCGGCGGTGGCTTCCGTCGTGACGACCGGCGTGACGAGCGTCCGTCGTCGTTCCGCCGTGACGACCGTCCCTCCTTCCCCCGTGACGACCGCCGTGACGACCGGCGCGACGACAACCGCGGTGGCGGGTTCCGTCGTGACGACCGTGGCGGCGACCAGCGCGGTGGCGGTTTCCGCCGTGACGACCGGCGCGACGACAACCGTGGCGGCGGCGGTTTCCGCCGTGACGACCGCGGTGGCGACCAGCGCGGTGGCGGTTTCCGCCGTGACGACCGGCGTGACGAGCGTCCGTCGTCGTTCCGCCGTGACGACCGTCCCTCCTTCCCGCGTGACGACCGCCGCGACGACAACCGTGGCGGCGGGTTCCGTCGCGACGACCGCGGTGGCGACCAGCGCGGCGGTGGCTTCCGTCGTGACGACCGGCGCGACGAGCGTCCGTCGTCGTTCCGCCGTGACGACCGTCGCGACGACCGGCGCGACGACAACCGCGGTGGCGGGTTCCGTCGCGACGATCGTGGCGGCGACCAGCGCGGCGGTGGCTTCCGCCGTGACGACCGTGGTGGGGACCAGCGCGGTGGCGGTTTCCGCCGGGACGACAGCCGTGGCGGTGGCTACCGGGGTCGGGACGACCGGGGTGGCGAGCGCGGCGGGTACCGGGGCCGTGACGACCGGGGCGGCTACGGGCGCCGTGACGACCGCGGCGAGCGGAGCGACCGCGCGCCCATCAAGCGGCTGCCGATCCCGCCGGAGGTCACCGGCGAGGAGATCGACCCCGATGTGCGCCAGGAGCTCCTGAGCCTGCCCAAGGGGCTCGCCGACGACGTCGCCCGCAACCTCGTGATGGTCGCGCAGCTGATCGACGAGGACCCGGAGAAGGCGTACGGCTACTCCCGGGTCGCGCTCCGGCTCGCCTCGCGCGTCGCCGCCGTCCGCGAGGCCGCCGGCTTCGCCGCGTACGCCAACCAGAAGTACTCCGAGGCGCTGGCCGAGTTCCGGGCCGCGCGGCGGATGAGCGGCGGCGTGGACCTGTGGCCCGTCATGGCCGACTGCGAGCGCGGCCTCGGCCGGCCCGAGCGGGCGCTGGCCATGGCCGGCGAGCCCGAGGTGCAGAAGCTCGACAAGGCCGGACAGGTCGAGATGCGGCTCGTCGCCGCCGGCGCCCGCCGGGACATGGGGCAGCTGGAGGCCGCCATCGTGACCCTGCAGAGCCCCGAGCTCGCGTCCAGCGCCCACCACCCGTGGACCGCGCGGCTGCGGTACGCCTACGCCGACGCCCTGCTCGCCGCCGGGCGGGAGCCGGAGGCCCGTGAGTGGTTCGCCAAGGCCCTGGAGGCCGACAAGGACGGCGCCACGGACGCCTCCGACCGCCTCGCCGAGATGGACGGCGTCGAGTTCGTCGACGCCTTCGACGAGTCCGATGACGAGCACGACGCCGAGGCGGAGGCCGACGCCGACGTCGAGGACGCGGGCGACGACGAGGACGAGGACGAGGACGACGAGTCCGACGACCTTGAGGACACGGACGCGGACGACGACCGGAGCTGAGGCTCCGTGACATGAAGAAGGGCGGCACCCACCGGGTGCCGCCCTTCTTCATGTCTGCGCTCAGTCGAGGGCGAGGCTCCGGAGGACCAGGCCCGTCGCCGGCTTGGGGCCGAAGGACGTCGACTTGCGGGGCATCGTCACGCCCTGGCGGGCGAGGTCCCGGACGACCTCCTCTCGTACCGGATGCATCAGGACCGCCGTGCCGCCGCGGCGCTCGGCCTGGGCGACGGCCGCCGCCGTGTCGTGGATGTACGCGATGTCCTCGGGGGCGTCCGGTACCCGCCAGACGTGCTCCAGGAGCGTGGCGTGGAGGACCGTCGCGTCCAGGGTGCGCCACGCCTCCGGGCGGTCGGCGCGGACCGTACGCGCCAGCAGGGCGGGGTCCGGGCGGTCCAGGAGGTGGAAGGCGCCGTCACCGGCCAGGAGGAACGCGTTGCCCTCGGCCGCGGCCGCCGCCAGGGCCTCCAGGGCCTCCGGCAGCGGCCGCTCGACGCGACGGACCCGGAAGGCGTCCCCGACGGCCTCCAGGGCGTCCGCCACCGGAAGCCTGCTCAGGAGGCGGTGGATGGCGCGGACCCGCAGCGGATAGCGGACCGTGTCGATGAGCAGCACCAGGCCCTGGTTCCACGGGCCGGGCGACGGGTGCTCGTCACGGAGCCGCAGATAGGTCGCCCAGCGGTGGTGCCCGTCGGCGATCAGCGCCTGGTGACGGGCGAGCTCGGTGGTGACCGCGGCCTGTTCGGCCGGGTCCGTGACCGCCCACAGGCGGTGGCGGAAACCGTCCTCGGTCGTCGTCGCCAGCAGCGGCTCGCGCTGGATCGCGCGCTCCATCACCGCGTCCGCGCCGTCGCCGGTGCCCGGATAGGTGAGGAGCAGCGGCTCCAGGTTCGCGGCCGTGGTGCGCATCAGGGCGGCGCGGTCCTCGACGACGTGCGGCATGACGTCCTCGTGCGGGAGGACGACGCCCTCGTCGGGCGTGGTGAGTTCGAGGGCGCCGATGATGCCGCGCTGGAGGATGCCGTCGCCCTGCTGCTCGTAGACGTACAGCGCGGGGGCCGGGTCCGGGGCGAGGACGCCGTCGGCGAGCCAGCGGTCCATCGTCACCGCGGCCTTGCGGTGGCGGGTGCCCGCCGTGACCGCCTGGGGCAGGATCAGCCGGACGATGTTGTGGGGGTCGGCGGATTCGAGGTGGAGCAGTCCGTCAGGTCGCACGACGACGTCGTAGGGCGGGGACGTGACGGCCGCGAGGCTGCCGACCCGCTCGGGGACGTACCGGATGCCGCGGAAGGGATGCAGACGCAGTCCCGCGGTGTCGTCGCGGACGTCGCTGGCCGCGTGACCTGAGGAGTTCATCTCGTCATGGTAGGCGCGCGGTGGCGATGAGCGATGATCGGGGGAGCGGGGAGTCCCGGTGGAGTGAGGAGCAGGTGTCATGGCGCGAGACGGCCAGGAGCGGCGGACGGAACGGAGCCGGCCCGGCGGCAGCGCGGTCGCGCTGAGCACGGCGTACGACACGGCGCTGCTCGACCTCGACGGGGTCGTGTACTTCGCGGGCGGCGCGGCGATCCCGTACGCCGTCGAGGCGCTCGTGGCGGCGCGGGACGGCGGGATGCGGCTCGCGTACGTGACGAACAACGCGCTGCGGACGCCGGACACGGTGGCCGCGCACCTCACCGAGCTGGGCGTGCCGGCCGCGCCCGGCGACGTCGTCACCTCGGCGCAGGCCGTGGCGCGGCTCGTCGCCGAGGACGTGCCGGTCGGGTCCCGGGTCCTCGTCGTCGGCGGCGAGGGGCTGCGGGTCGCGCTCCGAGAGCGGGGGCTCGTCCCCGTCGAGTCGGCCGACGACGAGCCGGTGGCCGTCGTCCAGGGGTACGGCGGCCCGGACATGGGCTGGGGCCGGTTCGCCGAGGCGGCGTACGCGATCGGGCGGGGCGTGCCCTGGTACGCGTCCAACACCGACCTGACGATCCCGGGCGCGCGCGGGATCGGGCCCGGGAACGGGGCCGCCGTCGAGGTCGTGCGGATCGCCACCGGCGGCCGCGTCGAGCCGAAGGTCGCCGGGAAGCCGCAGCCGCCCATGCACCGGGAGACCGTGCTGCGGACCGGGGCGGAGCGGCCGCTGGTCGTCGGGGACCGGCTGGACACCGACATCGAGGGCGCGTTCGGCGGAGGCGTCGACTCGCTGCTGGTGCTCACCGGGGTCACCGACGTGGCGACGCTGCTCGCGGCCGTGCCGGCCCACCGGCCGACGTACGTGGCGGCCGATCTGCGGGGGCTGCTCACCGGCCAGCCGGAGGTCGGGGCCGACGGCGACGGCGGGTTCCTGTGCGGTGGCTGGCGGGCCGCCGTGAGCGGGGACGCGCTCGTCCTGGAGGGCGCGGCGGGGGCCGACCCGCTCGACGGGGTGCGGGCGCTGTGCGGGGCGGCGTGGACGTGGGCCGGTTCCGGGGCGTGCGGGCTGGACGCGGGGAAGGCGCTCGCCCGGCTCGGGCTGTAGGGCTCGGGCGGGGGCCGGTGGTCCGGCGATCCGGGGCCACCGACCCCTGCTCGATCAATATTGGGTAGGCTAACCTAACCGGGTGTTGGTCGAGAGTCCCTCCCGTACGAGCGCGGAGCCGACGAAGTCCGCGCAGTCCCCGAGGCGCCGGAACACCGTGCGCGCCGTGGGACTGCTGGCGGCCGTCGGCGTCCTGCTGCTTGTCTGTGTCCTCAGCATCATGATCGGTGCCAAGCCGGTGCCGATCGGAGACGTGTGGCACGGGCTGTTCCACAACAGCGGCGTCGGCAACGACGTCGTCATCCACGACGTGCGCGTGCCGCGCACCCTGCTCGGGCTGCTCGTCGGCCTGGCGCTCGGCCTGGCCGGCGCGGTGATGCAGGGGCTGACCCGCAACCCGCTGGCGGAGCCCGGGCTCCTCGGCGTCAACGCGGGCGCGGCCGCCGCCGTCGTGTCGGCCATCGCCTTCCTCGGCGTCACCGACGTCCGGGACTACGTGTGGTTCGCCTTCGTCGGCGCCGCCGTCGTCTCCGTCGTCGTGTACGTGCTCGGCGGCAGCCGCAGCGCCACCCCGGTGCGGCTCGCGCTCGCCGGCACGGCCGCCACCGCCGCCCTGTACGGCTTCGTCAACGCCGTCCAGCTGCTCGACTCGGCCGCCCTCGACCGGCTCCGGTTCTGGACCGTCGGCTCGCTGGCCTCCGCCGACATGCAGACCGTCGGCCGGATCGCGCCGTTCATCCTCGTCGGTGCCGTGCTGGCCCTGGGCATCGCCCGGCCGCTCAACGCCATGGAGATGGGTGACGACTCCGCCCGCGCCCTCGGCGTCAGCATCAACCGGACCCGGATCGTCGCCATGCTCGCCGTCACCCTGATGTGCGGGGCGGCCACCGCGGCCTGCGGGCCGATCGTCTTCCTCGGCCTGATGGTGCCGTACATGGTCCGTGCGATCACCGGCCCGGACATGCGGTGGATCCTGCCGTACGCGGCCGTCCTCGCGCCCGTGCTGCTGCTCGGCTCCGACGTCCTCGGCCGGGTCCTCGTCCGGCCGGCCGAACTCCAGGTCGGCATCGTGACGGCCCTCGTCGGCGGGCCCGTCTTCATCCGACTCGTACGCCGCAAGAGGATGGCCCAGCTGTGACCACCAAGACCCTGCGGACCGGCGGCGGACTCTCCCTGCGGTACACCCCGCGGGCCGCGCTCTCCGGCCTCGGGCTGATCCTGTTCACCCTCGGCGTCGGCACCGTCCTCGTCGGCACCGGCGACTTCCCGATGACGCCGAGCGAGGTCCTGGACACTCTGCTCGGCAACGGGACGCCCGTCCAGGAGTTCGCGGTCATGGAGCTGCGGCTCCCGCGGGTCCTCGTCGCCCTCCTCGTCGGCGCCGCGCTCGCCCTCGGCGGGGCCGTCTTCCAGTCGGTCTCCCGCAACCCGCTCGGCAGCCCCGACGTCATCGGCTTCGGGCAGGGCGCCAGCGTCGGCGCGCTCACCGTCATCGTCCTCTTCCAGGGCAGCGCGGTCGCCACCGCCCTCGGCGCGGTCGTCGGCGGTGTCGTCACCGGCGTCGTGATCTACCTGCTCGCCTGGAAGCGGGGCGTGCACGGCTACCGGCTGGTGCTCGTCGGCATCGGCGCCGCCGCCATGCTGACCTCGGTGATCCACTACCTCATCACCAAGGCCAACCTGGTGGACGCCACCCGCGCCACCGTGTGGATGACCGGCTCCCTCGACGGCCGCGACTGGGCCCAGTTCTGGCCGCTGCTCGCCGTCTGCTGCGTGCTCGTGCCGCTGGTCCTCGGCCACGGCCGGGCGCTGCGGATGCTGGAGATGGGCGACGACGCCGCGTACGCGCTCGGTGTGAAGGTCGAGCGGACCCGGATCGTCCTGATGGCCTCCGCCGTGCTGCTCGTCGCCGTCGCCACCTCGGCCGCCGGGCCCATCGTCTTCGTCTCCCTCAGCGCCCCGCAGCTGGCCCGCCGGCTCACCCGCGCGCCCGGCCCCAACCTGGCGGTCTCCGCCGTCATGGGCTCGGCGCTGCTGCTGAGCGCCGACTGGATCGCCGGCAACGCCTTCGGCGACCGT
The DNA here is from genome assembly GCF_042885515.1 of Streptomyces sp. NPDC058052. Classification (NCBI taxonomy): domain Bacteria; kingdom Bacillati; phylum Actinomycetota; class Actinomycetes; order Kitasatosporales; family Streptomycetaceae; genus Streptomyces; species Streptomyces sp. NPDC058052. The sequence goes on along the minus strand of NZ_JBHVRX010000024.1, from coordinate 119,955 downwards.
CAGCTGCCCGTCGGTGTCATCACCGGCATCCTGGGCGGCTGCTATCTGCTCTGGCTGCTCGTCAGCGAGCGCAAGGCGGGCAGGATATGACCGCGTCCCCGGCCCCGGCCCCGCGGCCGCACCCGTACGACACCGACCAGGACAACAGGAGCACGCCCATGAGCGATCGGCAGCAGCAGCGCCTCGGGGCCGAGTCGGTCACCCTCGCGTACGAGCAGCGGGTCATCGCCCGCGACCTGTCCGTCGAGATCCCCGACAACTCCTTCACCGTCATCGTCGGGCCCAACGCCTGCGGCAAGTCCACGCTGCTGCGCGCGCTCTCCCGGATGCTCAAGCCGGCCGAGGGCCGGGTGCTCCTCGACGGGCAGTCGATCCACTCGATGCCCGCGAAGAAGGTCGCCCGGACCCTCGGCCTGCTGCCGCAGTCGTCCATCGCGCCCGACGGCATCACCGTCGCCGACCTCGTCGCCCGCGGCCGCTACCCCCACCAGGGCCTGCTGCGCCAGTGGTCGCCCGAGGACGAGCGGATCGTCCAGGAGTCCATGGAGTCGACCGGGGTCGCGGAGCTGGCCGACCGGTTCGTCGACGAGCTCTCCGGCGGCCAGCGCCAGCGGGTGTGGATCGCCATGGCCCTCGCCCAGCAGACGCCGCTGCTGCTGCTCGACGAGCCGACCACGTATCTCGACATCCAGCACCAGATCGACGTCCTCGACCTCTGCGCCGAGCTGCACGAGACCCAGGGGCGGACGCTCGTCGCCGTCCTGCACGACCTCAACCACGCGGCCCGCTACGCCACCCATCTCATCGCGGTGCGCGGCGGCGAGGTCGTCGCCGAGGGCCCGCCGTCCGAGGTGGTGACCGCGGAGCTGGTCGAGCGGGTCTTCGGGCTGCGCTGCCAGGTCATCGACGACCCGGAGACGGGCACCCCGCTCGTCGTCCCGGCCGGGCGGCAGGCGCGGGCCCGGCGGAGCCTCCCCGCGCGGGAGTCCGCCCAGGAGTCCGCGCAGCAGCCCGCGCAGCAGCCCGCGCTACAGAAGTGAGCGCAGCCGCAGCAGATCGCGGAAGCCGGCCTCCAGCCTGACCCGGCCGGAGGCCCACGCCTTCGCGAAGTTCAGCCGTCCGCCCACCATCGCGACCAGGTCGTCGCCGGTCATCGCCAGCCGGATCTGGGCCTTCTCCCGGGGAGGGCCGGACACGGTCGACTCCACGACCATCCGGCCGGCGGCGAGCCGGCCGGTGAAGGTCGTGTCGAGGTCCGTGAGGTGGCAGCTCAGGGTGCGGTCGAGCGCCGCCGCGCCCCGGACGGATCCGTCCGCCCCCGCGAGGTTGTCCGCCAGCTTGTCGAGTGCGTCGCGGCACTCCGTGATCGTCGCCATCGCCGTCGACCGTACCCCAGGGCTTCGCGATAGCGTCGGGGCATGAACGAAGCGATGACGGACGCGGAGGCCGGCCCGGACCCCGTGGACGGCGCGGGCCCGGCCGCGGGGGACGAGCCCGCGGCGGCCGCGCCGCTGGGGGTCCGCCGGGAGCCGACCGGGCTGCCGGCCGTCGACGCGCTCGTCGAGCGGCTGGGCGAGGCGGACCACCTCCCGGCGGACGGACACCTCGCGGTGTACGAGGATGTACACCGGGGACTGCGCGCCGAGCTGACCTCGCTCGACGCGCGTCCGGCCCCCGCACCCCGTCCGCACGACCCCAGGAGCTGAACCCACCGTGGCAGGAGTGGCACGCCGCCGCCTCGACGCCGAGCTGGTCCGGCGCAAACTCGCCCGCTCGCGCGAGCACGCCAGCCAGCTGATCGCCGCGGGCCGGGTGACCGTCGGCAAGACCGTCGCCACCAAGCCCGCCACCCAGGTCGAGACCGCCGCGGCGATCGTCGTCGTCCAGGACGACTCCGACCCCGACTACGTCTCGCGCGGCGGCCACAAGCTCGCCGGCGCCCTCGCCGCCTTCGTCCCGCTGGGGCTGACGGTGCAGGGCCGGCGGGCGCTCGACGCCGGGGCCTCCACCGGCGGCTTCACCGACGTGCTGCTGCGCTCCGGCGCCGGACACGTCGTCGCCGTCGACGTCGGTTACGGCCAGCTCGCCTGGTCGCTCCAGAGCGACGAGCGGGTCACCGTCAAGGACCGCACCAACGTGCGCGAGATGACGCTCGACTCGATCGACGGCATCCCCGCCGACCTCGTCGTCGGCGACCTCTCCTTCATCCCGCTCGGCCTGGTGCTGCCCGCCCTGGTCGCGTGCACCGCCCCGGACGCGGACCTGGTCCTGATGGTCAAGCCGCAGTTCGAGGTCGGCAAGGACCGGCTCGGCTCCGGCGGGGTCGTCCGCAGCACCGAGCTGCGTGCCGACGCGGTGAAGAACGTGGCCCGGCAGGCGGCCGAGCTGGGGCTCGGGGTGGCCGGCGTCACCGCCAGCCCGCTGCCCGGGCCGTCGGGGAACGTCGAGTACTTTCTGTGGCTGCGGGCCGGCGCGCCCGCACTCGATCCGGCGGACGTCGACCGCGCCGTGGCGGAGGGACCTCGTTGACAGCATCAGCGGCACCACAGGCACCACGCACCGTCTTCCTGCTCGCGCACACCGGCCGGCCGGCGGCGGTGCGCAGCGCCGAGCTCGTCGTCCTGGGGCTGCTGCGCAGCGGCATCGGCGTCCGCGTCCTGGAGGCGGAGGCGGCGGACCTGCCGCTGCCGCCGTCCGTGGAGAAGATCCCCGACGACTGCCCGGAGGCGCTGGACGGCTGCGAGCTGATCATCGTCCTCGGCGGTGACGGGACGCTGCTGCGCGGCGCCGAGTTCTCCCGCGCCTCCGGCGTGCCGATGCTCGGCGTCAACCTGGGCCGCGTCGGCTTCCTCGCGGAGGCCGAGCGCGACGACCTCGACAAGGTCGTCGACCGGGTGGTCACCAAGGCGTACGAGGTCGAGGAGCGGATGACCCTCGACGTCGCCGTCTACCAGAACGGCGACGCCCTGCACCGCGACTGGGCGCTCAACGAGGCCGCCGTGCAGAAGGTGTCCCCCGAGCGGATGCTGGAGGTCGTCCTCGCCATCGACGGCCGGCCCGTCACCGGCTTCGGCTGCGACGGGGTGATCTGCGCGACGCCGACCGGCTCGACCGCCTACGCCTTCTCGGCCGGCGGGCCGGTCATCTGGCCCGAGGTGGAGGCGCTGCTCATGGTGCCGATCGGGGCGCACGCGCTGTTCGCCAAGCCGCTCGTCACCACGCCCGACTCCGTCCTCGCCGTCGAGGTCGAGCCGCACACCCCGCACGGGGTGCTGTGGTGCGACGGGCGGCGGACCGTCGAGCTGCCGGCCGGTGCCCGCGTCGAGGTCCGGCGCGGCGCCGTCCCGGTGCGGCTCGCCCGGCTGCACCACGCGTCCTTCACCGACCGGCTCGTCGCCAAGTTCGCCCTGCCGGTCTCGGGGTGGCGGGGCGCGCCCCACTGACGGCCGCGCCGGCGGGCCCGTGACGGGGGCGATGTCGCATCACGGCACGGAAACCTCGTATGGTCTGGGGCGTGCTGGAGGAGATGCGGATACGGTCGCTCGGGGTCATCGACGACGCGGTGGTCGAGCTGTCGCCCGGCTTCACCGCGGTGACGGGTGAGACCGGCGCGGGCAAGACCATGGTCGTCACGAGCCTGGGGCTGCTGCTCGGTGGACGGGCCGACCCGGCCCTGGTGCGGATCGGGGCCGGCTCGGCGGTCGTCGAGGGGCGGATCACCCTGCCGCCCGGCGCGCCCGCCGCGCTGCGGGCCCAGGAGGCCGGGGCGGAGCTCGACGAGGGCGCGCTGCTGGTGACCCGTACCGTCTCCGCGGAGGGACGCTCGCGGGCGCACCTCGGCGGGCGTTCGGTGCCCGTCGGGCTGCTTGCCGAGCTCGCCGACGACCTCGTGGCCGTGCACGGCCAGACCGACCAGCAGGGCCTGCTGAAGCCGGCCCGGCAGCGCGGTGCGCTCGACCGGTACGCGGGCGAGGCGGTGTCCGGGCCGCTCGCCGCCTACGGCGAGGTGTACCGGCGGCTGCGGGCCGTCACCGTCGAGCTGGACGAGATCACCACCCGGGCACGTGAGCGAGCCCAGGAGGCCGATCTGCTGCGGTTCGGGCTCGGTGAGATCGAGGCGGTCGCGCCGCGGGCCGGCGAGGACACCGAACTGGCCGCCGAGGCCGAGCGGCTCGGGCACGCCGAGGCCCTCGCCTCGGCCGCCGCGCTCGCGCACGCCGCGCTGGCCGGGAACCCGGAGGATCCCGAGTCCGTCGACGCGACCACGCTGGTGGCGGGCGCGGGCCGGGCCCTGGAGGGCGTGCGGTCCCACGACCCGGCGCTCGCCGGGCTCGCCGACCGGATGGGGGAGATCTCCATCCTGCTCGCCGACGTGGCGCAGGAGCTGGCGGGGTACGCCGACGACCTGGACGCCGACCCGCTGCGGCTGGCCGCGGTCGAGGAGCGGCGGGCCGCCCTCACCCAGCTCACCCGGAAGTACGGCGAGTCCGTGGGCGCCGTCCTCGCCTGGGCGGAGGAGAGCGCGGAGCGGCTCGGGGAGCTGGACGGCGACGACGACCGGGTCGGGGAGCTGACCGCCGAGCGGGACCGGCTCCGCGACGAGCTGTCCGTCCTCGCGCAGCGGCTCACCGACGCCCGGGTGGAGGCGGCGGACCGGTTCGCCCGGGCGGTCACCGCCGAGCTGGCCTCGCTCGCCATGCCGCACGCGCGCGTGTCCTTCGACATCCGGCAGACCGAGGCCGCCGACGAGGCGTCGGGCGTCGAGGTCGGCGGGCGGCGGGTCGCCTACGGGCCGGCCGGCGCCGACGAGGTCGAGCTGCTGCTCGCCCCGCACCCCGGAGCCCCGCCGCGGCCCATCGCCAAGGGCGCGTCCGGCGGTGAGCTGTCCCGGGTGATGCTCGCCGTCGAGGTCGTCTTCGCCGGGGTCGACCCGGTGCCGACGTACCTGTTCGACGAGGTCGACGCGGGCGTCGGCGGCAAGGCGGCCGTGGAGATCGGCCGCCGGCTCGCCAAGCTCGCCCGCACCGCTCAGGTCGTCGTCGTCACCCACCTGCCCCAGGTGGCGGCCTTCGCCGACCGTCAGCTGCTCGTCGAGAAGACGAACGACGGCTCCGTCACCCGTTCCGGCGTCACCGTCCTGGAGGGCGAGGAGCGGGTCCGCGAGCTCTCCCGCATGCTCGCGGGCCAGGAGGACTCCGAGACCGCCCGCGCCCACGCGGAGGAGCTGCTGGCCACGGCCAGGGCGGACGGCTGACCCGGCGCCGGGTCGCGGTGTCCCGGAGCCCGTGGCCCGGGGACGTGCGGCGCGCCGCCTCCGGCCCCCCAGGGGGCGCGCGTATTCGGCGCGTGCGCTCGCCCGGGAGGGTGAATCCGGAGGGCGGGGCCCGGCGCCGCGTGCCCGGCCGTCACGGGAACGATGCGGTGTCGGTGCCGGAACGTGCGTACGGTCGGGTGCCGGGGCTGGCATCCTTGGGCGCGTGACACAGCTCCGTACGGTCCAGGTGCTGGGCGGCGGCAGCGCGGGCAGCAGCGCTCACGTCCGATCACTCGCCTCGGGGCTGGTGGCGAGGGGCGTGCGGGTGACCGTGTGCGCCCCGCCCGAACTCGACCGTCTCTACGACTACTCCGGCGCCGGCGCGCACGTGGTGCCGCTGCCGCGCCGCAACGACCCGGCGACCGTCGGCCTGCTCCGCAACGCCTGCATCGGCGCCGACGTCGTCCACGCGCACGGGCTGCACGCCTCCGTGCGGGCCGCGCTCGCCGTCTCCGGCGGCGTCGGGCCCGCCCGCACCCCGCTCGTCACCACCTGGCACGGCCGGCCGCACACCGACGGGGCCATGGGCGGCCTCGTACGGCTCCTGGAGCGGCGCACCGCGCGGGCGGCGACCGTCGTCCTCGGGACCTCCTCCGAACTCGTCGACCGGGCCCGGCGGCGCGGCGCCCGCGACGCCCGGCTCGCCCCCGTCACCGTGCCCGCCGCGCGCGGACCCGTCTGCCTCCACGACGGCAAGGCCAGGGCCGAACTCGGCGCCGTCGACCGGCCGCTGCTCATGGCCGTCGGCGCGCTCGAACCCGGCCGGGGGTACGGGACGCTGCTCGACGCGGCGCGGGAGTGGCGGGAGCTCGACCCGCGGCCGCTGCTCGTCATCGCCGGCGAGGGGCGCGAACGGGCCGCGCTCCAGCGGCGCGTCGCCGCCGAAGGGCTCGCCGTCCGGATCGTCGGGCGCCGCGACGACGTCGCCGAACTGCTGGCCGCCGCGGACGTCGCGGTGCTGCCGTCCCGCTGGGAGGCGCGGTCCCTGCTCGCGCAGGAGGCGCTCCGGCTCGGCGTCCCCCTGGTCGCCACGGCCGTCGGCGGCGTACCGGAACTCGTCGGCGACGCCGCGGAACTGGTGCCGTACGGGGACGCCGGCGCGCTCGCGGCGGCCGTGCGGGGCCTCCTGGAGGACGAGGAGCGGCGGATGGACCTCGCGGCGGCGGGGCGCGTACAGGCCGGGACGTGGCCGACGGAGGACGACACCATCGCCCACGTCCTGAGCGTCTACGACGAGCTGTCGGCGCGCTAGGTCCTGTCCGGAAAGTCCCGCCCGGCGCGCGGGGCGCGGCCCGGTTACGGCGTGTGGCGGCGGGCGCGCAGGGCCAGGGACAGGGCCAGGACCGTCTGGGGGTCGTCCAGGTCCGTGCCGAGGAGTTCGGAGATGCGGGCCAGCCGGTTGTAGAGGGTCTGGCGGTTGAGGTGGAGCTCGCGGGCCGTCTCCGCCTTGCGGCCCGCGTGCGCCAGATACGTCTCCAGGGTGGGGAGCAGCGGCGGCCGGGAGGCGCGGTCGTGCTCGCGGAGCGGGCCGATCGCCCGGTCGACGAAGGCCGCCAGGTCCGGGTGGTCGCGCAGCCGCCACAGCAGCAGGTCGATGTCGAGGCGCCGGGCGTCGTACCAGGGGCGGTCCGTGAGGCCCTGCGCCGCCGTGGCGGTCTCCGCCGCGTGCCGCAGCCCGGCCGACGCCGCCGCCCAGCCGCCGGCCATGCCGACCACCACGACCGGCGGGTGCGCCCCGGCGCCTTCGAGCCCGGCCCGCTCCACACCGGCCCGCAGCGCCGCGGCGACCCGGTCGGCGACGGCGGTCCGCTCCGTCTCGGAGCGCAGGCCCAGGAGGAGCGGGACCCGGCCCTCGACCGGGCGGACGCCGAGGAGCGCGGGGACGCCGACGGAGGAGAGCTCCTCGTGGACGGCGCGGGCGAGCAGCGCCCAGCTGCCCGACGGGGACAGCTCGGGGGCGAGGCGCATCACGACCGGTAGCAGCGGGCCCTCGCCCGGCTTGAAGCCGAGGACGCGGGCCTGCGCCGGGGCGTCCTCCGCCGAGATCCGGCCCTCCGCGAGGTCCGTCAGGAAGTCGCCGCGGCCCCGGGCCGCCAGCTCCTCCTCCTGCCGGGCCTGCATGAGGACGACCGCGAGGAGGCCCGCCGCCCGCTCCGCCGCCATCCGGTGCACGGGGGAGAGGGCGCCGGAGACCGCGAGGAGCACCAGGCGGGCCCGCACCGAGCCCGTACCGGGGCCGCCGCCGGGGACGTCGACGAGGACCGTGCCGACCGGCGGGCCGGACTCGCGGGCCGCGCGCTGGCCGCGGAGCCCGTCCCAGACCTGGAGCGGGTCGGCCGGGCCGGACTCGGTGCCCGCCGCGTACAGCAGCTGGCCCTCGGCGGTCTCCAGGAAGACCGGGTTCGCGGCGAAGTCGGAGAGGACGCGGAGCACCTGGGGGACCCCCCCGCCGCCGAGCAGCGCCTCCGTGCACTGCCGGTGGACCTCCTCGGCCTGCCGCTGGAGCGCGTAGTGGCCGTTGACGATCTCGGTGTGGATCTCCTCCGTGACCGCCACGAACGGCACCTCGCGGTGGAGCTGGACCAGCGGCAGCCCGGCGCCGCGGGCGGTCTCCACTATCGTCGCCGGGAGGCGCGCGAAGCGCGGGCCGAGCTCGACGACGAGGGCCGCGATGCCCCGGTCCGCGAGGCGCCGCACGAAGGCCCGCTGCTCGGCGGGGCGGGTGCCCAGGCCGAGACCGGTGGTCAGCAGCAGCTCTCCGCCCTTCAGCAGGGACGCGATGTTGGGCACCTCGCCCGCGTGCACCCACCGCACGGTCCGCTGGAGCCGGTCGGCGCCGGCGACGACCTCAGGGAGGCCGCTGCGGAGCCCCGGGAGTTCGAGTGCCCGTTGTACGGTGATGCCGCCCTGCGTGTCCATGGGCGGACGGTATCGTCCGTGGTGTTTCATGGACATCTCCCCACGGTCACGGGGAAGGACGGTTCGCCCTCAGGGGCGACAACTCGTCGTGGCGCGGCGGGATTTGCGCGACCCCCTGTCGATTGTGGCCTACGTCACCCGCGAGGATGCTCTCCCGCCATGGCAGACACCTCCACTCCGCAGGGCGGCTCCGCCCCCCGCGTCGACCGGCTCAAGGCGAACTCCGTCGGACTCGTCGGCGTCGTCTTCATGGCCGTGGCCACCGCCGCCCCGATCACCGCGATGACCGGCAACCTCCCCATCGCCGTCGGCTTCGGGAACGGCACCGGCGCCCCCGCCGGCTATCTCTTCGCCACCCTCGTCCTGACCGTCTTCTCCGTCGGCTACGTGGCCATGGCGAAGCGGATCACGGCCGCCGGCGCCTTCTACGGCTACATCTCGCACGGCCTCGGCCGGATCGCCGGCATGGCGTCCGGGATGCTCGCCGTCCTCGCCTACATCGTCTTCGAGGCGTCCATCGTCGGCGTCTTCGCCTACTTCACGAAGACCACCGTCGCCGACCAGCTCGGCGTGGACCTGCCGTGGATCCTGTACGCGGCCGCCATGCTGGCCGTCACCGCCGTGCTGTCGTACTTCGACATCAACCTGACCGCCAAGGCGCTCGGCGTCATGCTCATCGCGGAGATCGCCGTCCTCTTCGCGGTCGCCACCGCCGTCCTCGTCCACGGCGGCGGCCCGGACGGCATCCCCGTCGAGCCCGTCGACCCGAGGAACGCCTTCACCGGCGCCTCCGCCGGCCTCGGCCTCTTCTTCGCCTTCTGGTCCTGGGTCGGCTTCGAGTCGACCGCCATGTACGGCGAGGAGTCCCGCGACCCCAAGCGCGTCATCCCCCGCGCCACCCTGATCTCCGTCATCGGCGTCGGCCTCTTCTACATCTACGTCTCCTGGATGACCATCGCCGGCAACGGCCTCGGCCGCTCCGTGGAGCTGTCCTCCTCCGCCACCCCGCTCGACCTCTTCTTCGCGCCCACCCAGACCTTCATCGGCGCCTGGGCCGTCGACGCCTTCCAGTGGCTGCTGCTCACCGGCTCCTTCGCCTGCGGCATGGCCTTCCACCAGTGCGCCTCCCGCTACCTCTACGCCATCGGCCGCGAGGGCTTCCTCCACCCGGCGCTCGGCCGCACCCACCGCAAGCACGGCTCCCCGTACATCGCCTCCTTCGTGCAGAGCGCGATCGCGGTCCTCCTCGTCGGCGCCTTCTGGCTCACCGGCCAGGACCCCTACATCCACCTCTACACGCTGCTCGCCATCCTCGGCACGATGGCGATCCTCATCGTGCAGACGCTCTGCTCCTTCGCCGTCATCGGGTACTTCCGCAAGAACCACCCCGAGGACCGGCACTGGTTCAAGACCCTCGTCGCGCCCCTCCTCGGCGGCATCGGCATGACCGCCGTGGTCGTCCTCCTCGTCGTCAACATGGAGACCGCGGCCGGACTCGCCGCCGACTCCCTCTTCTTCAAGGCGATCCCGTGGATCGTCGGCGCCGTCTTCTTCGGCGGCCTCGGCCTCGGCCTCCACCTCAAGGCCAGGCGGCCGGAGCGGTACGAGATCATCGGCCGGATCGTCCTGGAGGACGCCGCCGAACGCGACGACGAGCAGGCGGAGCCCGTACCGGCCGCCACGAGCTGACCCGCACGGCCGGACCCCCTTCCTCACTCCAGGAGCGCCCCATGGCACGCACCAACCCGATGCACCTCCTGAACCGCCTCGCCGCCGACCACGCCGACGCCCGCCGGCTCGGCCTCCCCGTCGACGAGCTCCGTGGCCTGAGGGGCGACCCCCTCGGCCGCCGCACCCTCCTCAAGGCCGCCGCCGCGGCAGGGATCGCCGCCTCCGCCGCGGCCGCCCCCGCCGTCGCCGCCGTCCCCGACCCGCCGGTGCGGTCCGACGCCCGCGTCGCCGTCGTCGGCGCCGGCATCGCCGGGCTCACCGCCGCCCTCACCCTCCAGGACGCGGGCCTCGCCCCCGTCCTCTACGAGGCCGACCCGGCCCGCGTCGGCGGCCGCATGTGGACCCAGCGGAACCACTGGGCCTACGGGCAGACCTCCGAGATCGGCGGCGAGCTCATCGACACCAGCCACAAGAAGATGCTGGAACTCTGCCGCCGCTTCGGCCTCCCCACCGAGGACTTCCTCGGCGGCGGCCCCAACGGGGCCGAGGAGGTCCTCTGGTTCGGCGGCGCCTACTACCCGCGCCACCAGGCCGACGAGGACTTCAACGGCGTCTACCAGGCGCTGCGCCGGGACCTGTCGGAGGCGGGGGAGGTCTTCTGGAACCGGTCGACCCCGACCGGCACCGCCCTCGACAACATGTCCGTGTACGAGTGGATCGAGACCCGCGTCCCCGGCGGGCACTCCTCGCCGCTCGGCCGCTTCATCGACGTGGCCTACAACGTCGAGTACGGCGCCGACACCACCGAACAGTCCTCGCTCGCCCTCGTCCTGCTCATGGGCTACCAGACCAATCCCGGCAACTTCAACATCTGGGGCCTGTCCAACGAGCGCTACCACATCACCGGAGGCAACGACCGGCTCCCGAACGCCATCGCCGGCGCCCTGAACCCCGGCACCCTCCGCAGGGGCTGGACCCTCCAGGCCGTCCGCGCCGAGGCCGACGGCACCCAGACCCTCACCTTCGCCGAGGGCGGCGCCACCAGGACCGTCACCGCCGACCACACCGTCCTCTGCGTCCCGCTGCCGGTCCTCCAGCGCCTCGACCTCGGCCGGGCCGGCTTCGACCCGCTGATGACGAACCTGCTGCGGGACGCCCGCATGGGCCACTGCACCAAGCTCAACATGCAGTTCGGCACCCGCCCCTGGCGCGGCACCGGCGCCTGGCCCGGGGTCTCCGCCGGCGACTGCTTCACCGACCTCGACGTGCAGCAGACCTGGGACACCACCAAGCTCCAGGGCGGCACCGGCGGCATCCTCATCCAGTACAACGGCGGCAGCCTCGCGCGGAACCTGAACCCGGCCGGTCCCTTCTCCACCGAGTCCGACCCGTACGTCCGCGGCCTGGTGAGCCGCTACCTCACCGGCGTCGACGCCTTCTTCCCCGGCACCTCACGGGCCTGGAACGGCCGCGCCCAGCTCTCCGCCTGGCACAAGAACCCGAACGCCCTCGGCGCGTACTCCTGCTGGCCGGTGGGATACCTCCACCGGTACGCGGGGTACGAGGGCACGCCCCAGGGCAACGTCCACATCGGCGGCGAGCACTGTTCCTACGACTTCCAGGGCTTCATGGAGGGCGGCGCCACCGAGGGCGAGCGGGCGGCCAAGGAGGTGATCGACGCCCTCCGGTAGCGGCTCAGACCCCGGCGGCCGGCGTGATGTTGTGGTTGAGGCGGAAGACGTTGTCGGGGTCGTACGCGGCCTTCACGGAGGCGAGCCGCGGGTAGTTGCCGGCACCGAACCCGGCGACGATCCGCTCCTCGCCCTCCGCGCCGATGAAGTTGAGGTACACCGCCTCCGTGGTCCACGGCCGCATGTCGGTCCGCACGTCGTGCACCCACTGGATCGCGCGCCCGTCGGCCGCCGGGTCCTCCCAGGTCGCGAAGGGGTGCACGACCCAGGGGGCGGTCCGCCACGGCAGCGGATAGTCGGAAGGACCCCTGGCCACCGCGCCACCCAGCGGGAACAGCACGTGCTGGGTGGCCGTGCCGGCCGGGATCCGCTCCCCGCGGGAGCAGAAGACCTCCACGGCCTCGTCGGGCAGCGACCCCAGGTACTCCGCCGACCAGTAGTTCCGCAGCCCCGGGGGGTCGTCGAGCATGCACTGGAGGTCCGCGTAGGGCACCTCCTGGACGAGCTCCACCACCGGCCGCAGCGCGAGCAGCGGACCCGCCAGGTGCCGGACGCCCGCCAGGGGCCCGGCGAAGGTCACCAGGGCGGCCACCACCAGCTCGCCGACCAGGTGGGCGGGGACGAAGGGCTCGGGCGGGGCGGGGAAGTACAGCACCCCGCCGCTCGCCTCGTCCGGCAGGGCCTCCGCCATCGCGCGGTACGCCTCCACCACCGCGGGTCCGGCGGACGGCGGGAAGAGCATCAGCGCGAAGCTCATCACGGGCAGCTCGTGCAGCCGCAGCGTCAGCGACGTCGCCACGCCGAAGTTCCCGCCGCCGCCGTGCAGCGCCCAGAACAGCTCCGGGTTCTCCTCGGCGCTCGCGACGACGTGCTTGCCCTCGGCCGTGATCAGATCGGCGGAGACCAGGTTGTCGCAGGCCAGCCCGAACTTCCGCTCCAGCCAGCCAGAGCCGCCGCCCAGGGTGAAGCCGCCGACGCCGGTGGTGGAGACCCGGCCGCCGGTGGTGGCCAGGTGGAAGGGCTGGGTGGCCCGGTCGAGGTGGCTCATCAGGGCGCCGCCCTCGACCCGTACCGTCAGATGCTCGGGGTCCGCGACGACGGCGTGCATCCGGCGCAGGTCGATCACCAGACCCCTGTCGACGGCCGAGGTCCCGGCGACGCTGTGGCCGCCGCCGCGCACGGCGATCGGCAGCCCGGTCTCCCGCCCGAAGAGGACCGCGTTGGCCACGTCCGCCTGGGTCGCGCACTGCGCGATGACGGCCGGCCGGCGGTCGATCATGCCGTTGTGGATGCTCCTGGCGGCGTCGTAGCCCGGATCGCCGGGCACGAGGACCTCACCGGCCAGATCCTCGCGGAGCCCGGCCAGGGCGGTGTCCGGAACGGTGAACTGGGGAGCCATCGGGTGCCCCCCCTTTCGTGCGGGGGCCAGGACATCTTCATCGTAGGTCCGGCCCCCGGAGGGCGCCCCTCAGCGGTCCGCCGCGCCCGTCATCCGCCGTAGGCGCCGCTCGCGGTCAGCCGCAGTGCCGTGTCGATCAGCGGCACGTGGCTGAACGCCTGCGGGAAGTTGCCCACCTGGCGCTGGAGCCGCGGGTCCCACTCCTCGGCGAGCAGCCCCAGGTCGTTGCGGAGTGCGAGCAGCTTCTCGAAGAGGGTGCGGGCCTCGTCGACCCGGCCGATCATCGCCAGGTCGTCGGCGAGCCAGAAGGAGCAGGCGAGGAACGCGCCCTCGTCGCCCTCCAGGCCGTCGACGCCCGCCTCCTCGCCGGCGGTCGGGTAGCGCAGCACGAAGCCGTCCTCGGTGGACAGCTCGCGCTGGATCGCCTCGATCGTGCCGATGACCCGCTTGTCGTCCGGCGGGAGGAAGCCCATCTGCGGGATGAGGAGCAGCGAGGCGTCCAGCTCCTTGGAGCCGTACGACTGGGTGAAGGTGTTCCGCTCCTTGTCGTAGCCCTTCTCGCAGACGTCCCGGTGGATCTCGTCGCGCAGCTCGCGCCAGCGCTCCAGCGGTCCCTCCGCGTCGCCGGACTCGATCAGCTTGATCGTGCGGTCGACCGCCACCCAGGCCATCACCTTGGAGTGGGTGAAGTGCCGGCGCGGGCCGCGGACCTCCCAGATGCCCTCGTCGGGCTGGTTCCAGTTCTTCTCCAGGTACACGATCAGCCTGATCTGGAGCAGCGAGGCGTAGTCGTTGCGGGACAGGCCCGTCATGTGGGCCAGGTGCAATGCCTCGGTGACCTCGCCGTACACGTCGAGCTGGAGCTGGTTCGCGGCGCCGTTGCCGACCCGGACCGGGCCTGAGTTCTCGTACCCGGGCAGCCAGTCCAGCTCCGCCTCGCCGAGCTCCCGCTCGCCCGCGATGCCGTACATGATCTGGAGGTTCTCCGGGTCGCCCGCGACCGCCCTGAGGAGCCAGTCCCGCCAGGCGCGGGCCTCCTCGCGGTAGCCGGTGCGCAGCATCGAGGAGAGGGTGATGGCGGCGTCCCGCAGCCAGGTGTAGCGGTAGTCCCAGTTCCGTACGCCGCCGATCTCCTCCGGCAGCGAGGTGGTCGGCGCGGCGACGATCCCGCCGGTCGGCGCGTACGTCAGCGCTTTCAGGGTGATCAGGGAGCGGACCACGGCCTCCCGGTAGGGGCCGTGGTACGTGCAGTGCTCGACCCACTCGCGCCAGAAGCCGGCGGTCGCCTCCAGGGAGCCCTCGGGGTCCGGCAGGGCCGGCGGCTCCTTGTGCGAGGGCTGCCAGGAGAGGGTGAAGGCGATCCGGTCGCCGGGGGCGACGGTGAACTCGGAGTAGGTGGTGAGGTCCTCGCCGTGGGTCTCGGCCTCGGTGTCGAACCAGACGGAGTCGGGCCCGGCCACCGCGACCGTGCGGTCGCCGACCTTGTGGACCCAGGGCACGATCCGGCCGTAGCTGAACCGCATCCGCAGCGCGGAGCGCATCGGGACCCGGCCGCTGACGCCCTCCACGATCCGGATCAGCTGGGGCGCGCCGTCGCGTGGGGGCATGAAGTCGGTCACCCGGACCGTGCCGCGCGGGGTGTCCCACTCGGACTCCAGGATCAGCGAGTCGCCCCGGTAGCGGCGGCGGTCGGCGGGGGCCGGCTCGGCGTCGGCCGGGCCGGCCGGTCCCACTCTCCAGAAGCCGTGCTCCTCGGTGCCGAGCAGCCCCGCGAAGACCGCGTGCGAGTCGAAGCGGGGGAGGCAGAGCCAGTCGACACTGCCGTCCCGGCAGACCAGCGCCGCGGTCTGCATGTCTCCGATGAGTGCGTAATCCTCGATACGCCCGGCCACGTGCTTCACTCCAGTCGAACGGCCCGTCCGCCCCTCGGGGCGCGTGCAGCGAGATTGTGCGGTTGCGGGAGGTGCCCGCGGTGCCAGTGTGCGGGATGGCCGGCTCCGGCAGCGGGTCGAGGGGAGGCGACACGGCTCCCGGTCCGGTTCCACGGGCGGGGTGGTGCCGTCGGCCGGCCGCCGGGAGACGTGGTCCGGGCGGGATGATCCGCACCCTAGTGAGCGTAGTGATCACCCGGGTAACGCGCTGCTCCACACGGGTGAACAAAGTGTTCCCCGGACGTTCGCCCGAGCGTCTCCCCCGCACCTCCTCCCTGTCCCCGCCCTGGTCACGGGCCCGCCCGCGGCCGGTCCGCGGCCCCGCTCCCGCAAGCGCTCCCGGCCCGTCCCGCCGGACCATCGGAGCGGAATCCCATCGTCCGCCGGACCCCCCGGACGGCCCCGCCAGGGCCGGGTCCGCGCGGTCCGCCGGTGTGCCGACCGTGTGGCCGGAAGCGGTCTCCTGCTGTCACTGATACCCTGGTACCCCGTGGACCGGTGGGAAACGGCGCCAGCCGAAACCCCCGAAACCGCAGCGACGGCACCCCCGATTCTTCCGGAGGACCAGCCGCTTCGCACCTCCAGAACGCGACCACGGGAGCCCCCTCTTGGCGATGCCGCCCAACACCACGACGACCAAGCACATCTTCGTCACCGGGGGTGTCGCCTCCTCCCTCGGCAAGGGCCTGACCGCCTCCAGCCTGGGTGCGCTCCTCAAGGCCCGGGGCCTGCGGGTCACGATGCAGAAGCTCGACCCGTACCTCAACGTCGACCCGGGCACGATGAACCCGTTCCAGCACGGTGAGGTGTTCGTCACCAACGACGGCGCCGAGACCGACCTGGACATCGGCCACTACGAGCGCTTCCTCGACGTCGACCTCGACGGCTCGGCCAACGTCACCACCGGCCAGGTCTACTCGCAGGTCATCGCCAAGGAGCGGCGCGGCGAGTACCTCGGTGACACCGTGCAGGTCATCCCGCACATCACCAACGAGATCAAGTCGCGGATCCGCCGCATGGCCACCGACGACGTCGACGTCGTCATCACCGAGGTCGGCGGCACGGTCGGCGACATCGAGTCGCTGCCCTTCCTGGAGACCGTCCGCCAGGTCCGCCATGAGGTCGGCCGCGACAACGTCTTCGTCGTGCACATCTCGCTGCTGCCCTACATCGGCCCCTCCGGCGAGCTGAAGACCAAGCCGACCCAGCACTCGGTCGCCGCCCTGCGCAACATCGGCATCCAGCCCGACGCGATCGTGCTCCGCGCCGACCGCGAGGTCCCGACCGCCATCAAGCGCAAGATCTCGCTGATGTGCGACGTCGACGAGGCCGCCGTGGTCGCCGCCATCGACGCCAAGTCGATCTACGACATCCCGAAGGTGCTGCACTCCGAGGGCCTCGACGCCTACGTGGTGCGCAAGCTGGACCTGCCCTTCCGCGACGTGGACTGGACCGTCTGGGAGGACCTCCTGGACCGCGTCCACAACCCCGACCACGAGGTCACCGTCGCGCTCGTCGGCAAGTACATCGACCTGCCCGACGCCTACCTGTCGGTCACCGAGGCCATGCGCGCCGGCGGCTTCGCCAACAAGGCGCGGGTCAAGGTCAAGTGGGTCACCTCCGACGACTGCAAGACCCAGGCCGGTGCCGAGAAGCAGCTCGGCGACTGCGACGCCATCCTCATCCCCGGCGGCTTCGGCGACCGCGGCGTGAGCGGCAAGGTCGGTGCCATCCAGTACGCCCGTGAGCACAAGGTGCCGCTGCTCGGCATCTGCCTCGGCCTCCAGTGCATCGTCATCGAGGCGGCCCGGAACCTGGCGGGCATCCCCGAGGCGAACTCCACCGAGTTCGACCCGGCCACCGCGCACCCCGTCGTCTCCACGATGGAGGAGCAGCTCGCCTACGTGGAGGGCGCCGGCGACCTCGGCGGAACGATGCGCCTGGGCCTCTACCCGGCGAAGCTCGCCGAGGGCTCGGTCGTCCGCGAGACCTACGACGGCGAGCCGTACGTCGAGGAGCGCCACCGTCACCGCTACGAGGTGAACAACGCGTACCGCGCCGAGCTGGAGAAGAAGGCCGGTCTGGTCTTCTCCGGCACCTCCCCGGACAACAAGCTCGTCGAGTTCGTCGAGTACCCGAAGGAGATCCACCCCTACCTGGTCGCCACCCAGGCGCACCCGGAGCTGAAGTCCCGCCCGACCCGCCCCCACCCGCTCTTCGCGGGTCTCGTCAAGGCGGCCGTCGAGCGCAAGACGGCCCAGTAGCAGGGCGCGTTAACGTAGCCGGGGTACGGGTTCTCGCACGAGGACCCGTACCCCGGCTTTCGTATGTGGGAGGACGAACGATGCAGGTGCAGGACACCCCGGAGGAGTGGCGGGTCGTCGCCACCACGACCCCCTTCAAGGGCAACAAGACGAGTGTCCGCACGGACGACGTGGTCATGCCGGACGGCACGGTCGCCCGCCGCGACTACCAGGTCCACCCGGGCTCCGTGGCCGTGCTGGCCCTGGACGACCAGGACCGGGTGCTGGTGCTGCGTCAGTACCGCCACCCGGTGCGGCAGAAGCTGTGGGAGATCCCGGCCGGACTGCTGGACGTGCCCGGGGAGAACCCGCTGCACGCCGCCCGGCGGGAGCTGTACGAGGAGGCGTACGCCAAGGCGGGGGAGTGGCGGGTCCTGGCGGACGTGTACACCACCCCGGGCGGCTGCGACGAGGCCGTACGGATCTTCCTGGCGCGCGACCTCGCCGAGGCGGAGGGGGAGCGGTACGAGGTCTCCGAGGAGGAGGCCGACATGGAGGTGGCGCGGGTCCCGCTGGACGAGCTGGTCCGCGGCGTCCTCGCCGGCGAGCTGCACAACAACTGCCTCGTGGTGGGCGTGCTGTCGCTGGTCGCCGCCCGGGCGGGCGACGGCCTCGACGCGCTGCGCCCGGCGGACGCGCCCTGGCCGGCCCGGCCCTTCGAGGCATGACACCCCGGGCCGGTGTGACTGTCTGCTGATCCGATCGGGGGATGTGTCCGCCGCGCTCCGCCGGGTCCGTGGCGGGGGCTGAACTACGCTCGTACACGCCCGTGCGGAGTCCCTCGCGGGGATCGGCTCGTGCGCAGGTGGACGGGAGCGTGGCCCGTGACGGATCAGGCGGTGGCAGCGGCCGGCAGCCGGCAGTTCTACGGCCGGCAGCGGGAGTTGAAGGCCCTCCGCGCCGACATCGAGCGGACCGGCCTGGACACCCTCACCGGACGCAAGGAGCCCCGCGCCCGGGTCCTCCTCGTCGCGGGGCGGCCCGGCTCCGGCCGGACCGCGCTCGCCGAGGAACTGATCGCCTCGGTCGCCGGCCGCTACCCCGACGGCGTCTACCGGGCCCGGCTCACCGAGCCCGGCGGGGAACCCGTCCCCACCGCCCGGGCCGCCCGTGAACTCCTCCGCGACCTCGGGGTCGCGGAACCGCCCGGCGCCGCCGAGGACGAGCTGACCGAACTCGTCCGCGAGGCGCTCGCCGGACGCAGGGCGGTGCTGCTCCTCGACGACGCCGTCGACGCCGAACAGGCCGACCCGCTGCTCCCGGACAACCCCGACGCCCTCGTCGTCGCGGTGGCCCGGGGGCCGCTCACCGGCATCCCCGACGTCCGCCCCTGCACCCTCGGCGGGCTCGACCCCAAGTCGGCCATCGAGCTGCTGACCTCCGCCACCGGCTCGGTCCGCATCACCGTCGACCCGCAGGCCGCCGAGGCGCTGGTCGAGGAGTGCGGCGGACTGCCCGGCGCGGTGGTGCTGGCCGGCGGCTGGCTGGCCGGGCGGCCCGAGACCTCCGTCGCCGACCTCGCCAAGCGGCTGCGCGGCCTCAACGGCGACCCCCTCACCCGCACCTTCCTCCTCGCCCACCAGGCGCTGCCCCAGCCGGCCGCCCGGATACTGCGCTACCTGGCGCTCGCCCCGCTCGGCCGGGCCGACGCCCACACCGCCTCCGCCCTGGCCGGCTGCTCGGTCCAGGCCGCGGCCACCACCCTCGCGGACTTCGCCCGCCTGGGCCTGGTCACCGAGACCGGCGACGGCGAGTACGAGGCCCCCGGCCATCTCGTCCCCCTCCTCCGCGCCCAGCTGGAGGAGCGCGACCGGCCCGCCGAGGTGCAGCTCGCCCGGGCCCGGATGCTGGAGCGGACCGTACGGCTCCTCCAGTCCTGCCGTGCGGTCACCGAACCCGAGGGCTCCCCGGCCCGGCGCAAGCTCGCCGGCCTGCCGCGCGCCCTGCGCTTCCCCACCCCCGAGGACGCCGCCCGGTGGCTGGCCTCGCGCCGCCCGGCCCTCCTCGCCTGCGCCCGGACGGCCGTCGCCGACGGCGAGCTGGACACCCTCGCCCGCCGGCTCATCGCCTCCCTGGTGCGGGCGCTCACCGCGCACGGCGGCGCCGAGGCGGCGGCGCCCGACCTCTACGGGCTGCACCGGCTCGTCCTCGACGTGGCCGAGCGGCGCGGACTGCACCGCGAGCGGGCCGCGGCCCTGCTGAACCTCGGCGACCTCGACGCCCGGACCGGCCGCACGAAGGACGCCCTGCTGCGATATCGGTTGGCATGGGAGGCCGGAAGGCAAGCAAATGACCCGTACGCCACCGGTCGCGCAATGGAATCCGTAGGTGGCAGCTACCAGGAGCTCGGCGACTGGCAGCGGGCCGGCGACTGGTACGGCCGCGCCCTCGCCCAGCGCCTCGCCCACGACGAGCGGGTCGACCAGGCGCGCCTGTACGCCCGCCTCGGCGCCGTGCAGACCTACGCCGGGCGGTACGGGGAGGCCCTGCGGCACTGGCGGGCGGCGGCGGCCGGATACCGCAGGCTGGGGGATCTGCCGGGCCACGCGCGGGCGTTGAGCGAGGCGGCCCGTGTGCAGGAGTACGCCGGGCGTCCCGAGGAGTCGCTGCGGACCTGCGAGGAGGCCGTCGAGTGGGCCCGCCGGGCCCGGGACACCCGGCTCCAGGCGGCGCTCCAGCTGCGGCTCGCCGACACCCTCGACCGGCTCGGCGACCCCGCCGCGGCCCGGCTGCACCGGGCTGCGGCGGACCGTCTGCTGGAAACCGAACGCTTTGCCTACGAAATCCGCAGTGGGTCCACGGAAGATTAGTACTTTGAAAGGCTAGACAGCGGGAACTCCTTCATTAGACTGGTTCCGCCGCGTTCGAACGTGGTCTGCCCCGGTGCGCCGCAGTGCATGGGGGTATGTATCGCAGTGCACCAGTTATCCCCCTGATTCAAGGACCGTGATCGACGATGAAGGTCGGCATCCCCCGCGAGGTCAAGAACAACGAGTTCCGCGTGGCCATCACCCCCGCCGGTGTCCACGAGCTCGTCCGCAACGGCCACCAGGTCTTCATCGAGCAGAACGCCGGCGTCGGCTCCTCGATCACGGACGAGGAGTACGTCGCCGCGGGCGCCGAGATCCTCGCCACCGCCGACGAGGTCTGGGCCACCGCCGACCTGCTCCTCAAGGTCAAGGAGCCGATCGCGGAGGAGTACCACCGCCTCCGCAAGGACCAGACGCTCTTCACCTACCTGCACCTGGCCGCCTCCAAGGAGTGCACGGACGCCCTCCTGGAGTCCGGCACCACCGCCATCGCCTACGAGACGGTCGAGACCGCGAACCGCGCGCTCCCGCTGCTCGCCCCGATGTCCGAGGTCGCGGGCCGCCTGGCCCCGCAGGTCGGCGCCTACCACCTGATGCGCCCGGCCGGCGGCCGCGGCGTCCTCCCCGGCGGCGTCCCCGGCACCCACGCCGGCAAGGCCGTCGTCATCGGCGGCGGCGTCTCCGGCTGGAACGCCACCCAGATCGCCGTCGGCATGGGCTTCCACGTGACCCTGCTCGACCGCGACATCAACAAGCTCCGCGAGGCCGACAAGATCTTCGGCACCAAGGTGCAGACGATGGTCTCCAACGCCTACGAGCTGGAGAAGGCCGTCGTCGAGGCCGACCTCGTCATCGGCGCCGTCCTCATCCCGGGCGCCAAGGCCCCGAAGCTGGTCACCAACGAGCTCGTCGCCAAGATGAAGCCCGGAAGTGTCCTTGTCGACATCGCGATCGACCAGGGCGGCTGCTTCGAGGACTCGCACCCGACCACCCACGCCGAGCCGACCTTCCAGGTCCACAACTCGGTCTTCTACTGCGTCGCCAACATGCCCGGCGCGGTCCCGAACACCTCCACCTACGCCCTCACCAACGCGACGCTGCCCTACATCGTGTCGCTGGCGAACAACGGCTGGGCCGAGGCGATCCGCCGCGACGCCGCCCTCGGTCTGGGCCTCAACACCCATGACGGCAAGGTGGTTTACAAGGAGGTGGCCGAGGCGCACGGCTACGAGCACGTCGAGCTGAGCGCCCTCGTCGGCTGACCTCGGGGCGCCCCGCCGGCGGCTCCGTGACGGTCCCGTCAACGCCCGCCGTCAATGTCACACACCCGGCCGGACCTTGTTCGACAAGGTCCGGCCGGCTGTGTCTCCGGCCACGCCAAAACGTTCGGTCAACACGCCTCGAACGTAACCCTTTAACCGTTTCGCACACCCCTGAAACGTGTGGATGCGTGGCCGCGCACCCTTGACAGCGGCGTGTTCGGTTGCCGACACAACGGGCCGGGTCCGGGCGATTGTGTTGCTGCGGACCGGTGACACGCCATAGAGTCGCCAACCGTCGGCATGGTGCCACGCTGACCTATCGATAAATGTTCCTGGTCACATCCAAGGAGGTAAGACGACTTGTGAATGAGTCGACATTTACTCCCGGGAGCGGTGCGCCAGGTGCCCCGGTGGGCTCCGTCGCGGTGCGGACCTTCGCGACGCACCAGCCCATGACGACAACCCACACGCTGAAGACGATGGACGGCCTACACGTGAACGCCACGGCCGGCAACGAGATGGGCCGAGAGTCCACCCACTTCGCCGCCTACGACGAGCTGCCCGAGGGGCACTTCTACGACCCCGACGCCGAGTACGAGCCCGACCCGGAGTACGCGGCCACCCTCGCGCCCGACGCTGCCCGCCAGCGCCGCGAGCGGATCGGCCCGACCGGACGGCCGCTGCCGTACTTCCCGATCCCGGGCCCGCTGACCGACCACGGTCCCGCCAAGATCATCGCGATGTGCAACCAGAAGGGCGGCGTCGGCAAGACCACGTCGACCATCAATCTGGGCGCCGCGCTCGCCGAGTACGGACGACGGGTGCTGCTCGTCGACTTCGACCCGCAGGGTGCCCTGTCGGTCGGCCTCGGCGTGAACCCGATGGAGCTCGACCTCACCGTCTACAACCTGCTCATGGAGCGGGGCATGTCGGCGGACGAGGTCCTGCTCAAGACGGCGGTCCCCAACATGGACCTGCTGCCGAGCAACATCGACCTCTCCGCCGCCGAGGTGCAGCTGGTCTCCGAGGTCGCGCGCGAGTCCACGCTCCAGCGCGCCCTCAAGCCGCTGATGAACGACTACGACTACATCGTGATCGACTGTCAGCCCTCGCTCGGCCTGCTGACCGTGAACGCCCTGACGGCGGCCCACAAGGTCATCGTGCCGCTGGAGTGCGAGTTCTTCGCGCTGCGCGGTGTCGCCCTGCTGACCGAGACCATCGAGAAGGTCCAGGAGCGGCTCAACCCCGAGCTGGAGCTCGACGGCATCCTCGCCACCATGTACGACTCGCGGACCGTGCACTCCCGCGAGGTCCTCGCGCGGGTCGTGGAGGCGTTCGACGATCACGTCTACCACACGGTCATCGGCCGGACGGTGCGCTTCCCGGAGACCACGGTCGCCGGCGAGCCGATCACCACGTACGCCTCCAACTCCGTGGGTGCCGCCGCCTACCGCCAGCTCGCCAGGGAGGTGCTCGCCCGGTGTCACGCCGAGTGAGTCTGCCCGGAGCCGACGAACTCTTCCGTACGACCGGGGGGATGGCGCTGCAGTCGTCCTCGCCCCGCCGAACCGTTCCCGCTCCGGCGGGTGAGAGCGACACGGCGGCCGGCGCGGACGGCGGTGCCTCCGCCGGTTCCGCCGAGCACACGGCGGCCGACTCGGAGGCGGCCGAGCCGCGCGCCCGGGAGGCCGAGTCGGTCCCCGCGCAGCAGCCCGCCCCCGTCAAGGCGGCCGCCCAGGCGGCCGCTCCCGCGCGGCGCCGGGGCCGGACCACCAACCGGCGCCCCAGCGGGCGGGAGCGCCACGACGAGAAGATCACGGTCTACGTCTCCGCCGAGGAGCTGATGGACCTGGAGCACGCGCGCCTGGTGCTGCGCGGCGAGCACGGCCTCGCCGTCGACCGCGGGCGGATCGTCCGCGAGGCGGTCGCCGTGGTCCTGGCCGACCTGGAGTCCCGCGGCGACGCGAGCATCCTGGTCCGCCGTCTGCGCGGCCGCTGACGGTACCCTGCGGGCGGCCCCGCCCCCGCACCCCTGGAACCGCTCCCGATGCACCCGCACGCCGACGAGACGCCCCGCCCACCGCGCCGCCGCGCGCTGGGACGGGGCGGCGGCCTGCCGGACGGCGCCACGGAAGACGCACCGGCCCCCGCACCTGCGCCGGCCCCCGCCCCGGCCCCCGGACCCGCCCCGGCCCCCGGACCCGCCCCGGCCCCTGCGCCGGCCCCCGGACCCGAGCCGGACCCCGCGCCCGTACCGGACCCCGCGCCCGTACCGGACCCCGCGCCCGTACCGGACCCCGCGCCCGTACCGGCTCCCGCGCCCGTACCGGCCCCCGGGTCCCGCCCCGAGGCCGCCGGCGAGTCCGCCACCGACGCCGGTGACGGGCGCTTCACCGTGCGGCTCGCCAACTTCGAGGGGCCGTTCGACCTGCTCCTCCAGCTGATCACCAAGCACAAGCTGGACGTCACCGAGGTCGCCCTCTCCCAGGTCACCGACGAGTTCATGGCCCACCTCCGGAACCTCGGGCCGGACGGGGACCTCGACCAGACCACCGAGTTCCTGGTCGTCGCCGCCACGCTGCTCGACCTCAAGGCCGCCCGGCTGCTGCCCGCGGCCGAGGTCGAGGACGAGGCCGACCTCGCCCTCCTGGAGGCCCGCGACCTGCTCTTCGCCCGCCTGCTCCAGTACCGCGCGTACAAGCGGATCGCCGAGATCCTCTCCGACCGCTGGGAGGCGGAGGGCCGGCGCCACCCCCGCACCGTCGGCCTGGAGCCGCACCACGCGGAGCTGCTGCCCGAGGTCGTCCTCTCGATCGGCGCCGAGGGCTTCGCGAAGCTCGCGGTGAAGGCCATGCAGCCCAAGGCCGCGCCGCAGGTCTACGTGGACCACATCCACGCCCCGCTGGTCAGCGTCCAGGAGCAGGCGGGGATCGTCGCCGCCCTGCTGCGCGAGCGCGGCACCGCGCACTTCCGGGAGCTGGTCGAGGACGCCGGGGACACCCTCACCGTCGTCGCCCGCTTCCTCGCCCTCCTGGAGCTCTACCGGGAGAGGGCCGTCGCCCTCGACCAGGAGGACCCCCTCGGCGACCTCACCGTCTCCTGGACCGGCGGCGACGGTGAGACCCGTGTCACGGCAGAGTTCGACCAGGAAGCACCGGAGCCCGCATGAGCGACCTCAAGCCCGCCCTCGAAGCCGTCCTCATGGTCGTCGACGAGCCCGCCACCGAGGCCCACCTCGCCAAGGTCCTCGACCGCGCCCCGCGCGAGGTCGCCGACGCCCTCCACGAGCTGGCCGACGAGTACACCGCCGACGGGCGCGGCTTCGAGCTGCGCCGGGTCGCCGGCGGCTGGCGCTACTACACCCGGCCCGCCCACGCCGCCGCCGTCGAGGCGTTCGTCCTCGACGGCCAGCAGGCCCGGCTGACCCAGGCGGCGCTGGAGACCCTGGCGGTGGTCGCGTACCGCCAGCCGGTCAGCCGTTCCCGGGTCTCCGCCGTCCGCGGGGTCAACTGCGACGGCGTGATGCGGACCCTCCTCCAGCGGGCTCTCGTGGAGGAGGCGGGCACGGAACCCGAAACAGGTGCGATCCTGTACAGGACGACGAACTACTTCCTGGAGCGGATGGGCCTGCGCGGCCTGGACGAGCTCCCGGAGCTCGCGCCCTTCCTCCCCGAGGCGGACGCGGTCGAACCGGACTCCCTGGAAGGCGTTCCGTCGTTCGATCCCGACAGGGACGAACCAGCGGACGAAGAGACGACGGAAGCGTGATGCGAAGCAGCAGCGGCAGGAACAGCGGAAACAACGGCGGGAGCCGTGGTGCCAAGAGCGGCGGCCGCGGCAACAACTACCGGGGAGCGGGCAACGGCCGCGACGAGCGCGGCCAGAGCGCCGGCCGCCCGCGCAAGGCCCGTCCCGAGGAGCGCAGCTACGACGTGAGCATGCCCTCGGACAGCGCCAAGGGCGGCCCCGGCGGTGCCCGCAAGGGCCGCGGCGACGCGGCCCGCGGCGGTGCCAAGGGAGGCCCGAAGCAGTCCCCGAGGCAGCAGCAGCAGCGTGGTGGCGGTCGCACGGCCGCCCCGTCGCGCTCGCGCGAGTACGACACCCGGACCGAGGAGCGCAACCGGGAGCGGTACGCGAACAAGCCCGAGGTCAAGACCCCCAAGACCTTCCCGGGCGCCGAGCAGGAGGGCGAGCGGCTGCAGAAGGTGCTGGCCCGCGCCGGCTACGGCTCGCGCCGCGCCTGCGAGGAGCTGATCGAGCAGGCCCGTGTCGAGGTCAACGGCGAGATCGTCCTGGAGCAGGGCCTCCGTGTGGCGGAGAGCGACGAGATCCGGGTCGACGGCCTGTCCGTCGCCACCCAGTCGTACCAGTTCTTCGCGCTGAACAAGCCGGCCGGCGTCGTCTCCACCATGGAGGACCCGGACGGCCGCCAGTGCCTGGGCGACTACGTCACCAACCGCGAGACCCGGCTCTTCCACGTCGGTCGGCTCGACACGGAGACCGAGGGCATCATCCTGCTCACCAACCACGGCGAGCTGGCCCACCGTCTCACCCACCCCAAGTACGGCGTGAAGAAGACCTACCTCGCCGCCGTCACCGGTCCGCTGCCCCGTGAGGTCGGCAGGCGGCTCAAGGACGGCATCGAGCTGGAGGACGGCTACGCCCGCGCCGACCACTTCCGCGTGGTCGAGCAGGTCGGCAAGAACTACCTGGTCGAGGTCGTGCTCCACGAGGGCCGCAAGCACATCGTGCGCCGGATGCTCGCCGAGGCGGGCTTCCCGGTGGAGAAGCTGGTCCGCACCGCGTTCGGCCCGATCGGGCTGGGCGACCAGAAGTCGGGATGGCTGCGCCGCCTGTCCAACACCGAGGTCGGCATGCTGATGAAGGAGGTCGGTCTGTAGGACCGCCTCCCGCCCGGAAGGGGCCCGTGTCCGCGTCGCGGACATGGGCCCCTTCGTGCGTATCGGCCTTGTGCTCACCCCCCGCACCTTTTATAGTCAGAGTGACTCTTAAGGAGGTGGGCGTGAGCCTCGCGGACGTACTCGAACCCCTCCAGCGGCCCCTCTTCACGCTGCTGGACACCCCGGTGAGCTGGACCGAGGTCCTCGGCTTCGGCAGCGGCGCCCTCTGCGTCTGGCTCGTCGCCCGCCAGCACCTCGCCAACTGGCCGGTCGGCATCGCCAACAACCTCTTCTTCGTCCTGCTCTTCACCCAGGCCGGCCTCTACGCCGACGCCGGCCTCCAGATCGTCTTCATCGTCCTCGCCGCCTACGGCTGGTGGACCTGGACCCACGGGGGTGGACCAGGCTCCGCCGAAGCCCTTCCGGTACGGCGCACCAGCCGCACCGAGTGGACCTGGCTGCTGGCGGCGGGGACGGTGGGGACCTGCGCCCTCACCCTCCTCCTGGACCGGGCCACCGACTCCACCGTCCCCTTCTGGGACGCCCTCACCACCGGCCTCTCGCTCATGGCCACCTACGGCCAGTGCCGCAAGCGGCTGGAGTCCTGGTGGCTCTGGATCGCCGCCGACGTGGTCTACGTGCCCCTGTACGCGTACAAGGGCCTCTACCTGACCTCGCTGCTGTACGTGGGCTTCCTGACGCTCTGCGTCCTCGGTCTGCGCGGCTGGAGCCGCGGCCTCGCCCCCGCGCGGCGCCCCCTGGAGGCGGCGGCATGACCCCGTACGGCCACGGCCTCGTCCTCGGCAAGTTCTATCCGCCGCACGCCGGCCACCACCACCTCGTCCGCACCGCCGTCGCCGCCTGCGAGCGCGTCACCGTCCTCGTCTGCGCCTCCTCCGTCGAGTCCCTGTCCCTGGAGGAACGGGTCGCCTGGATGCGCGAGGTCCACCCCGACGCCCTCGTCGTCGGCGCCGTCGACGACAACTCCGTCGACCTCACCGACCCCGGCGTGTGGGACGCCCACATGGCCGTCTTCCGGGCCGCCGTCCCCGAGGCCGTCGACGCCGTCTTCACCTCGGAGCCGTACGGCGACGAACTGGCCCGCCGCTTCGGCGCCGTACCCGTGCTCGTCGACCCCGGCCGCACGGCCTTCCCCGTCTCGGGC
Organism: Streptomyces sp. NPDC058052; assembly: GCF_042885515.1. Taxonomy (NCBI): domain Bacteria; kingdom Bacillati; phylum Actinomycetota; class Actinomycetes; order Kitasatosporales; family Streptomycetaceae; genus Streptomyces; species Streptomyces sp. NPDC058052. The sequence continues at coordinate 92,589 of NZ_JBHVRX010000024.1, read as the reverse complement.
ACCGCCGTCCGCGCCGACCCCGCCGGCTGCTGGGACCACCTCTCCGCGCCCGTGCGGGCCGCGCTCACCCGCCGGATCGTCGTCCTCGGCGCCGAGTCCACCGGCACCACCACCATGGCCCTCGCCCTCGCCGACCACTACCGGCGGCGCGGCGGGATCTGGGCGCGCACCCGGTACGTCGCCGAGTACGGCCGCGAGTACAGCGAGCTCAAGCTCGCCGAGCTGCGGGCGCGCGAACCCGGCGCCACCTGGTCCGACGTCGCCTTCCACACCTCCGACTTCCCCGTCATCGCCCAGCGCCAGGCCGAGCTGGAGGAGGAGGCCGCCCGCGACGGCTCGCCCGTCCTCGTCTGCGACACCGACGCCTTCGCCACCACGATCTGGCACGAGCGGTACCTGGGCACCACCAGCCCCGACACCGGCGAGATCGCCGCCCGCGGCCGGCAGCACCTCTGGCTCCTCACGGACCACCGGGGCGTCGCCTTCGAGGACGACGGACTGCGCGACGGCGCACACCTCCGCCCCTGGATGACCGCCCGCTTCCTCACCCAGCTCGCCCACAGCGGCCGCCGCACCGTCGTCCTCACCGGCCCCCACGAGGAACGCCTCGCCACCGCCGTCGCCGCCGTCGACGCGCTCCTCGCCGAGGGCTGGCACCTCACCGACCCGCTTCCGGAGCGCCGATGAGCACCCCGCCGCGCCCCGAGGGGTACGACCCCCGGGCCTTCGAGCCCTTCGCCGTCACCGTCGACCTCGCCGTCCTCACCGTCCGCGGCGACCGGCTGCACGTCCTCCTCGTCCAGCGCGGCCAGGAGCCGTACGCGGGCGCCTGGGCGCTCCCCGGCGGCTTCGTGCTGCCCCGCGAGTCCGCCGGCACCGCCGCCCGCCGCGAACTCGCCGAGGAGACCGGGCTGCCCGACGCCACCGTCGCCGGACTCCACCTCGAACAGCTCCGCACCTACACCGAACCCGACCGCGACCCCAGGATGCGGGTCGTCTCGGTCGCGTACACGGCGCTCGTCCCCGACCTGCCCGAACCGCGCGGCGGCGGCGACGCCGCCGAGGCCCGCTGGCTGCCCTACGACGAGGTCCCGCCGCTCGCCTTCGACCACGACCTGATCCTCGCCGACGCCCGCGACCGCGTCGGCTCCAAGCTGGAGTACACCTGCCTCGCCACCGCCTTCTGCCCGCCCGAGTTCACCCTCGGCGAGCTGCGGGAGGTGTACGAGACGGTCTGGGGCGTCCCGCTGGACCGCCCCAACTTCCGGCGCAAGGTCCTCACCACGCCCGGCTTCGTCGAGGCCGTGGAGGGACCGCCGCGCCGCACCGGCGGACGGGGGAAACCGGCCGCGCTCTACCGGGCGGGAGAGGCCACGGCCCTCCACCCGCCACTGCTCCGACCGGAAGGACGATCCTCATGACCAAGCAGGCCGCGACGGGCACGCTGATGGGGCTGGCGCTGGGCGACGCCCTCGGCCGCCGCACCGAGTTCAGCGACGTGCCGACGATCCTCCGGTGGTACGGGCCCTGGCGCGACCTCGCGCTGCCCGAGGACGGCAGGATCACCGACGACACCCAGATGACCCTCTCCGTGGCACGGGCGCTGCGCGCCTGCCAGGAGCGCGGGGTCGCCGGGCCGGAACGCCTCGCCGACGAACTGCGCAGGGAGTTCGTCGACTGGTACCGCTCGCCCGAGAACAACCGGGCTCCCGGCCGGACCTGTCTGAACGCCTGCGCGCTCCTGATGACCGACCGCGTCTGGCAGGACGCCAGCCAGATCGACTCCAAGGGCTGCGGCGCCAACATGCGGGTCGCGCCCCTCGGGCTGCTCCACGAGTACGGGGAGTCCGCCGCCGGCGCCGCCCAGCTCCAGGCCGCGCTCACCCACGGCCACCCCACCGGGCTCGCCGCCTCCGACCTCACCGCGCGGGCCGTGTGGCTGCTCGCCCAGGGGGTCGACCCGGCCGGGCTCGTCGGACAGCTCCGCTCGTACGCGTACGAGAACCGCGACCGCTACCACGAGCGCTGGCTCGGCGACCTGTGGACCCGCTCCCAGGACCCCGACGCCCTGCACTTCGTCCGGCGCGGCTGGGACGAGTGCCTCGCCGTCCTGGAACGGCTCGACGCCGTGCAGCGCACCGCCGACCCCGAGCTCGACCCCTGCGCGTACACGGGCGACGGCTGGATCGCCGAGGAGGCGCTCGCCACCGGGCTGCTCTGCTTCCTGCTCTTCCCGGAGGAGCCGCTGACCGCGCTGCGCCGGGCCGCCTGCACCCGGGGCGACTCCGACTCGATCGCCGCCCTCGCCGGCGCCTTCGCGGGGGCGCACCTCGGCGCCGCCGCCTGGCCGGACGCGTGGACCGCGGGGATCGAGCACCGGGAGGAGCTGCTGGCCCTCGGGGCCCTCTGGGACGCGTGAGCGGCTTCTGGGAGGCTTGGGCCCCATGACGCTCACCCTTGAGGCCCACAAGGCCGAACTGACCTCCGTGGTGGCCGGGGAACCGGACCCCCTCCTCTTCGCCACGGTCTCCGGAGCCCACCTGTACGGCTTCCCGTCCCGCGACTCCGACGTGGACCTGCGCGGCGTCCACCTGCTCCCGGCGGAGGCGCTGGTCGGGCTCCGCGAGCCGGAGGAGACCCGGGACCGGATGTGGGCGCGGGACGGCGTCGAGATGGACCTCGTCACCCACGACCTGCGGAAGTTCGCCCGGCTGATGCTGCGCCGCAACGGCTACGTGCTGGAGCAGCTGACCTCGCCGCTGGTCGTGCACACCACCCCGGTCCACGCCGAGCTGACCGACCTCGTGCCCGGGGTGCTCACCACCCACCACGCCCACCACTACCGGGGCTTCGCCGCGACCCAGTGGCGGCTCTTCGAGCGGAGCGGCGAGCTGAAGCCGCTGCTCTACACCTACCGGGCGCTCCTCACCGGCATCCACCTGATGCGTTCCGGCGAGGTCCAGGCCCACCTGCCGACCCTCGTGGGGGAGGTCCCGGAGGCCCCGGCGCGGATCCCCGGGCTGGTCGCCGCGAAGACCGCCGCCGAGCACGGCGCCGCCGAGGTCGTCACGGAGGACGTACGGGCCGAGGTGGAGGCCCTGCACGGCGTGCTGGACGCGGCCCAGGCGGCCTCGGACCTCCCGGACGCGGTCCGGGCCGGCGACGCCCTCCACGACCTCGTCGTACGGGCCCGGCTAGAGCTCCTGAAGGGCTGAGGCGCGGCGGGCGCGGAGCAGGAGGTCCTGCACGCGCGCGTGGTCGGGGGCGGCGGGCAGCGGGGTGGCGCCGAGGGCGGTGTCGGCCTCGTCCTGGAGGCGGTTCATCCAGGACTCGACCTCCGGCCACGTCAGCTCGCCGCGCTTGACGGCGAGCAGCCGCTCCCGGTCCTCGCCCACGTCGATCCGCAGGGTGCCGGTGCGGAGCAGGTCCCGGCAGCTCGTCAGCAGCCGCAGCAGGTGCATGGCGTGCTTCCAGCGCGGCCGCCCGTACTGGCGGACGTCCGCCTCCAGCTTGCGGCGCTGGCCGCCCGCGTACCGCACGAAGGTGCCGTGCGCCTGCCGGGAGAGGAAGGCGCCGCGCAGCTCGCGGAGCTCCTCCCCCCACACGGTGGTGTGGGTGACGAGCGGGGAGTGGAGGCACTCCAGGACGTTGGGGTTGTTGCGGAGGGCCAGCTCGCAGAAGCGTTCCAGCTCCCAGCTGAACTGCTCCGGCGCCGGGCCCTCCACATGCGCCGGGGGCTTGTCGAACCGCCAGAAGAGCGGCGTCGGGGCGAGGTAGACGCCCCGCACGTCGGTGTCGCTGTCCTCGGTCGCCAGGCCGAAGGCGCGCGAGCCCATCACACAGGCGTAGACGGTGTGCTCGCGCACCAGCGCCTCGGGGGACATGTCCATGGCGGCCAGGCTACGCGAGGGTGATCGTCTCCCCGGAGACGGTGATCTCCTCGGCGGGCAGCGGCCGCGTCGCCGGCCCCTTCCTCACCGCCCCGTCGGCGATGGCGAACCTCGAACCGTGGCACGGGCAGTCGATCGTGCCGTCCGCCACCTTGTTCACCGTGCAGCCCTGGTGGGTGCAGATCGCCGAGAACGCCTTGAACTCGCCCTCCACCGGCTGCGTCACGACCACCTTCCGGTCCGCGAAGACCGTGCCGCCGCCCACCGGGATCTCCGAGGTCTTCGCCAGCGGGGTGCCGGCCGGGCCCGTCGTGGAGGCGGACGCCGTGCCGGACGGCTCGGCGGGCTCCGCGGAGGCGGTGGGCTCGGCGGAGGACGGGGCGCTCGACTCCGTACCGCCGTCGCCGCCCCCGTCGTCCGAGCCGCAGCCGGTGGTCGTCGCCGCGGTCGCCGTCGTGAGGGCCGCCGCGGCGAGCAGCACCGTCCGGCGGGGTGTCGTCCGTGAAGTCATACGGCCCAGCTTCGCCCCGTACGCCCCGCCGTCCCCGCAACACGCCGGACCCGGGCTACACCCAGGGCACCAACTCCCTCGCACGGCCGTCCGCGTCGCGCAGCACCTCCAGGACGGAGGTCACCGCGGCCCGCTCGACCGGTCCGTACACATGCGGGAAGAGCCGGTCCTCCGACCCCTCCCAGCGGACCTCCCCGGACAGCAGGGACGCGTCGACCACCAGCACCAGGAGCGGGCCCGGCACGTCCCGGTAGTGGGCGTCGGCGATCGCCAGCGCCGCCTGCTCGTCGGGCGAACAGTGCACGAAGCCCTCCGCGGCGAGCGACGGCGGGGCATAGGGGCGACCGGGGTCCGCGGACCACTCGGCCCACTCGTCGAAGGGGATGACATGGAGCAGCATCCGCCCTTTCTACCCGCTCGGCGGACCGCGCCCGCCCCCGGTGGCGTGATGTCCCCCCGTGGGTGAGATTGGGGATGTTCTCCAGCGGTCCGCACCGGGTCCTCGACCGGACGAAAGGCAGCACCATGGCGGGTAACGATCTCGGCGGTCTCCTCGGCTCCCTGCTCGGCGGGGCGGGCGGTCAGGGCGGCGCCGCCGGCGGCATCCTCGGCTCCCTCCTCGGCGCCCTCGCGGGCGGCCGGGGGAGCGGCGGCACGGCGGGCGCGGCCGGAGCCGGCGGGCAGAACCCGCTCGGCGGACTCCTCGACCTGCTCACCCGGTCCGGCCTCGCCGACCAGGCACAGTCCTGGATCGGCACCGGCGAGAACAAGCCCGTCGACGGGACCCAGATCGCCCAGGCGCTCCCCGACGAGACCCTCCAGAAGGTCGCGCAGGACGCCGGGGTCACCCCGCAGGAGGCCGCCGACGAGATCGCCCGGTCCCTGCCGCGGGCCGTCGACAAGCTGACGCCGGGCGGATCCCTGCCGCAGGGCGGGTCGCTCGAGGACATCATCCGGTCGCAGAAGCTCTGAGCCGTCCCTCCGTACGGCACGGCACGGCCGCGCCCGTCCCGCGTCTCGCGGGGCGGGCGCACGCGCGCGTGCCCCCGGCGGCTGACTAGGCTGGGCCCTTACCGCCCCGCGCCCCAAGGACATCCCCCGTGAGAACAGCGCTCGTCATCGGAACCGGACTGATCGGCACCTCCGCCGCACTCGCCCTCGCCGGCCGGGGCGTCACGGTCCACCTGCGCGACCACGACCCGGCGAGCGCCCGGACCGCCGCCTCGCTCGGCGCGGGCACCGACACGGAACCCGAGGGCCGGGTGGACCTCGCGATCGTCGCCGTACCGCCGGCGCACGTCGCCGCCACCCTCGCCGAGGCCATGCGCGCCGGGGCCGCCCGCGGCTACCTCGACGTGGCCAGCGTCAAGGGCGGCCCGCAGCGCGAGCTGGAGGAGACGGGCCTCGACCTCACCCCGTACATCGGCAGCCACCCGATGTCCGGCAAGGAGCGCTCCGGCCCGCTCGCCGCAACCGCCGACCTCTTCGAGGGCCGGCCGTGGGTCCTCACCCCGACCCGGTCCACCGACACCGAGGTCCTCAACCTCGCGCTGGAGCTCGTCGCGCTCTGCCGGGCCGTGCCCGTCGTCATGGACGCCGACGCCCACGACCGCGCGGTCGCGCTCGTCTCCCACACCCCCCAGCTGGTCTCCTCGATGGTCGCGGCCCGTCTGGAGGAGGCCGAGGAGTCGGCCGTACGGCTCTGCGGGCAGGGCATCCGGGACGTCACGCGGATCGCCGCGTCCGACCCGCGCATGTGGATCGAGATCCTCTCCGCCAACCCCGGGCCGGTCGCCGACGTCCTCTCCGGCGTCGCCGCCGACCTCGACGAGACCGTCCGCGCGCTGCGGTCGCTCCAGTCCGCCGACGAGGAGAAGCGCCGGGACGGCGCCTCCGGGGTCGAGGACGTGCTGCGGCGCGGCAACGCGGGCCGCGCACGGGTGCCCGGCAAGCACGGGGCGGCACCGACGGCGTACGAGACCGTGGCCGTGCTCATCAGCGACCGGCCGGGCGAGCTGGCGCGGATCTTCGCGGACGCGGGGCGGGTCGGGGTCAACATCGAGGACGTCCGGATCGAGCACGCGACCGGCCAGCAGGCGGGTCTCGTCCAGCTCATGGTCGACCCCACGGCGGCACCCGCCCTCTCCCAGGCCCTCCAGGCCCAGGGCTGGTCCCTCCGCACCCCCTGAGGAGCCGCACGGCACGGGCCCGGTGAGCGGCGGACCGCGGCGCGGTGGCGGCGGGGAGCGGGCCCGCGCGGGCGGCGGGGAAGCCGGTCCGCGCGGGGGGCGGGAGACGCTGGGCCGGACGGGGGCGGGGGACTCGGTAACCTTGTAGGGGTCCCGGACTGCCGCCGGGGCCGCCGCCCACCCCAGGAAGGTCCCCCTCAACGTGGAATCCGTGATCGTCGCCATCGACGGCCCCTCCGGCACGGGCAAGTCGAGCACCTCGAAGGCGGTCGCCGCCAAGCTGGGGCTGAGCTACCTGGACACCGGCGCCCAGTACCGGGCGATCACCTGGTGGATGATCGGCAACGGGGTGGACGTCCACGACGCCGACGCCGTCGCCGCGGCCGCCGGCAAGCCCGTCATCGTCTCCGGCACCGACCCGTCCCGCCCGACCATCACCGTCGACGGCGCCGACGCCTCCGGCCCGATCCGGACGGAGGAGGTCACCTCCAAGGTCAGCGCGGTCAGCGCCGTCCCGGAGGTCCGCGCGCTCATCACCGAGCTCCAGCGGACCATCGCCCGCGAGGCCGAGCAGGGCATCGTCGTCGAGGGCCGGGACATCGGCACGACCGTGCTCCCCGACGCCGACCTCAAGATCTTCCTCACCGCCTCGCCCGAGGCCCGTGCCGCCCGCCGCTCCGGCGAGGTGAAGGGCGCCGACGTGAAGGCCACCCAGGAGGCCCTGGTCAAGCGGGACGCGGCGGACTCCAGCCGCAAGACCTCCCCGCTCGCCAAGGCCGGAGACGCCGTCGAGGTGGACACGACCGAGCTCACCCTCGACCAGGTCATCGAGTGCGTCGTCACCCTGGTGGAGGAGAAGCGGACGGGCGGCAAGTGACCCAGCCCTCCGTGAAGGGGGCCGCCGTCGGCCGCCGCATCGGCATCGGGCTGATGTACGGCTTCTGGAAGCCGCGCGTGCTCGGCGCCTGGCGGGTGCCGGCCTCCGGCCCCGTCATCCTCGCCGTGAACCACGCGCACAACATCGACGGCCCCATGCTCATGGGCACCGCCCCGCGCCCCGTCCACTTCCTGATCAAGAAGGAAGCGTTCGTCGGGCCGCTGGGCGGCTTCCTCGAAGGCATCGGACAGGTCAAGGTCGACCGCGACTCCACCGACCGCAAGGCGATCGGGCACGCGCTCGGCGTGCTGGAGCGGGGCGGGGTCCTCGGGATCTTCCCCGAGGGCACCCGAGGCGAGGGCGACTTCGCCTCGCTCCGCGCCGGCCTCGCCTACTTCGCCGTCCGCAGCGGCGCCCCGATCGTTCCGGTCGCGGTGCTGGGCAGCACCGACCGGCCCGGACGGCTGGCGAAGGGGCTGCCGGCCCTCCGCAGCCGGGTGGACGTCGTCTTCGGCGACCCCTTCGACGCCGGTGACGGCAGCGGGCGGCGTACCCGCAAGGCGCTGGACGAGGCCACGCTCCGGATCCAGGAGCACCTCACCGGCCACCTGAAAAACGCCAGGCGCCTCACCGGGCGCTGAGGGACACTCACAGTAGTGGGCCCACCGGCCCCGGCCGGCCGGGACCACCGACCACGAATGATCAAGGAACGGACTTCATGAACGACCAGCACGACCACGGGGCACTTGGCGACGCCGAGTACGCGGAGTTCATGGAGCTCGCCGCGGAAGAGGGCTTCGACGCCGAGGACGTCGAGGAGGCGATCGAGGAGGCCGGCCACGGCCCGCTCCCCGTCCTCGCCGTCGTCGGCCGTCCGAACGTCGGCAAGTCGACCCTGGTGAACCGCATCATCGGCCGTCGCGAGGCGGTCGTCGAGGACAAGCCGGGCGTCACCCGCGACCGCGTCACCTACGAGGCCGAATGGGCCGGCCGCCGCTTCAAGGTCGTCGACACCGGCGGCTGGGAGCAGGACGTCCTCGGCATCGACGCCTCCGTCGCCACCCAGGCCGAGTACGCCATCGAGGCCGCCGACGCCTGCCTCTTCGTGGTGGACGCCACCGTCGGCGCCACCGACACCGACGAGGCCGTCGTCAAGCTGCTCCGCCGTGCCGGCAAGCCCGTCGTCCTCGCCGCCAACAAGGTCGACGGCCAGTCCGGCGAGGCCGACGCGGCCACGCTCTGGTCGCTGGGCCTCGGCGAGCCGTTCCCCGTCTCCTCGCTGCACGGCCGCGGCACCGGCGACCTCCTCGACGAGGTCCTGCGGAAGCTGCCCGAGGCCCCCGAGCAGACCTTCGGCAAGGCCGTCGGCGGCCCCCGCCGCATCGCCCTCATCGGCCGCCCCAACGTCGGCAAGTCCTCCCTGCTCAACAAGGTCGCCGGCGAGGACCGCGTGGTCGTCAACGAGCTGGCCGGCACCACCCGCGACCCGGTCGACGAGCTCATCGAGCTCGGCGGCGTGACGTGGAAGTTCGTCGACACCGCGGGCATCCGCAAGAAGGTCCACCTCCAGGCCGGCGCCGACTACTACGCCTCCCTCCGCACGGCCGCCGCCGTGGAGAAGGCCGAGGTCGCGGTCATCCTCATCGACACCACCGACAACATCTCGGTCCAGGACCAGCGGATCATCACGATGGCCGTCGAGTCCGGCCGCGCCGTCGTCATCGCCTACAACAAGTGGGACGAGCTCGACGAGGAGCGCCGCTACTACCTGGAGCGCGAGATCGAGACCGAGATGCAGCAGGTCGCGTGGGCGCCCCGGGTCAACGTCTCGGCGAAGACCGGCCGCCACATGGAGAAGCTGGTCCCGGCGATCGAGACCGCCCTCGCCGGCTGGGAGACCCGCATCCCCACCGGCCGGCTCAACGCCTTCCTCGGCGAGCTGGTCGCCGCCCACCCGCACCCGATCCGCGGCGGCAAGCAGCCCCGCATCCTCTTCGGCACCCAGGCCGGCACCAAGCCCCCGCGCTTCGTGCTCTTCGCCTCGGGCTTCCTGGAGGCCGGCTACCGCCGCTTCATCGAGCGCCGGCTGCGCGAGGAGTTCGGCTTCGAGGGCACCCCGATCCACATCTCGGTCCGCGTGCGCGAGAAGCGCGGCAAGAAGAAGTAACCCGCGGGGAGCACGGCCGAGGGCCGGAGTCGTACGGGACGACTCCGGCCCTCGGCCGTTTCCCGCGGCGCGCTCAGAGGCTTCTGCGCGGCCCCGGCGGCAGCGCCGCCTGCGGGGGATGGGGCTGTGCCTGCCAGACCGGCGGGTACGCCCCGTGCTGCTGTCCGTGGCCCCCGGGGAGACCCGGGAGGCCGGAGAAGCCCGAGAGGCCCGTGCTCATCGCCGTGCCGAAGGCCCGGAACGCCAGCCCCTCCTCACCGCTGCGGTCGCCCGGGAGCGTGCGGAACGACCGGCGGTACTCCGAGTACAGGGCATCGAAGATCGGCGTCGCCGAGTACCCGGCCGGAACGTCCTGCGCCGGGCGCATGGCGGGGATCGGACTCGGATACGGCTGGGGGAATGGGTCGTATGCGTGCACGTAGGTGCCAACGACCCCGCCGACCGTCGGATGCGGGCGGCTCTCGGAAAGAGGGGCCCGCCGGGGGCGCGGTACGGCCGGGACGCCCGGCGGACGCGCCGGCCCCCTCCCCGGCCGCCCGTCGTCCATCAGGTACCGGCCAGCGGCATCGCGGCGGCGACCAGGCGCCCGTTCACCGCGGCCTTCTCCAGGGCGTCGCGCAGCAGGTCCTCGCGCGGCTGCTGGCCGATGGAGCCGACCGGCGCCGCGAAGACCAGCACGGTGTGCGACTTGTTGGCCGCGGCGCGCCAGCCCTCGGTGACCTGGAGCGGCTGGTGCGCCTGCCACCAGGCGGTCTGGCCCGCGCCGCCGGCGCCGGGCTGGAGCACCGAGTGCAGCTGCCCCATGGCGACCAGGACGGACCAGCCGGGCAGCGCGGCCGGCTTGGTGTTCAGGTCGGCGACCGGGTGGAAGCCCTGCTCGGCGAGGAGCGAGAGGAACTCGTCGGTGAGCCCGCCGGACCCGGGCCGGGCCACCGGCGCCGTCGGCTCCACGACCAGCGCCGGGTGCAGCTCGCCGTCGATCAGGACGAGACCGCTGGTGACGCCGAGCACGGCCTGCTCGGGGTGGGCGGCCGAGAGCGCGTCGGCGGCGTCGGCGGCCGTGATGGAGGCGACGGCGCCCTGGAGCTGGTCCTCGGCGACCCGGACCACCTGCGACGGGATGCAGCTGGCGTGGGCGAACGCGAGGACCGCGGTCTCCTCGCCGACGAACAGCACCGTGCTGGTCCGCTCCTGCTCGGAGTCGCCCGGCGTGCGGCAGGAGGTGCAGTCGTAGCTGCCCGGGGCGTTGTCGCCGGTGAGCAGCCGGTCGGCTTCTTCGTCGCCGATCTCGGCGCGTACGTCCTCGCTGACGTCGAGCATGCGCGGCACGGAGGGCTCCCTGGAGTCGGTACGGACGGACCCCGGGCCTTTCCCGGGCGTCTCATGCCGAGTTCAACGGGTCAGGCGCGGGCGGGGTCACGCGCGGAAGGGGGGCAACTTGCCACTGGCGCGTGCGGAGGCGGGCCGGGCGCGGGTGACTCCGACCGGGTGGGAAGTGAACAGCGTTCCGCGCGGCACGGGGCCGGGCCGCCGGGGGCCGACCTAGCCTGCGGCGATGTCGATGATCCGATTTTGGACAGCCGGCTCGCTCGCGGCGGCCTCCGCGGCGGCGCTGCTCGCCCTCCACCAGGCGCCCGTCGCCACGGCCGCGCCCGGCGACGACGGGCCCGGCACCGCCGGCGCGCCCGGCGCCCCCGGTGTCCCGGGAGCCCCCGGCGTACCGGCGCTGCCGGACGTGGCCGGGACCGCCGCCGGGTCCGGCCTCGCGGCCGCCGCCGACGCGCTCGCCGCCGCGGCGGCCGCCGTGGAGGCGGCCCAGGGCGGCGGGACCGGGGCGGTGCCCCCGCCGCCGTCCTCGGGACCGGTGGGCGTGCCCGCCTACGCCTGCGCCGAGGACCAGTGGCCGTGGGGCTGCGTCGCCGAGTGCGAGAGCAGCGGACGCTGGGACGTCAACACGGGCAACGGCTACTACGGCGGGCTCCAGTTCTGGCAGCCCACCTGGATCGAGTACGGCGGCCTGAAGTACGCCCGCCGCGCCGACCTGGCCACCCGGCAGCAGCAGATCACCGTCGCCGAGGACGTGCTGCGCGTGCAGGGCTGGGGCGCCTGGCCGGTCTGCTCCAAGCGGTACGGGCTGAGCGGCCGCGTCCACACCGTGCAGGCCGGTGACACCCTCGCCGGCGTCGCCCGCCGCTTCGAGGTCAAGGGCGGCTGGAAGCGCCTGTACGAGGCCAACAAGAGCGTCATCGGTCCGGACCCGAACCGGCTGTTCGTCGGCATGATGCTGCGGATCGCCCCGCTCTGACCGGCGGCCGCGCCCGCGGCTCCGCCGCCTCGCCGCTGAACACGCGCGTCCCGCGCCGGAGTTCGTGCACCAGGGTGCCGGGCGGCAGACCGTCCGGCACCCGCTGCTCGGCCAGCACCACCGCCGCGCCGTCCCGGGCGGCGAGCGCGGCGAGCAGCGCGTACGTGCGGGCCGCGACCGGCGGCGCCATGCCCAGGACCGGCTCGTCCACCAGCACCACCCGCGCCGGACGCAGCAGCGCCCGCGACACCGCCAGCATCCGCCGCTCCCCGCCGGACAGCGTCCCCGCCGTCCGGGACAGCAGCGGGACGAGCTCGGGGTACGGGACCGGCGCGTCCGGCCCCGCGAGGGCCAGGTTCTCGGCGACGGTGAGGCCCTCGTACACCGCCCCGCGGTCCGGTACGAAGCAGAGCCCGCGCCGGGCCCGTTCGTGCGGCGGCAGCGCGGTCACGTCCTCGCCGCGCCACAGGACCCGGCCCGCGGTGAGCCGGACCGTCCCGGCCAGGGCGCGCAGCGCGGTGGTGCGGCCCGCGCCGTTCCGGCCGGTCAGGAGCGTCACCGTGCCCGCCGGGACCGGCAGGTCCAGGCCGTGCAGGGCCTCCAGGGGGCCGTAGCGCACCCGCGCGCCGCGCAGTTCCGCCTCCACGCTCATGACCGGAGCCGGCCTCCCTCCATGGTGCGGACGGTACGGGCGGTGGCCGTGACGAGGTCCCGGTCGTGCTCCACCACCAGGACGGTCAGGCCGTCGGCGGCGAGCGCGGCGAGCAGCCGGGACAGGGCCTCCGTCTCGGCCGCGTCGAGCCCGGCGGCCGGTTCGTCCAGGAGCAGGGTGTGCGGGCCGCCCGCCAGGGCGCGGGCCAGCTCGACCCGGCGCAGTGTGCCGGTCGGGAGGTCCGCCGCGGGCAGGGCGCGGACGGGTCCGGCGAGTCCGGTCAGGAGCAGGGCGCGTTCGGTGGCGGCGGCGGGCCGGCCGCGGTGGTGGCCGTGCTCGGCGCCGACCCGCACGTTCTCCTCCACGGAGAGGGACGGGAACAGCGCCGGCAGCTGGAACGTCCGGGCGATCCCCAGCCGGGCCCGGACGTGCGCGGGGCGGCCGGTGACGTCCGCGCCGTCCAGCAGGACCCGTCCCCGGCCGGGCCGGGCCGCCCCCGCGAGACAGTCGAAGAGCGTGCTCTTCCCCGCGCCGTTCGGCCCGACCACCGCGGTGACCTGCGCGGTCGGCAGCGCGATCCCCGCGTCCCGGAGGGCCGTCACGCCGCCCCGGTGCGTGAACCACAGCCCCTCCGCGGCGAGCCGGGCCCCCCGGTCCGGCGCCGGTGGAGAGGGCGGGCCGGGACGAGGGGCCGCGCCCGTGGGGGCGGCGGGGGCCGGGGCGGTGGCCGGGAGACCCGCGGGGCCGGTGCGGCCGGCGGTCGGGAGGGGGCTCGGGCGGGTGGTCGGGAGGAAGGCCGTCAGGGGAGGGAGACGGCCCGTCTGGGTGGCCAGGAGGCCGATCACCACGGCCGCCGCGCCGGCGGGACCGGCGGCGTCCAGGGCGAGCAGGAGCGGCGCGGCCAGGAGGGGGGTGAGGAGGTGGTCGGCGCCGAGGGTCACCACCGCGGCGAACCAGAGGAGGCCCCGGAGGGGGTCGTAGGCGGTAGGGTCGAGGGCCTGGACGCCCATCGCGAGGAGGCCGCCGCCCAGCGCCGCCAGGGCCGCGGCCAGGGTGAAGGCGAGGAGCTTGAGGGCGGTCGAGGCGATGCCGGCGGCCTCCGCCGCCGGCTCGTGGTCGCGCAGGGCCGCCAGCGCCCGTCCGGCGCGGCCCCGGCGGAGCCCCGCCACCACGAGCAGGGCGGCCGTGAGGAGGAGCAGCTCCAGGAGGTAGAAGGCGCGGTCGGAGGCGAAGCCCGCCGGGCGGGCCGGGGCGGGCAGGCCGGCCGTCGCGTAGGGCTGGGTGAGGACGAAGCGGCTCACCGCCACGCCCACCGCGAGCGTCGCCAGGGCCAGGGCCAGGCCGTGCCGGCGGATCGCCGGACCGGCGGTCAGCAGCCCCGCCGCGCCGGTCAGGGGCACCGCGAGGGCGAGCGCCGCCAGGACCGGCAGGCCGTCCGCGGTGAGCAGCACCGTGAAGAGGGCGCCGAGCCCCGCGTAGGCGGCCTGTCCGAGGGCGATCTGGCCGGCGCGGCCGGTGACGACGACCAGCGAGAGGAGGACGATCGCCAGGGCCGGGACCTGCACCGCCGTGCGCAGGTCGGGGCCGGCGACGGCCAGGGGGAGCAGCAGACACACGGCGGCGAGCGCCCACACGGCCGGCGGGGTGCGGCCCGCGCGGGGCGCCGGCGGCAGCGCGTCGCGGCCCTTGCCGCCGATGCCGGGCAGGACCAGCGCCGCGATCAGCAGCGCGATCACGAACAGATTGGCGCCCACCGCCCGGACCAGCGGCTCCGCCCAGCCCTCGGGGTGGAAGCGGGTCAGCTGGGCCTGGGTCACCCCGATGAGCAGCGCCGCGCCGATCGCGACCGGCAGCGACCGCATCCGGGCGATGACCGCGACCGCCATCACCTCCACCACCAGCAGCGGCAGCCCGTACGGGTCGAGCCGGACGTACGGGGCGAGGAGCACGCCCGTCAGCCCGGCGGTGAACGCGCCGAACGCCCAGCCGGCCGCCGCGATCCGGTCCGCGTCGACCCCGGCGAGGACGGCGAGCCGCCGGTTGTCGACCACGGCCCGCAGCTCCCGTCCGAAGCGGGTCCACCGGGTCACCGCCGTCACCAGGCAGGCCACCGCCGCCACCACGGCGAGCTGGAGCCACGGGTCGTCGCCGAGGAGCACCGGCGCGTCGTCCCGGGCCCCGCCGCCCCAGAGCAGCACCGCCGCGCCGACGAGGAGGACGAAGACGCCGGTCGAGGCGACCAGGGTGCGGGCGGGGTCGGCGCCGTCGCGGGCCAGGGGGCGGAAGACGGCCCGGTCGAGGAGGAGCCCGAGGCCGGGGGCGACGAGCAGGAGGGTGACCAGGGCGGCCGGCCACAGCGGCCATCCCCAGACGACGACCAGCTGCCGGAGCGCGTACGCGGCGATCATGGCGACCGCGCCGTGCGCCAGGTTCAGCACCCCGGTCGTCCGGTAGGTGACGATCAGGCCGATGCCGGTGAGGGCCGCCGCGCCGCCGACCGCGAGGCCGGCCAGCGTCAGCTCGTACGTCAGGGAGGCCACGGCTCACACACCGGGCAGGGGGCGAGGGCGGGGTCCCCGGCGGCCGGTACCGCGTCCGGCCGGCCCGCCACCAGCGGGCAGTCGGGACGGTGCGCCAGCGTGCCGCCGGGGACGCGCAGCGGCGGTCCGCCGGAGGACGGCGGGGGAGGGACACCGGTGTCGGGGGCCTCCTCCCCGGTCACGGCGGGGGAGGGCGGCGGGCCGGCCCGGGCCGCCGCCGCGACCAGCACGGCGCCCGCCACGAGCAGGGCCGCCCCGGGCACGGTGCACGAGGCCAGATAGGGCAGCTGGCGTTCGGCGAAGCGCTCGCCGGAGATCCCGTACCAGCCGAGGACGCAGAGCACCGCGCCCCCGGCGGCCGCCACGAGACCGCCCCACAGCAGGAACCGCGCCGTCGGCACGAGGGGCCTCCCTCGTCACGTTCCTTCGGTCCTTTCCTCGACTATGCCCCGTATTCTTGCGCTCTGCCCCGTATCGTCCGACCCTGGAAGCGTCAGGCCCTACGGACCCGCACGCACATGGCGGTGGTGAGCCAGATGGTTCTCAGGCGACGAGCGGCCGCTCTCGCGGCGGCGGCGATGCTGTTCCTCACCCCGGCCGTCGCGGCCTGCTCGGACGACGAGCCCGCGACCGGCGGCCAGGTCACCTCCACCCCGCCGCCCGCGACGACCGCGGAGCCGCCCGGTGCCGGGGAGCCGGCCGACCCGGCCGCCGCGAAGGCGGAGATCACCCGGAACTGGGCCGCGTTCTTCGACGCGGACACCCCGGCCGCCGAGCGGGTGAAGCTGCTGGAGAACGGCGAGGAGATGCGGGACGTCCTCGCCGCCTTCGCCGGCAACCCGCAGGCCGCGGCGACCACCGCGAAGGTCACCGGCGTCGCGTTCACCTCCGCGAGCGGGGCCGACGTCACCTACGACCTGCTCGTCGGCGGCAACCCGCTGCTGCCCGACTCCCGGGGCACCTCGGTGCTCCAGGACGACACCTGGAAGGTCTCCGTGAAGACCCTGTGCGGCCTGGTGAAACTCAGCGGTGTCACCGTCCCGGGCTGCTGAGACGGCCGCGGCGCGGCTCCCGGCCCTGCTGCTCGCCCTCCTCCTCGCCCTCCTCGCGGGGTGCGGCAGCCGGCTCCCGGAACGCGCCTTCGAGACGCGGCCCACCGCCCACCCCTCCGGCGGTGAGCCGCTCCGCGTCGGCATCATCACCAGCGCCACCAGCCCCGTCGGCGGCGCCGCCCTGACCGGCCCGCGCGACGGCGCCCTCGCCTGGTTCGACGCCCTCAACGCGTCCGGTGGCCTCGACGGGCGCCGGATCGAGGTCGAGACCTGCGACGACGGCGGCAGCGGCGTCGGCAACACCGCCTGCGTCCGCGAACTCCTCGACGAGCGGAAGGTCTTCGCCCTCGTCGCCACCACCGCCCTCGACTACGCCGGCGCCGCGCTCGTCGACCGCGCCGGCGTCCCCGACATCGGCGGTCAGCCCCTCACCCCCGCCTACGAGACCTACCCCCACCTCTACTCGCTCTACGGCAGCTCCGCCCCGCGCACCGGCGCCTCGCCCGGCTGGGACGGCGTCCTGTACGGCGGGACCGAGGTGTACCGCTGGTTCAAGCGCGAGCAGGGCGCGCGGACCGCCGCCGTCGTCGCGTACGACCAGCCCGCCTCCGCCTCCTACGCCCGGCTCGTCGAGCGGGGGCTGCGCGCCGAGGGCTACCGGGTGGTGAGCGAACGGGTCGACTTCGTCCTCCCCGACTTCCGCGCCGTCGCCGCCGATCTGCGCGAGCGCCGGGTGGACCTGGTGTTCGACGCGCTGGACGCGCACGGCAACATCCGCCTGTGCGAGGCGATGGAGGCGCTCGGCGTCCGGGTCGACGCCAAGGTGACGAACGTGCAGAACTGGTCGTCCGCCGTGGACCGCGCCTACGCCCGCGCGCCGGGCTGCCGCGACTCCCTCTGGGTGACCGGGTCGAGCCGCAACTTCGACGACACCGGGCACCCGGAGGTCCGCGCCTTCCGGGCCGCCATGGGGGAGCGGGAGCTGTCCCAGTGGCAGCTGGAGGGATGGGCGGCCGCCATGTGGTTCACCGACGCGGCCCGCTCCTGCCTCGCCCGCGCCGACCGGGGCGGACTCACCCGGACGTGCGTCGAGGCGTACCTGGAACGCCCCGAGCCGTACACCGCCCGGGGGTTGCTGCTGCCCGTCCGCTTCGAGCACCTGGAGCGCCCGCCCGCCACCCGCGAGACCTGCCTCTCCGTCGCCCGCTGGCGGGACGGGCGGGGCTGGATGAGCCAGGGCGAGATGACCCGGAACTGCGCCACCGTCCCCCAGCTCGGTTACCGGCCGTGAGGAAGGGCCCCGCCGGAGCAGTACAGTCGGCCCGACCGACCGACTGACCGGGGGGAACCGGCAGATGCGCATCTCCTTCCTGCTCCACAACGGCTATCACTACGGCGGGACGATCCGGACCACGTTCACCCTCGCCGAACAACTGGCGGAACGTCACGAGGTGGAGATCGTCTCGGTCTTCCGCCACCGGGACCGCCCCCGCCTCGGCCTCCCGTCCGGAGTGACCCTCCGTCACCTCGTCGACCTGCGGGCCGACGGCCCCGGCTTCGACGGCGACCACCCCGACTTCCACCGCCCCGCCCGGGTCTTCCCGCGCGGCGACGGACGCTGGAAGCAGTACAGCGCGCTGACCGACGCGCGGATCGGGGACCACCTGCGCGGGGTGGAGGCCGACGTCCTCGTCGGCACCCGGCCGGGGCTCAACGTGCACCTGGCCCGGCAGGCCGGGCCCGGGCCCGTTCTCGTCGCCCAGGAGCACCTGATCCTCGACGGGCACAGCCGCCGGCTCCGCCGGGACATCGCCCACGAGTACGCGCTGCTCGACCTCGTCACCACCGTCACCGAGGCCGACGCCCGCGCCTACCGGCGGCTCGCCCTGCCCGGCTCCGTCCGGATCGAGTCCGTGCCCAACAGCGTGCCCGTGCCCGCGGTGCCGCCCGCCGACCCGTCCGCCCGGGTGGTCGTCGCGGCCGGCCGGCTCACCCGGGTCAAGCGGTACGACGTCCTCGTCGACGCCTTCGCCGAACTCGCCGCCGACCACCCGGACTGGAGCCTGCGGATCTACGGCAGCGGGGACGCCGTCCAGGACCTGCGGGGCGCGCTGGCCCGGCAGATCGAGGCGCTCGGCCTCGGCGGACGGGTCCGGCTGATGGGCCAGGTCCACCCCATGGAGCCGGAGTGGGCGAAGGGCTCCATCGCGGCGGTGACCTCCGAGCGGGAGGCTTTCGGCATGACGATCGTGGAGGCGATGCGGTGCGGCCTGCCGGTGGTCGCCGCGGACTGCCCGCACGGGCCCCGTGAGATCGTCGAGGACGGGGTGGACGGGCGGCTCGTCCCCGTCGGCGACCCCGGCGCGGTCGCGCGGGCGCTGCGCGAGCTGATGGACGACGAGGAGCTGCGGGCCAAGGCCGGCCGGGCGGCCCTCGCGGCGGCGGAGCGCTTCGACCCGGCGCGGATCGCCGCGCGCCACGAGGAGCTGTGGACCGGGCTCCTCAGCAGCGGTACGACCCGCCGCACCCACTCCCCGGCCGCCGCCGCCCGCCACGCCTGGACCGGCCGGGCCGTCGACGCGGCGTACACCGCCAAGGCCGCCGCGGGCCGGACCCTGCGCCGCCTCGGGCTGCGCTGACCGGCGTCACGGGGTGTCCCGCCGGTCCCGCAGCGGCCGGGCCGGCGGCGGGCTCGCGATCCGCCTCCGCTCGTAGTCGGCGAACTCCGGGTGGTGCAGGTCGAAGGCGGGGGACTCGGAGCGGATCCGGGGCACCGCCGTGAAGTTGTGCCGGGGCGGCGGGCAGGAGGTCGCCCACTCCAGGGAGCGCCCGAAGCCCCACGGGTCGTCCACCTCGACCTTCGGCGCGTACCGCCAGGTCCGCCACACGTTGTACAGGAACGGCAGCGTGGAGATCCCGAGCAGGAAGGCGCCGATCGACGAGACGGTGTTGAGCGCGGTGAAGCCGTCGGCGGCCAGGTAGTCCGCGTACCGCCGGGGCATGCCCTCCGCGCCCAGCCAGTGCTGGACGAGGAAGGTCAGGTGGAAGCCGGTGAAGAGGGTCCAGAAGTGGATCTTGCCGAGCCGTTCGTCGAGCAGCTTGCCGGTGAACTTCGGCCACCAGAAGTGGAAGCCGGCGAAGGTCGCGAAGACGACCGTGCCGAAGACCGTGTAGTGGAAGTGGGCGACGACGAAGTACGAGTCGGTGACGGGGAAGTCCATCGGCGGCGAGGCCAGGATCACCCCGGTCAGACCGCCGAAGAGGAAGGACACCAGGAAGCCGGTCGCCCACAGCATCGGGGTCTCGAAGGAGAGCGAGCCCCGCAGCATGGTCCCCGTCCAGTTGAAGAACTTCACCCCGGTCGGCACCGCGATCAGGAAGGAGAGGAAGGAGAAGAAGGGCAGCAGCACCGCCCCGGTCGCGAACATGTGGTGCGCCCAGACCACCACCGACAGGCCGGTGATCGTCATGGTGGCGGCGACCAGGCTCAGGTACCCGAAGATCGGCTTGCGGGCGAAGACCGGGAGGATCTCGCTCACGATGCCGAAGAACGGCAGGGCGATGATGTAGACCTCGGGGTGGCCGAAGAACCAGAAGAGGTGCTGCCAGAGCAGCGCCCCGCCGTTGCCGGGGGCGAAGACCAGCGCCCCGAACCTCCGGTCGGCCTCCAGGGCGAGCAGCGCCGCCGCGAGCACCGGGAAGGCGACGAGCACCAGGATCGCGGTGAAGAGCACGTTCCAGGTGAAGATCGGCATCCGGAACATGGTCATGCCGGGGGCGCGCATCCCGATGATGGTGGCGAGGAAGTTCACCGAGGTGAGGATCGTGCCGAAGCCGGAGAGCGCGAGCCCCATGATCCACAGGTCGGCGCCGATCCCGGGGGAGCGTTCGGCGCCGTTCAGCGGGGCGTAGGCGGTCCAGCCGAAGTCGGGCGGTCCGCTCGGGGTGAGGAACGAGCCGACCACCATCAGCCCGCCGAGCAGGAACAGCCAGTACGAGAACATGTTGAGGCGCGGGAAGGCGACGTCGGGCGAGCCGATCTGGAGCGGCACCAGCTCGTTGGCGAAGCCGGCGAAGGTCGGGGTGGCGAAGAGCAGCAGCATGATCGTGCCGTGCTGGGTGAACGCCTGGTTGAACTGCTCGTTCGAGAGGTACTGGAGCCCGGGCCGGGCGAGCTCCGCCCGCATCGCCATCGCCAGCAGGCCGGCGAAGAGGAAGAAGACGAACGAGGTCGCCAGATAGAGGTGACCGATCTTCTTGTGATCGGTGGTGGTCAGCCAGTCGATCAGGATCCGGCCATGTCGCTGCCGCACGGATTCGGCCGTGGTGGTCGCCGCCTCGGTGCTCATCGGTGCCTCCGCCCCGTGTTCCGTTCTCCGGCGTCCGGTCAGCGTAAGCATTGTGTAAGGGAACGGTGAGGGAGCCGCGCGCGGGCCCGCGCACATTTCGCCGGTTGGCCCCCCTCGGCCGGAATTCCGCCCGGTCGTGAAAAGCTCCCGAACAGTTCGTGCGAACCTCCGGCCGCTTATTCGAATTACCGGAGAAACGGCCGGAAACATGCGTTCCGTTTGGTGTGCGGCGACGGCTCCGTCTGTCGAAAAGTTGTGACGCAAGCGTGACCGCGGGGGTACTAACGTGAACCCCATGGCACCCATACCGCGCATCCCCGAACCGCCCCGAGACGCGCCCGAGTCCTATGTGGGCCTCGACGCGGACGGCGCCGCCCAGCTCGCCAGGACCCGCGGCTGGCGCGTCGTCAGAGCCCTCCCGCCCGGCGCGATCGTCACCATGGAGTACCTCGCCGGGCGCCTCAACTTCGAGGTCGAGGACGACACCGTCACCCGCTGCTGGATCGGCTGACACCCGGATCACCGGACCCCCGGACACGCGGAAGGGCCCCGGCCGATGCGGCCGGGGCCCTTCCGGTGCGGACGGGGCCGCCGCGGTCAGGCGGTGAGCCGGTCCGACGACGGCCGGCTCCGGGCAGGCCGGGCGTGGCTCGCGGCCGCGCCCACGGCCTCCCGCGCCGGCTCCTCCGCGGGGGCCGGGAAGAGACGCGGTCCGCCGGACGCCACCGGCAGCGAGGGCACCAGCCGGCGCCGGGCCCGCAGCCGCTCCGCGATCCGGTCGCGGCGCTCCAGGATCCACGCCTCCACCACGGCGATGACCGGCTCGCACCAGGGCAGCGCGAGCAGGATCAGCAGGCCGGCGGCCCAGCCCAGCAGCACGTCGCTCAGCCAGTGGGTCCCGAGGTACACCGTCGTGAGGCCGACGCCGAGGGCGACCACGGCGGAGAGCGCCGACAGATAGCGCCGGGCCCGCGGGGTGGTGGCGAGGTAGGCCAGGATGCCCCAGGTCACGACCGCGTTCGCGGTGTGACCGGAGGGGAATATGTCGCCGCCCGCGAAGAGCTCGGCTGAGCCGACCTGCGTCGCGTAGTGGGGGCCGAGCCGGCCGAGTCCGAGTTTCACCGCGCCGACGGTGACGTTGAGGAGCAGCAGCGCCGCGCCGAGGGAGAGGAGCGGCCGCAGGGTGTGCTGGCGCCAGGAGCGCCAGCCCAGCCAGGCCGCCACCATCACCGCCGTCGGACCGCGCTGGCCGAGGACGACGTAGTAGTCCAGGAAGGCGTGCAGCTCCGGCCACTGCTGGTAGGGACGGAAGAGCATGATCTTCCAGTCGAGGGTCACCAGCCAGGTGGACAGCAGCACCGCCACCACGACGATGAGATAGAACGCCGACGTCCCGCCGAAGAGGGCGAGACGCGTCCGGGTCATCCGCGGGACCTCTATCTTCGGCGGGACCGGCTCCCGGTCCAGCCGGGCAAAGATGTCGGTACGCACCCAATCGACGTTACAGGGGGTGAGGAGACGACCCGGGCGATCCGCTCCCTTCGTGATGACGATGTGATGTGGAGTAGGTCTCAGTGGTCCGTCTATTCCGGACTCCCGTCGGAAAATCCGATGACCTTCAGCCCTATTGCCGCCGGAGCTGATTCCGGAAGCCTGTTTGCGTGGCACGGAATTACTTCAAACACTCGTCCGTGCGGAATTCCATGCGACGCGCGGGCCGGACGGAGTGGCGTACGCCACACCCGGAGCCTCGTCGGGGTGAGAGGTGCGCCACCCTCCCGGGGCCCGTCCTCGCGTACGCTGACGGCTCACTCGCCCCTCCTCGCCGCGCCGCCGCACGCACATCAGCCCTGGTCGGCGGCGCCTGCCGAGAGCGAGAGAGAGCGTCACTTGGAGGTACGCACATGTCGCGGACGATCACGGCCCGAGCAGGACGGCGTGCCGCCGGCGGCGACGCGAACCGCTGGGCCGTCCTCGTCGTCCTCTGCGTCAGCCTCCTGCTGGTCGCCCTCGACGCGACCATCCTCCACGTCGCCGTCCCCTCGCTGACCGAGAACCTGCGGCCCGGCTCCACCGAGCTGCTCTGGATCGTCGACGCCTACCCGCTGGTCTGCGCCTCGCTGCTGATCCTCTTCGGCACGCTCGGCGACCGCGTCGGCCGGCGCCGCGTGCTCCTCCTCGGCTACGGACTCTTCGGCGTCGCCTCGGCCGTCGCCGCCCTCGCCACCGAGCCCTGGGTCCTCATCGCGGCCCGCGCCCTGCTCGGCGTCGGCGGCGCCATGATCATGCCGGCGACGCTCTCCCTCATCCGGACCGTCTTCCCCGACCGGCGCGAGCGCGCCACCGCCATCGGCATCTGGACGGCGGTCGCCGCGATCGGCGCCGCCGCGGGGCCGGTGCTCGGCGGCTTCCTCGTCGAGCACTACTGGTGGGGCTCCGTCTTCCTCATCAACATCCCGCTGATGGCGCTCATCCTGCCGCTCGCCCGCCGGCTGCTGCCCGAGTCCCGGGGCTCCGCCGAAGGGCCCTGGGACGTCCTCGGCGCGCTGATGGCCGCCGCCGGCGTCCTCGGCTGCGTGCTCGGCGTGAAGCGCGCGGGCGCCGGCGAGCCGCTGCTCTCCGTGCCCACCGCGGGACCCCTGCTCGCCGGGGTGCTGCTGCTCGTCCTCTTCGTCCGGCGCCAGCGGCGCAGGCCGCACCCGCTGATCGACATGCGGCTCTTCTCCCGGCCCGCCTTCACCACCTCGGTCGGCTGCATCGTCCTCGCCATGCTGGCCCTCGTCGGCCTGGAGCTCATCGCCGTCCAGTACCTCCAGCTGGTCCTCGGGCTCAGCCCCCTGGAGACCGGACTGCGGCTCCTCCCGCTGACCTTCGCCGCCATGGCGGCCGGCGCCACCGGCTCGTACACGCTGCGCCGGATCGGCCCCCGGCGGATGGTCGGCTGGGGCTTCCTGCTCACCGCGGGCGCGGTGCTGCTGCTCACGTTCATGGGCCAGCACGACCGGCCGCTGCTGCTCACGGCCGGCTTCGTGCTGCTCGGATTCGGCCTCCAGACGACCCTCTTCTCGGCGTACGAGTCGATGCTCAGCGAGGCGCCGCCGCGGAGCGCGGGCGGGGCCGCGGCGATCGGCGAGACCTCGTACCAGCTCGGCGCGGGCATGGGCATCGCCCTGCTCGGCAGCGTCATGAACGCGGCGTACGCCCCCGGCCTCGCCGGCGTGCCCGGGGTGCCGGCGGCGGCGAGCGACGCCGCGGCGAACTCGCTCGGCGAGGCGTACCAGGTCGCCGAGCGGCTCGGCGGCGCCGCCGGCCAGGCCCTGCACACGGCCGCGCGCCACGCCTTCGTCGACGGACTGCACCTCACCCTCTTCGTGAGCGCGGGCCTGCTCCTCGCCGGTGCCGCGATGGCCGTCCGGCTGCCCCGGGTGATGGAGTGCCCGGTGGACGTCGAGGCGGCGGTCGAGGAGGCGGCGGCGGAGGCGGCCGCCGAGAAGGCGGCGAAGGCGGGGGCCGGCGACGCCGGGTCCGGGCCGAAGACCGTGCGGGTGGCGGGGCTGCCCGCGCCGGCGGCGGGGGAGCGGGACGGGAGCGCCGGGCCGGCCCTGGTGCCCGGGCAGCCGGTCGCCTCGCCGGCCGACACGGGGACGGCGGCCGCCGCGTCCCGTCCGCTGCCGGACCCCGGTGCGGCGGGGACGATGAGCGGCGCGGCGACCCGGACGCACTGAGCGGACTCTTCGGACCCGGCCCTGCGCGCTCCCCCGGAGCGGCGGGCGCGGACCGCCCGGGCCGCCGACGCGGACCCGTCCGACCCCGCCCTGCGCGGTCCCCCCGGACCGCCCTGCGCCGTTCCCCCGTTCCGCCGGGCGCGGACCGTCCGAGTCCACCGACGCCGCCGGCCCGGATCCGCCGGGCGGGTCCGGGCCGGGGTGGCGTCGGTCGGGATCGGTCCGTGATCCGGGGCGGCGCGGTGCGGCGCCGGTGCCGGATCCGGTGGAGGGACGGTGTCAGCTCTGGTTGAAGAAACCGTCCTGCTTGCGGCGGCCGGACTCGCCGCTGACGATCTCGGTGTCGGCGGGGGTCAGCAGGAAGACCCGGGTGGCGACGCGCTCGATCGAGCCGCGCAGCCCGAAGGCGAGACCGGCGGCGAAGTCGACGACCCGCTTGGCGTCGTTCGGCTCCATGGCGGTCAGGTTCACGATCACCGGCACGCCGTCCCGGAAGAGCTCGCCGATGGCGCGGGCGTCCCGGAAGCTGTCGGGCGAGACGGTCGCGATCCGGCGGCCCCGGTCCTCGGCGGTGTCCGTGGCGACCCG
The DNA here is from genome assembly GCF_042885515.1 of Streptomyces sp. NPDC058052. Lineage (NCBI taxonomy): Bacteria > Bacillati > Actinomycetota > Actinomycetes > Kitasatosporales > Streptomycetaceae > Streptomyces > Streptomyces sp. NPDC058052. Next base: position 67,744 of record NZ_JBHVRX010000024.1, on the reverse strand, counting down.
GACCCGGGGATCCGTCACCCAGGCGTCGCCGCTCTCGGCACCGTCGGCGTACTCGTCGTCGTAGTAACGCTCGTCGTTGTCCTCGACGAGTCCCAGCCAGGCGCTCGCCTTGCGCACCGATCCCATGGACGCCTCCTTTCACGCGGTCACTGCGGTCACTTGTGGTTCCGCAATCCCTATCGTCGTCCATGATGCGGATCGCGCGCCAAGTGGATAGGCGCCGCGCAGGGGATTCGTGACGGTACTGGTGCAGAACGTGAGGACCGGTTTCTGGCGATTCGTCAGGAAACTTGGGGTATGCGGGGCCTGACGGAGGGCCATGTTGCTGAAAATATGAAAGTCGGTCCAGAAGGGTGACGTCGGGCGCGTACGGGTGAGCGCGCCCTCGCTACGATGCCGCGAGGCCGTCCGGCGGTTCCCCGGGAGCACTCCCGGAGGCCCCGCGCGGCCCGCCGCGCGCTCCACGCCCGGCACGTTCTCGCACCACACCACGGGGGATGCATTGTTCGGAATCGTCAGGCCCTGCTCACACCGGCTCACCGACCACCTGAAGACCCAGTGGATGGCCCATCTCTGCGGGCTGTGCCTGGCTCTCCGCGCCGACCACGGGCAGTTCGCCCGGGTCGTCACCAACTACGACGGGCTCATCGTCTCGGTCCTGACGGAGGCTCAGACCGGTGTCACCGACACCGGCCGGCGCACCGCGGGCCCCTGCCCGCTGCGCGCCATGCGCACCGCGCCCGTCGCCCGCGGCGAGGGCGCCCGGCTCGCCGGCGCGGTCTCGCTCGTCCTCGCCTCGGCCAAGGTGCGCGACCACGTCGCCGACCGGGACGGCCTGCTGGCCCGCCGGCCGGTCGCCGCCGCGGCCCGCCGGGTCGCCCGCTCCTGGGACAAGGCCGGCGCCCGCGCGGGCCGGGCGGTCGGCTTCGACACCGCCGTCCTCGTCGACGCCGTGGACCGGCAGACCGGGATCGAGGCCCTCGCGGGCCCCGGTACCTCGCTCCTGGTCGTCACCGAACCCACCGAGACCGCCACCGCCGCCGCCTTCGCGCACACCGCGATCCTCGCCGGCCGGCCCGGGAACGCCGAACCGCTCGCCGAGGCGGGCCGGCTCTTCGGCCGCCTCGCCCACCTCCTCGACGCGGTCGAGGACCAGACCGCCGACGCGGAGACCGGCGCCTGGAATCCGCTCACCGCCACCGGCACCTCCCGCGCGGAGGCCCGCCGGCTCGCCGACGACGCCCTGCACGGCATCCGGCTGGCGCTGCGGGACGCCGAGTTCACCGACCACAAGCTCGTCCACCAGCTCCTCGCGCACGAGCTGCGCGCCTCGGTGGACCGCGCCTTCGGCACCACGACCTGCTCCCACCCGGGGTCCGGCGCGGGTCAGGGACCGGTGCCGGGGAACCCGTACGGCGGCGGGGTCCCCGGCCCGTACGGCCCGCAGAACCCCTACGGCGGGAACCCGTACGGCGGGGGCGGGAACCCCTACGGGGGCGGTGGCCCCATGGGCCCCGGCGGGCTGCCGCCGCAGTTCGGCGGCGGCGCGCCCCAGTCCCCCAAGCCGCGCGGCTTCCTCGCCGGCTGCGCCATGTTCACCTGGCTCTTCTGCACCTGCCAGATCTGCTGCGCCAAGGAGTACGAGGGCCCCTGGTCCCGCAAGAAGCGCGAGGGCTGCTGCCGCGACTGCGACGGCTGTGACGGCTGCGACTGCTGCTGCCCCTGCGACGGCTGCTGACGATCCGTCCGGGGAGCCCGCCCCGTACCGCTACTTCTTCGGCGCGGGCAGCTCCGGCGGGGAGATCTCCGAGCGCTCGATGCCCGAGGCGGTCACGCCCCACTTCCGCAGGATCCTGTCGTAGGTCCCGTCCGCCTTCAGGCCGTTCACCGCGGCCTGGAAGGCGGGCGTCAGCGCGGAGCCCTTCCGGAAGGCGAAGCCGACGTCCAGGCGCCGGTACTCGTTGAGGAACTTCGTGCCCGGCTGCCGTTCCACCGCGTACCGGATGCCGTTGATGGTGCTCATCACCACGTCGCTGCGGCCCTGGCGGAGCGACAGCCAGGGCGCCCCGCTCTCGTTGAAGACGTTCACCTCGTACGGCTCCTTCCCCGCCTCCGCGCAGCGCCCCTTGTTCTTCTCCAGGGTCTGCTCGAAGGTGGTCCCGGCCCCCGTCGCGACCTTCAGGCCGCAGAGCTGCGTGAGGTCGGTGACCGCCTTCAGCGGACTGTCGGCGCGGGCCGCGAAGCCCTGCCCGTCGTTGATGTACGTCACGAAGTCGATCGCCTTGCGGCGCTCCTCGGTGACCCCGAAGTTGCCGGTGCCGACGTCGTACTTGCCACTGCCGAGCGCGGGCAGGATCACCTCGAACCCGGCCGCCTCGCGCTTCAGCTCCAGGCCGAGCGCCTTCGCGACCGCGGCCGCGAAGTCGGCGTCGAGCCCCACCACCGTCCTCCCGTCGGGGAGGTACGCCGAACTGGGCGGGGTGCCGACCGAGGCGGCGAGCGTCAGCGTGCCCCGCTCCCGCACCTCCGCGGGCAGCAGCTTCGCCGCCGCCTCGTTCCGGCCGGCCCCCGCCACCACGTCCTCCGTGGGCAGCGCGTCCCGCGCCGCCCCGGCCGGGGCGGTCGCCGCGGGATCGCCGCCGGAGCAGGCGGTGAGCGCGAGCGCCGCGGCGGCGGTCAGGGCGAGGGCGGCGGGACGAGTACGCCTGTGCGTGGTCATGACTCCGGGGTCTCCAGGTGTTTCTCGAACGGCAGCGGACCGATCGACTCGGGATCGGCGGTGACGTCGAAGAGCGGACGGTAACCGGTCGCCAGATAGAGGCATCTGGCCTCCGGCTGGCGCGGACCGGTGGTGAGGTACACGCGGGTGTAGCCGCGGGCGGCGGCGTCCCGTTCGAGCGCGGCGAGGACCCGGCGGGCCAGACCGCGACGGCGGTGCGCCGAGTGGGTCCAGATCCGCTTCAGTTCGGCGGTGTCCGGGCCGTGACGGCGGTACGCGCCGCCGGCGACGGCCGCGCCGCCCTCCAGGAGGAGCAGGAACGTGCCGTGCGGCGGGGCGAACTCCCCGGACGGGAACCGCGACAGGTCGGAGGAGTCGCCGTACCGGGTCTGGTACTCGTACGCCAGCTCGTCGAGGAGCGGGCGCGCCAGCGGATCGTCGGGCGTCGTCGCGCGCAGCGAGAGCGCGGACACCCGACCGGGCGTGAAGGACATGCGTCGGCCTCGGGGCGGAGAGAGGGCGAACGGGGAGGGCGAGGGGAGAGGGGTGTGAAGGCACGCGGACGGCGTCAGCGGGGACGCCGCCGGACAGGTGCGATGACCTGGGGAAACGCAGAGGGTCGGCTCAACAGGAAGCGGACCACACACGACCGAGGTCGATGTGGGAGCGCGTGACCAGCTGCTGCGGATGCATGGCCTCAGTGGAACAGGCATCCGTTCCCCAGTCAACCAGTAGGAGACGTACGCCTCACCCGGGGCCCGCCCCCGGCCTCACCCGGAGCCCGCCCCGGCCTCACCAGAGCCCGCCCCCCGGCCTCAAGAGGAGCCCGCCCCCGGTCCTCCGTCGGAGCCCGCCCCCGGCCCCCGCCCGCGGCCGGCCCCAACGGCTCACATCCCGGACGGACTTGACAGCCGGTCGCCGTCGCCCCGTAGCCTCACAGGGCGGACACCGGGCTGAGGGGCCCGGCCCGCGTCCGGCAACGCCGTGCGTGTGAAGGCGCACTCCCGTGTTCGACCCGCCTCTGGCAGTCACGGAGCCTTCGCATGTCTTCCGTACCCCTCGACACTCTCGAAGCCCCCGGCCTCCCCGGCCCCCGCCCGGCCGCCGGGCCGGCGAAGACCGGCCCGGCCGCGCCGGTCGTCGTCCCCGCCCGCAGGACCGGCCAGTGGACCGCCGCGGCCGCCGTCCTCGTCCTGCTCGGCCTCGGCCTCGTCTCCGTCGTCCGCAACGACGCCTTCCAGTGGGACGTCGTCGCCCACTACTTCACCTCGGCGTCCGTCCTGCGCGGCCTCGGACTCACCCTGTGGCTGACCGCCGCCGTCATGGTCCTCGGCTTCGCCCTCGGCACCCTGCTCGCCGTCCTCCGGCTCTCCGCCAACCCGGTGCTGCGCGCGGTCTCCTGGGGATACGTGTGGTTCTTCCGCTCCACGCCGATCCTCGTCCAGCTGCTCTTCTGGTTCAACATCGGAATGCTCTACCCCCGGATCCTCGGCGTCTCCACCGTCGACCTCCTCGGCCCCGTCGCCGTCGCCGTCCTCGGCCTCACCCTCCACGAGGCCGCCTACGCCGCCGAAGTGGTGCGCGGCGGCGTCCTCTCCGTCGACCGCGGCCAGATCGAGGCCGCCCAGGCGCTCGGCCTCGGCGGCCGCCGGCGCTTCACCCGGATCGTGCTCCCGCAGGCCATGCGCGCCATCGTCCCGCCCGCCGGGAACATGCTCATCGGCACCCTCAAGGGCACCTCGATCGTCTCCGTCATCGCCGTGCAGGACCTGCTCTACTCCACCCAGCTCGTCTACCACCGCACCTACGAGGTCATCCCGCTCCTCCTCGTCGCCACCCTCTGGTACGTCGCCGTCACCTCCGTCCTCGGCATCGGCCAGCACTACGTGGAGAAGCGGTACGCGCGCGGCACCGGAGCCGGCCGGTGAGCCCCGCCTCGCTGGTGATCGTCGGCGCCGGACCGCGCGGCACCGGCTTCCTGGAGCGGCTCGCCGCCGCCCTGCCCGAGCTGTACGGCGACCGGCCGATCGACGTCCACCTGGTCGACCCGTACCCGCCCGGCCCCGGCCGGATCTGGCGCACCGCCCAGTCCCCGCTGCTCTGGATGAACTCGATGGCCGAGGACGTCACCGTCTTCACCGACGACACCGTCCCCCTCGAAGGGCCGGTCCGTCCCGGACCCACGCTCGCCGAATGGTCCGGAAGCGACGGCCGCCGCTTCACCCCCCGCCCCGAACAGGGCGCCTATCTGCGCTGGGCCTACGAGCGGGCCCGCGACGCGCTGCCCGCCACCGCCACCCTCCACGAACACCGCACCACCGCCCTGCGGGTCGACGGCCCGCGCGAGGGCCGGCAGCGGGTCTGGCTCGCCGACCGCGCCGAGCCGCTCCTCGCCGACCTCGTCGTCCTCACCCTCGGCCACCTCGACGCCGAACCCGACGCCGACCAGCGCGAACTGGCCGGCTTCGCCGCCCGCCACGGCCTCGTCCACGTGCCGCCCGGCCACACCGCCGACCTCGACCTGTCCGCCCTCCCGGCCGGCGACCCCGTCCTCGTCCGGGGCTTCGGCCTCGCCTTCGTCGACCTGATGGTGCTCCTCACCGAGGGCCGCGGCGGCCACTACGAAGGCCCCGAGGACGCACCCGTCTACGTGCCCTCAGGGAAGGAGCCCGTGCTGTACGTCGGCTCCCGCCGGGGCGTCCCGTACCACTCCAAGCTCGGCTACGTCCTCGACGGCGAACGGCCCCCGCTGCCCCGCTTCTTCGGCCCCGACCAGGTCACCGCCCTGCTCGGCCGCGACGGGCCGCTCGACTTCCGGCGCGACGTGTGGCCGCACGTCTCCCGGGAGCTCGGCTGGGCCCACTACCACCGCCTCTTCGCCGCCCACCCCGAGCGCACCACCGGCACCTGGGAGACCTTCGCCGCCGCCTGGGCCGGCGCCGGGCCGGACGACCCCGCCCTCGGCACACTGGTCGCCGCCGCCGTCCCCGACCCGGCCGACCGCTTCGACCCCGAGGCCCTCGACCACCCCCTCGAAGGGCTCCGCGTCCCGGACGCCGAGGCCCTCCAGGACGAGCTGCGCGCCTACGTCACCGCCGACCTGAGGCGCCGGCACGACCCCGCCCACAGCCCCGACGCCGCCGTCTTCGCGGCCGTCCTCTCCGTCTACGGCCAGCTCGTGCGGCTCGGCGACCGGATCGACACCGACGGCTGGTGGCACGGCTTCTTCAGCTACCTCGCCTCCGGCCCGCCCGGGCCCCGGCTGCGCCGGCTGCTCGCCCTCTCCGAGGCCGGCACCGTCCGCTTCCTCGGCCCCCGCCTCACCGTGGAGTCCGACGAACGGCGCGGCGTCTTCCGCGCCTCCTCGCCCGCCGTCCCCGGCGCGGTCACCGAGGCCCGCGCCCTCGTCGAGGCCCGGCTCCCCGGCCCCACCGTCACCGGCACCGCCAGCCCGCTGCTGCGCGGCCTGTACGAGGACGGGGCCCGGGCCACCGCCGGCGGACTGCTCGCCGTCGACCCCGCCGACGGACGGATCGCCCAGCGGGACGGCCGCCCGCACCCGCGCCGGATCGCCCTCGGCCCGCACACCACCGCCCGGGCGGGCGGCGGCTTCACCCGGCCCCGGACCGGCGGGATCTCCTTCGCGCAGAACGACGCCGCCGCCCGCGCCGCGCTCGCCTTCCTGCGGGACGGCGGCTGTCGGCCGGCCACGCCCGCCCCGGTCGGCTGAACCCGCCCGTCCGCGCCCCGCCCCCGTACCCGCCCCGCAGCCCAGGACCGAGGAACCCCCATGGCCATCACCAGTGACCCGCCGGTCGAGCCACCGGCCGAGAAGACCGTGCACCGGCCGCCCGGCGACGACGGCACCGCCCTCACCGTCGTGCCCGTCCGCCACCCCTGGCGCTGGGTCGCCGTCGCCGCCACCGCCGTCGTGCTCGTCCAGTTCGGCCACGGCCTCGTCACCAACCCCGGCTGGGAATGGGACGTCTTCGCCCGGTACTTCACCGCCGACGCGATCCTCCGCGCCGTCTGGGTCACGCTCCAGCTGACCCTCCACGGCACCGTCCTCGGCTTCGCCCTCGGCGTCGTGCTCGCCTTCATGCGCCTCTCCGCCAGCCCCTTCCTGCGGACCGTCGCCTTCGGCTACATCTGGGCCTTCCGCTCCATCCCGCTCATCGTCCAGCTCCTCTTCTGGTTCAACCTCGCCTACCTGTACGAGGAGCTGAGCCTCGGCATCCCGTTCGGGCCCGGGTTCGTCTCCTTCGACACCGTGGGCCTGGTCGGCGCCATGAGCGCCGCCGTCCTCGGCCTCGCGCTCCACCAGGCCGCCTACGCGGCCGAGATCGTCCGCGGCGGGGTCCTGGCCGTCGACGCCGGACAGCTGGAGGCCGCCGCCGCGCTCGGCATCCCGCGCCTGCGCCAGCTGCGCCGGATCGTGCTGCCGCAGGCCATGCGGTCGATCCTGCCCAACGCCGCCAACGAGATCGTCTCCCTCTTCAAGGGCACCTCGATCGTCTCCGTCATGGCCATCGGCGAGCTCTTCTACCAGGTCCAGGTCGTCTACGGCCGCACCGGCCGGGTCGTGCCCCTGCTGATGGTCGCCACCGTCTGGTACGTGCTGCTGACCACCGCGCTCTCCGTCGTCCAGCACTACGTCGAACGCCACTACGCGAAGGGGAGCACCCGATGAGCGCCCTCACCACCCCGCCCGCCACCACCGTCCCCAAGGTCGAACTCCGCGGCGTCCGCAAGAGCTTCGGCACCACCGAGGTCCTGCGCGGCATCGACCTCGACGTCGCGCCCGGCGAGGTCGCCGTCGTCCTCGGCCCCTCCGGCTCGGGCAAGTCCACGCTGCTGCGCACCATCAACCACCTGGAGAAGGTCGACGGCGGCTCGGTCAGCGTCGACGGCGCCCTCGTCGGCTACCGCCGCTCCGGGAACAAGCTGTACGAGCTGCGCGAGCGCGAGATCCTGCGGCAGCGCACCCGGATCGGCTTCGTCTTCCAGAACTTCCACCTCTTCCCGCACCTCACCGTCCTGGAGAACGTCACCGAGGCGCCCGTCTCCGCCCTCGGCCGCCCGCGCCGGGCCGCCGAGGACGCGGCCCGGAGGCTGCTCGCCCGGGTCGGGCTCGCCGACAAGGCGGACGCCTACCCCCGGCAGCTCTCCGGCGGGCAGCAGCAGCGGGTCGCCATCGCCCGCGCGCTCGCCCTCGAACCGGGGCTGCTGCTCTTCGACGAACCGACCTCCGCGCTCGATCCCGAGCTGGTCGGGGAGGTCCTCGACGTCATCCGGGACCTCGCCGCCGCCGGCACCACCATGATCGTCGTCACCCACGAGATCGGCTTCGCCCGCGAGGTCGCCGACACCGTCGTCTTCATGGACGAGGGCCGGATCGTCGAGCGGGGCACGCCCGCCGAGGTGCTCGACAACCCCGCGCACGAGCGCACCCGCGCCTTCCTCTCCAAGGTCCTCTGACCGATCCCCCTCCAGGGATTCCGGCCGCCCCCTCCACGAGACAGGAGTTCTGTCATGCGTACCCGCCGTACCCTCCTCGCCGCCGTCGCGCTCACCGCCCTCGGGGCCCTCACCGCCTGCGGCACGGGCGACCCCGCCACCGAGATCAAGCCGGAGGGGAAGCAGGGACAGGGCGTGAACCTCGGCCCGGACCAGAAGCGGATCCGTACCGAGAAGGCGGACGCCGTCGCCGCCAAGGTGCCCGAGGCCGTCCGCAAGAGAGGCACCCTCGTCATCGGGGTGAGCGCCGGCGGCTATCCGCCGCTCAACTTCTACGCCACCGACGACAAGACCCTCATCGGCGTCGAGACGGACCTCGCCACCCTGGTCGCCGACACCCTCGGCCTGGAGCCCGACTTCCAGGCGGTCTCCTGGGAGAACCTCTTCGTCGGCCTCGACAGCGGCAAGTTCGACGCCGCCTTCTCCAACGTCACCGTGACCGAGGAGCGCAAGGACAAGTACGACTTCGCCACCTACCGCCTCGACGACCTCGCCTTCGAGGCGAAGAAGGGCTCCGGCTGGGCGGTGAAGGGCCCCGCCGACGTGGCGGGGAGGACGATCGCGGTCGGCTCCGGCACCAACCAGGAGAAGATCCTCGTCGACTGGTCGAAGGAGAACGAGAAGGCCGGCCGCGAGGGCGTCGACATCAAGTACTTCCAGAACCCCACCGACTACTACCTCGCCCTCCAGTCCGGCCGCATCGACGGCTACCTGGGCCCCAACCCGGCCGTCGCCTACCACGTGACCGTCGCCGGACAGACCGAGGTGGTGGGGAAGTTCTCCGGGGCGGGCGCCGGACTCCAGGGCAAGATCGCCGCCACCACGAAGAAGGACAGCGGCCTCGTCGAGGCGTACGCCGCCGCGCTCGACCACGTCATCGGGAACGGCAGCTACGCGAAGGTCCTGGAGCGCTGGGGCCTGTCCACCGAGGCCGTCACGGAGTCCGAGATCAACCCGCCCGGCCTGCCCCGGACCGCGCACTGACCACCCGTCGCACCACGACACCACCACCGCATCGAGGACCCCGTATGACCGGAGTACGACCGCTCCACCTGGCCGCCGAACTCGCCCCCGCCCCCGTCCCCGCGCCCGCCGGGCCGCGTACCGTCGCGGAGACGGCGGCGCTCGCCCGTCTCGCCGAGGACGCCGGGCTCGACTTCCTCACCCACGACGACTCCTTCGCCCGGCCCGGCCTCGACGCGCTCGCCGTGCTCGCCCGCGTCGCGCCCGGGACCCGCTCCGTCGGCCTGGTGCCGACCGTGACCACCACCCACACCGAGCCCTTCCACGTCCAGGCCGCGGTCGCCACCCTCGACTGGGTGAGCCGCGGCCGGGCCGGCTGGCGGGTCGCCGTCTCGCCGGGCGCGGACGAGGCCCGGCTCTTCGGCCGCCGCGCCGCCCCGGCCACCGCCGAGCTGTGGCAGGAGGCGAGCGAGGCCGCCGAGGTGGCCCGCCGGCTCTGGGACAGCTGGGAGGACGACGCCGAGATACGCGACGTGGCCACCGGCCGTTTCATCGACCGCCGCAAGCTGCACCACGTCGGCTTCGAGGGCGCCACCTTCTCCGTCAAGGGCCCCTCGATCGTGCCCCGGCCGCCGCAGGGCAACCCGGTCGTCGTGGTCGACGCCACCCGCCCGGCGGCCCGGGAGACCGCCGCCCGCCACGCCGACGTGGCGCTGATCAGGGCCTCCTCGCCGGAGGAGGCGGCCGCGCTCCGCGCCGAACTGCACCGGGCCGCCCGGGCGCACGGCCGTGACCCGGGGCTGCTGCGGGTGCTGCTGACCCTCACCGCCGACCTCGGCTCCCACCCGGGCGGGCCCGCCGCGCTGGCCGGGCTCGTCGCCGACTGGCACGGCGGCGGCGCCGTCGACGGCCTGCACTTCGTCCCCGCCGACCCCGGGCGCGACCTGCCCCGGTTCGCCGCGGGGGTCGCCGGCCCGCTGCGGGACCGGGGCCTGTTCCGCACCGCCTACGAGGGCACCACCCTCCGCGACCACCTCGGGCTGCCGCGACCCGCCAGCCAGTACGCCCCGAAGGGAGCCGACGCGTGACCGAGTCCCGGCCGGCCAGGAAGCAGATCCACCTCGCCGCGCACTTCCCCGGCGTCAACTCCACCACCGTGTGGGCCGATCCGCGCTCCGGCTCGCAGATCGACTTCTCCTCCTTCGAGCACCTCGCGCGGACCGCCGAGCGCGGGCTCTTCGACTTCTTCTTCCTCGCCGAGGGGCTGCGGCTGCGCGAGCACGCCGGGCGCATCCACGACCTCGACGTCGTCGGCAGGCCCGAGTCGATCACCGTCCTGAACGCGCTCGCCGCCGTCACCGACCGGCTCGGCCTCGCCGCCACGGTCAGCGCCACCTTCAACGAGCCGTACGAGCTGGCCCGCCGGCTCGCCTCCCTCGACCACCTCAGCGGCGGCCGGGCCGCCTGGAACGTGGTCACCTCCTCGGACGCCTTCACCGGCGAGAACTTCCGGCGCGGCGGCTACCTGGACCGGGCCGACCGGTACACCCGGGCCGCCGAGTTCGTCGCCACCGCGCGCGAGCTGTGGGACTCCTGGCCCGAGGGCGGCGAGCGGCGCCGCTTCGCGCACGACGGCCCGCACTTCCGGATCGAGGGCGAGGTCACGGTGGAGCGGCCCCCGCAGGGGCATCCGGTCGTCATCCAGGCCGGGGACTCCGACGAGGGGCGGGAGTTCGCCGCCTCCGCCGCCGACGTGATCTTCTCCCGGCACTCCACCCTGGAGGCCGGCCGGGCCTTCCACGCCGACGTCAAGCGGCGGCTCGCCCGGTACGGGCGGCGGCCCGGGGACCTGAAGATCATGCCGGGCGTCACCTACGTCCTCGGCGACACCGAGGCCGAGGCCAGGGAGAAGGCCGCGCTGATCAGCCGGCAGCAGATCTCCCCGCAGAACGCCCTGCTCGCCCTGGAGCAGGTCTGGGGCCGGGACCTGTCCGCCCACGACCCGGACGGGCCGCTGCCGGAGGTCGACCCGGACCCGGAGTCGTCGCTGGTCCAGGGCAGGGTGCGGGTCGCCGACCCGCTCGCCGTGGCGGCCCGCTGGCGGGCGCTGTCCGAGGCCAAGGGGCTGTCGATCCGGGAGACGGTCATCGAGGTCACGGGCCGGCACTCCTTCGTCGGCACCCCGGCGTCGGTCGCCGCCGCCCTGGAGGAGCACGTGGCGACGGACGCCGCCGACGGCTTCATCCTGGTCCCGCACCTGACCCCGGGCGGCCTGGACGACTTCGTCGACCAGGTGGTGCCGCTGCTCCAGGAGCGCGGCGTCTTCCGTACGGAGTACACGGGCACGACGCTCCGGTCGCACCTCGGGCTTCCGGCGCCGGTGTGGAAGGGTGGAACACCATGAGCGACACCACGAGCAGCACCGAGACCACCGACGCCGCCGGGGAGTGGCAGCACTGGCACGAGCAGCGCGAGGCGGCGGTGGCCTCCTCGTACGGCCCGCTCTCCCTCACCGGCACCCACTGGCTCGCGGACCATCCCGGCGGCCGGCTGCCGGGCCTGCCGGGGGAGTGGCGGGAGGACGGCGACGAGGTGGCCCTGACGGCGGACGCCGGGGACGGGATCACCGTCGACGGCAAGCCCTTCGCCGGGACCGTCCGGCTCGGCGCCGACCACGCGCCCATCCACGAGTCCCGGGTCGAGTCGGCGGGGCGCCGGATCGTGGTGCTGCGCCGCGAAGGGCTGTGGGCGGTGCGGGACTTCGACCCCGGCTCGGCGGCGCGGCGGGCCTTCCGGTCCATCGAGGCCACGCCGTACGACCCGCGCTGGGTGGTGCCGGGGGTCTACCGGCCGTACGAGGAGGAGCGCAGCGTCCGGGTGGAGAACGCGGACGGCAAGGAGCGCGGGCTCGGTCTCTCCGGCGAGCTGGTCTTCGAGATCGACGGGCGGGTGCACGCGCTCCAGGTGGCGGTGGAGGCGGACGGCACGCTGTGGGCGGTCTTCGCGGACGCCACCAGCGGCGGCTCCACCTTCCGCTTCCGTTTCCTGCGGCCGGCGGCGCCGGCGGAGGACGGATCGGTGACGGTGGACCTCAACCGGGCGCTGCTGCCGCCGTGCGCCTTCGTGGACCACTTCATCTGCCCCTTCCCGCCGCCCGGGAACACGCTGGACCTCGCGGTGGAGGCGGGGGAGCGGCGGGTGCAGACGGCCTGACGGCCTGACCGTCTGACTTCCTGGCCTCCTGGCCGGAGTCTTCGCGACGCGGGAGGCGGGTGCCCCCGGCCGGTGCGGCCGGGGGCACCCGCGCGTGCGGCGGTTCCGTGCGGCGGTTCCGTGCGGCGGTCTTGTGCCCGGGGCGCGGAGGCGGCACCATCACGTCCGGTGGATGTCAGGAACACGTCACTCGACATCGCCTCACGGGCCTCTCACCCCCCGGGCCCCCCTCCGCTGTCCCAGAAGGATGTGAGGAGCACTGTGAGGATCAAGCGCACCCGTCTGCTCGCCGTCGCCGCCGGACTCGCGGCCGTCACCGCCCTCGGCCTCCCCGGAGCCCAGGCCGCCCCCGCCCCCGGCCCGGCCGCGGCCGCCCAGCTGTCCCGCGCCGAGTCCGCGGTCGACGCCGCGGGGGTCGGCGGCATCGCCTGGTACGTGGACAAGGCCGCCGGGCGGGTCGTCGTCACCGCCGACTCGACCGTCTCCGAGGCGGGGCTCGCGAGGATCCGCGCGGCGGCCGGAGCCGACGCCGGCGCCCTGCGCGTCCAGCGCGACGCCGGGGTCTTCAAGCCCCTGCTCGGCGCGGGCGACGCCATCTACGGCAGCGGCTACCGCTGTTCGCTCGGCTTCAACGTGCGCAGCGGCAGCACGTACTACTTCCTCACCGCCGGCCACTGCGGCAACGTGGTGAAGACCTGGTACGCCAACTCGGCCCAGTCCACCCTGATCGGCGCCACCGTCGGTTCCAGCTTCCCGGGCAACGACTACGCCCTGGTCCGCTACGACAACACCTCGCTGGCCCACACCGGCGGCTTCACCGCGGCCGACGCCTACGTCGGCGAGTCGGTCAAGCGGTCCGGCTCCACCACCGGCACCCGCAGCGGCACCGTCACCGGCCTGAACGCCACCGTCCGCTACTCCGGCGGCGGCACGGTGCGGGGCATGATCCAGACGAACGTCTGCGCCGAGCCCGGCGACTCCGGCGGCGCGCTGTACGACGGCACCAAGGCGCTCGGCCTCACGTCCGGCGGCAGCGGCAACTGCTCCACCGGCGGCACCACCTTCTACCAGCCGGTGCCGGAAGCCCTGTCCAAGTACGGGGTCGACCTCTACTGACCCGCGCGGTGCGCCCCCGGCCGGAGCGGCCGGGGGCGCCCCTTCCCAAGATCTTGTGAATCCGTTCACAAAAGGACTTCCGGCCCCGTCCCAAGGGTCTTTCCGCGTCCCTTTCCGCAGGTCATCGGGTGTCGAATGGAGGAGACGGAGAAACAAGGGACCGGTGAAGGAGGCCCGTCATGGAGGCCAAGGAGATGGTGGAAGGACTCGTCGGCCGGGCGCTCGGGGCGCTCGCGGAGTTCGAGACCCTCGACCAGGAGCAGGTCGACCGCGTCGTCAGGAAGGCGTCGCTCGCCGCGCTGGCCGCCCACGGCGAACTGGCCCGCCTCGCCGTCGAGGAGACCGGCCGCGGCCTCTTCGAGGACAAGGCCGTCAAGAACCTCTTCGCCTGCGAACACGTCACGCACTCCATGGCCGGCCTGAAGACCGCCGGCGTCATCTCCCGCGACGAGCTGAACGGCATCACCGAGATCGCCGAACCCGTCGGCGTCGTCTGCGCGATGACCCCGGTCACCAACCCCACGTCGACCACCGTCTTCAAGGCGCTGATCGCCCTCAAGACCCGCAACCCGATCGTCTTCGCCTTCCACCCCTCCGCCCAGAAGTGCTCGGCCGAGGCCGCCCGGATCGTCCGCGACGCCGCCGTCGCCGCCGGCGCGCCCGCCCACTGCGTCCAGTGGATCGAGGAACCCTCCATGGAGGCCACCGGCCTCCTCATGCGCCACGACGGCGTCTCCACCATCCTCGCCACCGGCGGCAACGCGATGGTCGAGGCCGCCTACTCCTGCGGCAAGCCCGCCCTCGGCGTCGGCGCCGGCAACGTCCCCGCCTACGTGACGAAGGACGCCAGGCTCCGGCGGGCGATCCACGACATCGTGCTCTCCAAGGCGTTCGACCACGGCATGATCTGCGCCTCCGAACAGGCCGTCGTCCTCGACGCCGAGGTGTACGAGGAGGGCATCGCCGAGTTCGAGCGGCTCGGCGCCCACGTCGTCACCGCCGCCGAGAAGACCAAGCTGGAGGAGTACCTCTTCGGCGCCACCGCCTACGGCACCGACTGCGGCGGGGCCAGGCTCAACGCGGCCGTCGTCGGCAGGTCCCCGGTGTGGATCGCCGAACAGGCCGGCTTCGAGGTCCCCGAGGGCACGTCGATCCTGCTCGCCGAGTGCGCCGAGGTCGGCGAGAACGAGCCGCTCACCCGCGAGAAGCTCTCCCCGGTCCTCGCCGCCCTGCGCGCCGACAGCACCGAACACGGCCTCGCCCTCTCCGCCGCCATGGTCGCGTTCCACGGCCTCGGGCACAGCGCCGCGATCCACACCGAGGACGAGGCGCTCGCCGAGGAGTTCGGCCGGCGGGTCAAGGCGGTCCGCGTCATCGTCAACGCCCCCTCCACCTTCGGCGGCATCGGCGACGTCTACAACGCCTTCCTCCCCTCGCTCACCCTCGGCTGCGGCTCGTACGGGCACAACTCGGTCTCGGACAACGTCACCGCCGTGAACCTGATCAACGTCAAGCGGATCGGACGGCGCGACACCAGCATGCAGTGGTACAAGATCCCGCCGAAGATCTACTTCGAGCGCAACGCGATCCGCTACCTCGGCGAGATGGAGGACGTCCACCGGGTCACGATCGTCACCGACCGGACCATGGGCGAGATCGGCTTCGTCCGGAAGATCACCGACATCCTGAACGGCCGCCCCGAGCCGGTCGCGATCCAGGTCGTCGACGACGTCGAGCCCAACCCCGAGCTCGCCACCGTCCGGGCCGGCGCCGCCGCCATGAGGGACTTCCGGCCGGACACGATCGTCGCGCTCGGCGGCGGCTCCCCGATGGACGCGGCGAAGATCATGTGGCTCATGTACGAGCGGCCCGAGGTCGAGTTCGCGGACACCAAGGAGAAGTTCTTCGACATCCGCAAGCGCGCCTACAGGTTCCCGAAGCTCGGCGAGAAGGCGAAGCTGGTCGCGATCCCGACCACCTCCGGCACCGGCAGCGAGGTCACCCCCTTCGCCGTCATCTCCGACCCGGAGGCCGCCCAGAAGTACCCGCTCGCCGACTACGCCCTCACCCCGGACGTCGCCATCGTCGACCCGGTGCTCCCGCTGCACCTCCCGCCGACGGTCACCGCCGACTCCGGCTTCGACGCCCTGACCCACGCGACCGAGGCGTACGTCTCGGCCTACGCCAGCGACTTCACCGACGGGCAGTGCCTCCAGGCGATCAAGCTGATCTTCGAGAACCTGGAGACCTGCGTGAAGGAGGGCGCGAAGGCGCCCGAGGCCCGCGAGAAGATGCACAACGCGTCCACCATCGCCGGCATGGCCTTCGCCAACGCCTTCCTCGGCCTCGTCCACGCCATGGCCCACACCCTCGGCAACACCTTCCACGTCGCCCACGGACGCGCCAACGCGCTGCTCCTGCCGCACGTGATCCGGCACAACGGCACCGTCACCCACAAGGCCGTCCCGTGGCCCAAGGCCGAGGTCTACCGGGCGCCCGAGCGCTACCAGGAGATCGCGCGGACGCTCGGCCTGCCGGCCGCGACCCCCGAGGAGGGCGTGGAGTCCTGGGCCCGGGCGGTCGAGGAGCTGCGCGAGCGGTGCGGCATCCCGGCGGGCTTCCGTGCGGAGGGCGTCGACGAGGCGGCCTTCATGGAGGCCCTGCCGCGGCAGGCGATGAACGCCTACGCCGACCAGTGCGCCCCGGCCAACCCGCGGATGCCGATGATCGACGAGATGAAGGAGCTGATGGTCCGGGCGTACTACGGCGCGTAGCCCCGGACGCGCGAGGAGGCCCCCGCGGCGGCGGGGGCCTCCTCGCGCGTCCGGCCGGGGTCAGGCGCGGGGCTCGCCCACCTCCGCCGCGATCGGGTCGCCCTCCGGCTTCCGCTTCAGCGAGGACATCACCAGCGTGACCACGGCGCCGACCACCGCCCAGGCGGAGAGCACCAGCATCGAGGCGGTCATGTCGTTGCCCTTGAAGTACGCGATCGAGCGCGCCGCCCAGGTGCCGGCGCCCGGTGGCAGGGCGGGGCCGATCGCCTTCCAGAACGGCGGCAGCATCGGCGCGGGGAAGGCGCCGCCGGCGCTCGGGTTGCCGAGGACCACCACGAGCAGGATCGCCAGGCCGATGCCGACGATCCCGAAGACCGACTGGAGCGCGAGGGTGGCCGCGCCGACCGCGAAGACGACCAGGGTGCCGAGCCCCCACAGGGCGGCGACGGAGCCGGGCAGGGCGCCCAGGATCGGGCCGACGATGATCGCGCCGCCGAGGCCGCCGAGGACCGAGTAGAGCGCGAGGACGCCGAGCCGGATGACCGCCCGCTCGCGGTTGGCCGGCCGGGAGCCGGCGCTGATGGCGAGGATCGCCGCGCAGATGTAGCCGCCGACGCACCAGCCGACGACCAGGTAGAAGGCGGAGAGCCCGTCGAAGTCCTGCGGCGAGGCGGGGGCCACGTCGACCGTCCGCACCTCCCGCTGCTGGGCCGCCTCCACCTGGATGAAGATCTTCTCCAGGGCGGAGGAGAGCACGGTGCCGCCGCCGGAGGCGACGAGCAGGGTGTCGGTGCGGCCCGCCGGGTTCACGATCAGGGCCCCGTCGATCTCCCGGTTCATGATCTTGTCCCGGGCCTCGTCCGCGTCGGCGACCGTGCGCGGGTCGAGCGGGTCTCCGGGCAGTTCCTCCAGCTCGCCGACGAGGGCGGTGGCCACCCGCTCGGGCGCGACCACGCCGAAGGGCACGTCCGACGGCTTCGGGTTGTGCAGGGCCCCGACGTACGAGGTGATGAAGAGGAGCTGGAGGGCGAAGACCCCGACGACGAGCAGGGCGGCTCGGGGGGTGACGGCGCTTTTCAGTTCGTCGACGAGACTCATGCCCCCCAGGTTCCGGGGGAGGGGGTGTTTCCGCAGGTGGGGTGGGGCCGAACGGCTGACGGCGATCGGCCGCGTCTCGCTTATCGTACGCACGTTCGAAATGAGCTAGGGTGGTCCGTGGGGGTGGGAACATCTGTACGAATACCGGTGCGGGAAGCACCGCCGGAGCAGGAACGCGGGAGGTGCGCCATGACGGGCTTCACCCATCTGCGCACCGCCTCGGGACACTCCCTGCGCTACGGCGCCTCCCACCCCGGGACCCTCGCCGCGCGCGCCGCCGAGCGGGGCATGGACGCCCTCGCCCTGACCGACCGCGACAGCCTCGGCGGCGCGATCCGCTTCGCCAAGGCGTGCGAGGAGCACGGCATCCGCCCCCTCTTCGGCGTGGACCTCGCCCACGAACCCCTGACCGCCCCGGCCGGTGAGCCGGGCGACGGGCTCACCTCCGCCCGCCGGGTGCCCGTGCGCGGCGGCGCCTTCGTCGACGAGTCCGCGCCCCGGGCCGTCTTCCTCGCCCGCTCCCGGACCGGCTGGGCCTCGCTCTGCGCCCTCGTCACCGCCGCCCACGCCCGGACGGGCGAGGCCCGGCCCGTCCTGCCCGCCTCCGCCGGCCCCGGCGAGGACCTCTTCGTCCTGCTCGGTCCCGACTCCGACGTCGGCCGCGCCCTCGCCGCCGGCCGCCCCGACCGCGCCGCCCGGCTGCTCGCCCCCTGGCGCGACCGGTACGGCGACGCGCTCCGCCTCGCCGCCGTCGACCACGGCCGCTCCGGCACCGGCCCCGGCTCCCTGCGGCTCGCCGCCCGCACCGTCGGCTTCGCCGCCGAACAGGGCGTCACGCCCGTCCTCACCCACGCCGTCCGCTACGCCGACCCCGGCCAGGGCCCCGTCGCCGACGTCCTCGACGCCGCCCGCCGGCTCGTCCCCGTCGACCCCCGCAAGGGCCTCGACAGCGGCGAGGCGTGGCTCAAGGACACCGCCGCGATGACGGCCGTCGCCGAGCGGATCGTCGAGGCCGCCGGCTTCCGCCCCGACGCCGCCCGCCGGCTGCTCGACCGGACCGCCGAGACCGCCGCCGCCTGCCTGGTCGACCCCGAGGACGACCTCGGCATCGGCTCCGCCCACTTCCCCGAGCCGCACCTCGTCGGCGCCGCGCACCGCACCGCCCAGCGCGTCCTCGCCTCCCGGGCCGCCGCCGGCATGGTCCTCAGGGGGTACGAGAGGCGGGGCGCCTACTGGGACCGGATGCACCGCGAGCTCGACATCATCGCCCACCACGGCTTCGCCACCTACTTCCTGACGGTCGCCCAGGTCGTCGACGACGTCCGCTCCCTGGGCATCCGGGTGGCCGCCCGCGGCTCCGGTGCCGGCTCCCTCGTCAACCACCTCCTCGGCATCGCCCACGCCGACCCCGTCGAGCACGGCCTGCTCATGGAGCGCTTCCTCTCCAAGCGCCGCACCGCCCTGCCCGACATCGACGTCGACGTCGAGTCCGCCCGCCGCCTGGAGGTGTACCGGGCGATCATCGGCCGCTTCGGCGCCGAAAGGGTCGCCACCGTCTCCATGCCCGAGACCTACCGGGTCCGGCACGCCGTCCGGGACGTCGGCGCCGCCCTCTCCCTGGACCCGGCCGAGACCGACCGGATCGCCAAGGCGTTCCCGCACATCCGCGCCCGGGACGCCCTCGCCGCCCTCGACGAACTCCCCGAACTGCGCGAACTCGCGGGCGAACGCGCCCGGTTCGGCCGCCTCTGGGAGCTGGTCGAAGCCCTCGACGCGCTCCCGCGCGGCATCGCCATGCACCCCTGCGGAGTGCTCCTCTCGGACGCCTCGCTGCTCACCCGCACCCCCGTGGTCCCCACCAGCGGCGAGGGCTTCCCGATGTCCCAGTTCGACAAGGAGGACGTGGAGGACCTCGGACTGCTCAAGCTCGACGTGCTCGGGGTGCGCATGCAGTCCGCGATGGCCCACGCCGTCGCCGAGGTCGAACGCGCGACCGGCACCCGTCCGGACATCGACGCCGTCCCGGCCGGCGACCCCGACACGTACGCCCTGATCCGCTCCACCGAGACCCTCGGCTGCTTCCAGATCGAGTCCCCGGGCCAGCGCGATCTGGTCGGCCGGCTCCAGCCCGCGACCTTCCACGACCTCGTCGTGGACATCTCGCTCTTCCGCCCCGGACCGGTCGCCGCCGACATGGTCCGCCCCTTCATCGAGGCCCGGCACGGCCGCGCCCCGGTCCGCTATCCCCACCCCGACCTGGAGGAACCCCTGCGCGAGACGTACGGCGTGGTCGTCTTCCACGAGCAGATCATCGAGATCGTCCGGATCATGACCGGCTGCGACCGGGCCGAGGCCGACCAGGTGCGGCGCGGGCTCTCGCACCCCGAGTCGCAGGGCCGGATCAAGGCGTGGTTCGCCGGACGGGCGCGGCGCCGGGGGTACGCGGACGAGGTCGTCGCCCGCACCTGGGAGATCGTCGAGGCGTTCGGCTCGTACGGCTTCTGCAAGGCGCACGCGGTGGCCTTCGCCGTGCCCACCTACCAGTCGGCCTGGCTCAAGGCCCACCACCCGGCCGCCTTCTACGCCGGACTGCTCACCCACGACCCCGGCATGTACCCCAAGCGGCTGCTGCTCGCCGACGCCCGGAGGCGCGGGGTGCCGGTGCTGCCGCTGGACGTGAACCGGTCGGCGGTCGCCCACCGTATCGAACTGGTGTCCGATGAGCCTCCGGTGTGGGGGCTCCGGCTCGGCCTCACCGACGTCCACGGCATCAGCGAGGCCGAGTCCGCCCGCATCGAGACCGGACAGCCCTACGCCTCCCTGCTCGACTTCTGGGAGCGGGCCCGCCCCGGCAGGCCCGTCGCCGAACGCCTCGCCCAGGTCGGCGCCCTCGACGCCTTCGGCGCCAACCGCCGCGACCTCCTCCTGCACCTCACCGAACTCCACCGCACCCAGCGCGGCGCCGCCTCCTACGGCGGCCAACTGCCGCTCGCCCAGGGCCGGAAGACCGCGCCCATCGGCCTGCCGGACCTCGACGAGTCGGAGCGCCTCAGCGCCGAACTCGGCGTCCTCGGCATGGACGCCTCCCGCCACCTCATGGGCGACCACCACGCCTTCCTCGCCGAACTCGGCGTCGTCTCCGCCGAGCGGCTGCGCTCCACCCCCCACGGCCGGACCGTCCTCGTCGCGGGTGCCAAGGCCGCCACCCAGACCCCGCCGATCCGCTCCGGGAAACGCGTCATCTTCACCACCCTCGACGACGGCACCGGCCTCGTCGACCTCGCCTTCTTCGACGACGCCCACGAACAGTGCGCCCACACCGTCTTCCACTCCTGGCTGCTCCTGGTCAGGGGCGTGGTGCAGCGGCGCGGCCCGCGCAGCGTCAGCGTCGTCGGCGCCGCCGCCTGGAACCTCGCCGAACTGGCCGAACTGCGGGCCACCGGCGGGCTGGACGCGGTGGGGGAGCGGCTGTCCGAACAGCGGCTGTCCGCGCGGCGGCGGGAGGCCGGCCCTGCCGACGGCGGCCGCCGGATCCGCATGGAGACCGGCTACGAGATGAACCCCTGGGCCGACCTCCGGCCCGCCGGGGACGGCGCCGCCACCCCGGCGCGGAAGCTCTGGCACAGCAGCCCGGGGAGCGCCGGATGATCCTCTGCGTACGGTTCGGACCGGAGACGGGGGAGGCGTTCCTGCCCCGGCTCGTCGATCTGCTCGGCGCGTTCACCCCCGTCGTGGAGGCCGCCCCGCCCCACGAGGCGCTCGCCGACGTGCGCGGCGCGCTGCGCTACTTCGACCGCACCCCCGCCGGACTCGCCGCCGTGATCCGCATCAGGGCCCTCGCCCTGTACGGCGCCGACTGCGTCATCGGCGCCGGGCCCAACCCGATGCTCGCCCGCATGGCCGCCCGCGAGGCCCGGCCCGGCCTCACCCTGACCGTCGACGACCCGGCGGCCTTCCTGCGCGACCGCCCCGTCGTCGCGCTCGACGGCGTCGGCCGCGCCACCGCCCGCACCCTCTGCGGCTACGGGCTTGACTCCGCGGGCCGGGTCGCCGACGCCCCGCTCGCCGTGCTCCAGCGGCTCGTCGGCGCCAAGGCCGGCCGCGAGCTGTGGGAGCGGGCCCGCGGCATCGACCGCACCCCCGTCGTGCCGAACGCCGCCGCCCGGTCGCTCGCCGCCGAACGCTCCTTCCCGCACGACGAGACCGACCGTACGGAACAGCGCCGGGCGCTGCTCTCGCTCGCCACCGAACTCGGCGCCCGGCTGCGGACCGAGGCCCAGGTCTGCCGGTCCCTCGCGCTCACCGTCCGGTACGCCGACCGGAGCACCACGAGCCGGAGCCGTACCCTGCCCGAACCGACCGCCCACACCACCGCGCTCACCGCCCTCGGGTACGCGCTCCACGACTCCCTCGGCCTCCAGCGGGCCCGGGTGCGGGGCGTCGCGCTGCGCGCCGAGGGCCTGGGGCCGGCCGAACGGGCCGCGCACCAGCTCACCTTCGACCCGGCGGACGAGAAGGCCCGGCGGATCGAGGCGGTGGCCGACCTGGCCCGCGCGAAATTCGGGCCGAGGGCGATCCTCCCGGGCTCCCTGGCCGCCTGAACGGCCTTTCTCCGGGCGGACCCTGACGACACGCCAGTTTTTACCGCCGCGTAACTTCCCAGCCGGTAACACCCGTGCGTAACGTGGCCGGAGAGCATCCCCACTTGTGGTCCGGGCCGCAGGGCACAGCACCCCCACCATCCCCTTGAGCCGCAAGGAGATCGCCCGATGCTGCCCTGGAAACACCTCGCCAGAGCGCTGTCCGTCCTGCTCCTGACGGTCGCCGCCGTCCTCGCCCCCACCGCCACCGCCCAGGCCGCCCCGAGCCGGGGCTGGAACGACTGGTCCTGCAAGCCCTCCGCCGCCCACCCGCGCCCGGTCGTCCTCGTCCACGGAACCCTCGGGAACTCGGTCGACAACTGGCTGGTCCTCGCGCCCTACCTGGTGAACCGCGGCTACTGCGTCTACTCGCTCGACTACGGCCAGCTGCCGAACGTGCCCTTCTTCCACGGCCTCGGCCCCATCGAGAAGTCGGCCGGCCAGCTCGACGTCTTCGTCGACCGGGTCCTCGCCGCCACCGGCGCCCCCGAGGCCGACCTCGTCGGCCACTCGCAGGGCGGCATGATGCCCCGCTGGTACCTCAAGTTCCTCGGCGGGGCCGAGAAGGTGAACGCGCTCGTCGGGATCGCCCCCGACAACCACGGCACCACCCTGCTCGGCCTCACCAGGCTCCTGCCGTACTTCCCCGGCGCCGAGGACCTGATCAAGGCGACGACGCCGGGCCTCGCCGACCAGATCGCCGGCTCCGCCTTCCTCACGAAGCTCAACGAGGGCGGCGACACCGTGCCCGGCGTCCGCTACCACACCATCGCGACCCGGTACGACGAGGTCGTCACGCCGTACCGCTCGCAGTTCCTCTCCGGCCCGGACGTCACCAACGTCCTCATCCAGGACAAGTGCGCCCTCGACCTCTCCGAGCACGTGGCCATCGGCACGGTGGACCGGGTCGCCTTCCACGAGGTGGCCAACGCCCTCGACCCGGCCCGCGCCACCCCGACCACCTGCCTCTCGGTGATCGGGTAACACCGTCGGCTCCAAGGCCGTCGCTCTCGGATCCTGCCGGGCTCGCGGCGTGATCCGAAGGGAACGGCCTAGCCCCGGCGGGCCCGCCGCCGGGTCGCGCCGAACAGCACGGCCGCGCCGGCCGCCAGCACGGCGGCACCACCCAGCGCGAGGTACGGCGTGTTCGCGTCCCCGCCGGTCTCGGCGAGCTCCACGGCGTCGCCGGCGCCGCCGAGGGCGGGCGCGTGGGAGGCGGTGACGGCCGGCGTGGCCGCGGGGGCGGCCTCCGTCTCCTCCGCGGACGGCTCCGGGGCGGCCCCCGTCGCCTTCGCCGTCGCCTCCGCGGTCGGCTCGGGCGCCGCGTCCGTGGCCCCCGCCCCGGTCGAGGCGTCGTGGTCGCCGTGCCCGCCGTGCTCGACGGAGGACTCGTCCGTCCCGTCCTCGATCTGGTCGTCGGTCGGCGCGGAGGCGGACGGCGCCGCCCCGCCGCTGTCGGCGCCGAACACCACGTCCGAGCAGGTGTAGAACGCCTCCGGGGAGTCGGACCGCTGCCAGATCGAGTAGATCAGGTGGCGGCCCGACTTCTTCGGCACCGTCCCCTCGAAGACGTAGTCGCCGTTCTGCATCCCCGGGTCGGTCACCGTCACGAACGGCTTCGCCTCCAGGTCCGACCACTTCAGCGGCTTCGACGGGTCGTACCCGTCCTTCGTCACGTACAGCTCGAACGAACCCTTGTGCGGCGCCGTCCCCTTGTACCGGAAGGTGTGCTTCCCGGCCGCCAGCTTCGACGCCGGCCAGTCCGCCCGGACGAGGTCCAGACCCCGGTACTTGTCGTTGCCCGCGCTGCACAGCTTCCCGTCCGGGATCAGCTGCCGGTGCTGCCCGGCCGCGTTCGCGATGTTCACCGCGTTCCAGTCGTAGAACGCCTGCGTCCCGCTCGCCGCCACCGCCGCCTTGCACGCCGCGGACGACGGCGACTCGGGCCCTTCCGCGTAACAGGCCGCGACCCGGCTCACCGGATCGGTCATCGAACCGTGCGCGTGGGCCGGCGCACCGGCGAGCCCGGCGAGGGCGACCGCGGCCGAGGCGGTGAGAACGGCGGCCGTACGACGAGACGTCATGGGGGGACACTCCTGACACGAGGGTGGGGTGTGGGGGGTTGCCCCGCACGCTAGCCCCCGCGACCGCCGAAAAAGGCCCCGGAGAAGGGGAGATGGCGATTCTTAGGACCGCTTTAAGGTCCACGAAAGAACCGCCTCAGGAACGGCCCCGCCTCACCCCGCCGGCCGGTACCGCCGTTCCGGGCGGCCCGTGCCGCCGTAGCGGAGCGTGACCTCGGCGCGGCCGGTGGCGGCGAAGTGTTCGAGGTAGCGGCGGGTGCTGACGCGGGAGAGGGAGCCCGCCTCGGCGCATTCGGTGGCCGAGAGGCCGTCGGGGTGGGCGCGGAGGATGCCCTCGACCAGATCGGCGGTGTGCGGGGCCAGGCCCTTGGGGAGCTCGCGGGAGCCGGGGGGACGGGTGCCGAAGATCTGGTCCACGTCCTCCTGCCGGGCCTCGTCCAGGCCGTCGAGGCGGGTGCGCAGGGAGGCCACGTGGCGCAGCTGCTCGTGGAGCGCGGCCTGGTTGAAGGGCTTGATCAGGTAGTGCAGGGCGCCGGCCCGCAGCGCCGCCCGGACCATCCCCGCGTCCCGGGCCGCCGTGATGAAGAGCGCGTCCATCGCGAGACCGGCCCCGCGCAGCTCGCGCAGCACCCCGATGCCGTCCATGTCCGGCAGGAAGATGTCCAGGAGCACCAGGTCGGGGCGCAGCCGGTGGGCGGCGCGCAGCGCCTCCGCGCCGGTGTGCGCGACACCGACGACGGAGAAGCCCGGCACGGCCGACACGTAGCGGCTGTGCAGCTTGGCCACCATGAAGTCGTCGTCGACCACCAGCACCTTCGTCACGCCGGACACGGTAGGTCGCGACCACAAGGACCACAACGTCCGTTGGTTGCGGAAGAGCGACAGCTTCCTCACGCGCGGGCAACATGTGGCCCACTTCACTTCTCCCGGGCCCGTCCCGGAACCCACCCAACCACCGAGAGGCGGCCGCGTTGCGTCTTCGCACCCCCTTCGCCCTGCTCGGGGCGGCGCTGCTGGTGCTCGTGGGGCCGCCGCTGCTCACCCCCGGCAGCGGCTCCGACACCGGCACCGACATACCCGGCCTGCGGTTCATGGTCCCCAACACTCCCGGCGGCGGCTACGACATCACCGCCCGCACCGCGGCGAAGAACGCCGAGGAAGCCGGTCTCACCGGCGACATCGAGGTCTTCAACCTGCCCGGCGCGGGCGGCACCGTCGGCCTCACCCGGCTCGTCGGCGAGCGCGGCGACGGCCGTGTCGCCATGTCGATGGGGCTCGGCGTCGTCGGAGCCGTCCACACCAACAAGACCCCCAGGACCCTCGCCGACACCACCCCGATCGCCCGGCTCACCGAGGAGCAGGACATCGTCGTGGTCTCCAAGGACTCCCCGTACCGGACGATCCAGGAGCTGCTCGCGGCCTGGCGGAAGGACCCCGGCAAGCTGCCCGTCGGCGGCGGCTCCTCGCCCGGCGGCCCCGACCACCTCGCCCCGATGCTGATGGCCCAGGCCGCCGGCATCCCGCCGAAGGAGGTCAACTACATCCCCTTCGACGGCGGCGGCGAACTCCTCGCCTCGATCCTCGGCGACAAGGTCGCCTTCGGCGTCTCCGGCGTCGGCGAGTACCTGGACCAGATCAAGGCCGGCGAGCTGCGCCTGCTCGCCGTCACCGGCGCCGAGCGGGTCCCCGGACTCGACGCCCCCACCCTCCGCGAGGCCGGTCTCGACACCGAGTTCACCAACTGGCGCGGCATCGTCGCCCCGCCCGGCCTCACCGACGCCGAGCGGGACCGGCTCGTCACGCTCGTCACGAAACTGCACGACTCGCCCCAGTGGCGCGAGTCCCTGAAGACCCACGGCTGGACCGACGCCTTCCTGCCCGGGGAGGAGTTCGGCGCCTTCCTCACCGAACAGAACACCCGCGTCGACACGGTGCTGAAGGAGCTCGGACTGTGACCACCCCCCCGAAGCCCCCGCTCAAGGACCGGCTCAAGGACCGCTCCGAGCTCGGCGTCAGCGCCCTGCTCCTCCTCCTCGGCGTCCTCGTCCTCACCGACGCCCTCACCCTCGACGTCGACGTCTCCGCCCGCGGCCCCGTCGGCCCGGCCACCGTCCCCCTCGTCGTCGGCTGCGGCCTCCTCGTCGTCGCCGTCCTCCTCGCCCTCGACGTGCTCCACGGCGGACGCGGCGAGGCGGAGGGCGGCGAGGACATCGACCTCGACGCCCCCGCCGACTGGCGCACCGTCCTGCTGCTCGTCGGCGTCTTCCTCGGCTTCGCCGTCCTCATCGGCCCGCTGGGCTTCCCGGTCTCCGGCGCCCTCCTCTTCTGGGGCGCGGCCTACGCCCTCGGCAGCCGCCACCCCGCCCGCGACCCGCTGATCGCGGCCGTCCTCTCCCTCCTCACCTACGGCGTCTTCGACCGCCTGCTGGGCGTTCCGCTGCCCGGCGGGCCGCTGATGGGAGTGCTCTGACCCATGGAATCCCTGACCTCCCTGATGGACGGCTTCGGGACCGCCCTCACCCCGGTCAACCTGCTGTGGGCCGCCGTCGGCGTGCTCCTCGGCACCGCGATCGGCGTGCTGCCCGGCATCGGCCCCGCCATGGCCGTCGCCCTGCTGCTCCCGGTGACGTACGGCCTCGAACCCACCGGCGCCTTCATCATGTTCGCCGGCATCTACTACGGCGCCATGTTCGGCGGCTCCACCACCTCGATCCTGCTGAACACCCCCGGTGAGAGCGCGGCCGTCGTCGCCGCCATGGAAGGCCATCCGATGGCCAGGGCCGGGCGGGGCGCGCAGGCGCTCGCCGCCGCCGCGATCGGCCACTTCACCGGCGGCATGATCGGCACGATGCTGCTGGTCGTCCTCGCCCCCACCGTCGCGGCCCTCGCCGTCGACATCGGCGCCCCCGACTACTTCGCCCTGATGGTCCTCGCCTTCATCGCGGTGACCTCGGTCCTCGGCTCCTCCCGCATCCGCGGCGTCGCCTCCCTGCTCATCGGCCTCACCATCGGTCTGGTCGGCCTCGACCAGCTCACCGGCCAGCAGCGGCTCACCTTCGGCTCGCTCCAGCTCGCCGACGGCGTCGACGTCGTCATCGTCGCGGTCGGCCTCTTCGCCATCGGCGAGGCCCTGTGGGTCGCGGCCCATCTGCGCCGCACCGCCGGCCGGCCCGTGCCCGTCGGACGCCCCTGGCTGGGCCGCGAGGACCTGAGGCGCACCTGGAAGCCGTGGCTGCGCGGCCCGTTCCTCGGCTTCCCGTTCGGCGCGATCCCGGCCGGCGGCGCCGAGATCCCGACCTTCCTGTCGTACGTGACGGAGAAGCGGCTCTCGAAGCACAAGGACCAGTTCGGCAAGGGCGCCATCGAGGGCGTCGCGGGCCCCGAGTCGGCCGCCTCGGCGTCCGCCGCCGGCACCCTCGTCTCCATGCTGACGCTGGGCCTGCCGACGACCGCCGTCGCCGCGGTGATGCTCGCCGCCTTCCAGCAGTACGGCATCCAGCCCGGCCCGCTGCTCTTCGAGCGGGAGCCCGAGCTGGTGTGGGGCCTGATCGCCTCGCTCTTCGTCGGCATGGTCCTGCTGCTCGCGCTCAACCTGCCGCTCGCGCCCGTCTGGGCGAAGCTGCTGCGGATCCCGCGCCCGTACCTGTACGCCGGGATCCTGTTCTTCGCCGCCGTCGGCGCGTACGCGGTCGGCGGCGAGGCCCTCGACCTGGTCGTGCTCCTGGTGGTCGGTCTCCTCGGCCTCGGCATGCGCCGCTACGGCCTGCCGGTGCTGCCGGCGGTCATCGGCGTCATCCTCGGCCCGGCCGCCGAGCAGCAGCTGCGCCGGGCCCTCCAGATCAGCGACGGTTCCGTCGCCGGGCTGGTGAACACCCCGTTCTCGGTGACCGTCTACGTGATCGTGCTGCTCCTGCTGGGGTGGCCGCTGGTGCGCAAGGCGGTGACCCGCCGCCGCACCGAGGCGTGACCCCGGGGCGTAGGACGGTACGACGATAGGCGTGCCGTCCGGCCAACGCGCCGATGAAGGAGTGAGTTTCGGACAACGGACGGCCGGATCCGGTATCCCTGGCGGGCGTACGTCTCCCCCCACCCCGAAGGGACACCCCCCATGCGCGTCCGACTCGCCCTCGCCGCCACCGCGTTCTTCGCCGCGGCCGCCGCCCCTCTCGCCCACGCGGGAGGGGCGGACGGGCTCGCCGTCGACCCGGCCGGCCGGCTCGCGGACTTCCTCACCGTCGACCCGGCCGGACTCCTCGGCGCCGACGGCAGGATCACCCTCTCCGGCACCTACCGCTGCCTCGACGACAGCGCCGGCCCGGTCTTCGTCAGCTCCACCCTCCGCCAGCAGGACCGTTCCGCCGGGATCGGCGGCACCCGCGCCGTCTGCGACGGCCTGCTCCGCACCTGGACCAACACCTCGGTGGTGAAGGACCCCGCCTACCAGCCCGGCGAGGCACGCGTCGAGGCCACCCTCGTACAGCTCGCGCCCGAGGGCGGACTCGGCCTGCCCGACCCCGGCTTCCGCGCCCTGGAGAACGCCCCCGTCAACCTCGGCTGAGCCCCGGCCGACGGCTCAGCCGAGCAGGGCCACCAGGCCCCGCCGGCCCAGCCGTTCCAGCTCGTCGAGGGCGGCCACGGCCCGCTCGGCCGCCTCCGGGTCGGAGACGGCGAGACCGCTCGCCGCGAACTCGTCCTCGTCGAGCCGGAGCACCTCGCTGCCGTCCGCCGACACCCACAGGTCCAGGTCCAGGTCCTCGACCGTCACCCCGGCCGCCCCGAACTCGGCCGGCCGGGTGATGTCGCAGTACCAGCCCTTGAGCCCGCCCTCCGCCGACCACACCTCCTTCACGGTGAACCAGCGGTCGGTCCAGTAGTGCTCGACGAAGACGTCACCCGGCTCGAAGCGCACGAACCCGAAGTCCCGCACCCCCTCCGCGGCCCACGGCGCCCGCACCGACAGGCGCACCGCCGTCTCCGTCACCACCTCGGCGGGATAGCGGATCTTCAGCCGCCCCGCCTTCCACAGCGCCACCTCAACCGAGCGCCCTGACATAGCGCACCTCCGTCGCCCCGATCGCGTACCCGAACCACTCGTTGATCGCCAGCATCGGCCCGTTCCCGGCGTCGTTCCCGGTGAACGCCTCCGTGCAGCCCGCCGCCCGCGCCCGGTGCAGCGACGCGTTCTTGGCGAGCTTGGCCAGACCGCGCCCGCGGAAGGCCGGGGCCGTCCCCGTCATCCCGGAGAAGTACCGCCCGAGCCCGTCGGTCCGCGCGGCGCTGAACGCGGCCGGCACCCCGTCCACCACCGCCACGGTCGTCAGCGACCGGTCGTGCAGCGGGTGGTTCCAGGTGGTCTCCAGCCAGTGCGGATAGTCGTCCAGCTCGGCCGGCACATCGCCCGGCTCGTCGGCGGTGGTCGCCGCGTCCAGCGCGAACAGCGGCCGCGGGTCCGCCGCGAACTCCTCGGCCGGCACGAGCTCGACGCCGGCCGGCGGCGCCTGGAGCGGCGGCAGCCCCGCCGTCAGGTCAAGCCGCAGGAAGTGCGCGGAACGGCTCGGCGCGTACCCCCGCCGCTCCGCGTAGCCCCGGTTCCCCGGCTCGTCGAGGACCCGGCTGTAGAGCGTCGTCGCGCCCCGCTCGGCCAGGTGCTCCTCCGCCGTGCGCACCAGCAGCGTGCCCGCGCCGAGCCCCTGACGGGCCGGGTCCACGTACACGTCGAGACAGCCGATGCCGGGCTCCGGGGAGTCGTGCGCGAGCGAGACCTGCGCGGTCCCGATGACCTCGCCGTCCTCGGTCACCGCCACCAGCGGCCGGGCGTGGGAGCCGGGATGGGCGTGCGCCCAGTCGAAGGCCACCTGCTCGGCGGTGGCCGGCAGACAGGGGAGGGCGGCCCGCCGGACGCGGGCGAAACCCTCGGCGTCGTCGGGCCGTACGTCACGCACGATCACAGTCATGGGGCCGCACGCTACGGCCGGGGCCGTGCCGCCGCCTCCCATTTTCCCGTGGGGTGGGGGCAGAATCGGGTGGGTGACACTGACACTCGCCGTGGACCACCAGTCCACCACCGCCCCCTACGAACAGCTGCGCGCCCAGATCTCGGAGCGCGCCCGGTCGGGCAGACTCCCGGTCGGCTACAAGCTGCCGACGGTCCGGGGACTCGCGGAGCAGCTGGGGCTCGCCGCGAACACGGTCGCCAAGGCGTACAAGGCCCTGGAGGCCGACGGGGTCATCGAGACCCGGGGCCGGCACGGCACCTTCGTCGCGGCGGCCGGTGACGCCGCCAGCCGCAGGGCCGCCTCCGCCGCCGCCCAGTACGCCGAGGAGGCGTACCGGCTGGGCCTCACCCGGGACGAGGCCGAGGCCGCCGTACGGGACGCGCTGAGGGCCGCGTACGACTCCGAGTGAGACGCCGGGTCCGCCGGGGCGCGCTCCGGCGGACCCGGCGTCACCGCCTCACAGATAGAGCCCGGCGGACGGGGAGCGCTGGTCGGGGAAGTCGGAGGGGGAGGCGCCGCGCCGCAGCGCGAACAGCTCCGCCAGCGTGGCGCCGTCGCCCGGCACCCCGTCCTCGTGGCCCAGCCACGCCACCGACTCGGCCCGGCTGAGCGGCCCGACCTCGATCCGCGCCAGGCAGCGGCCGGGCCGCACGATGGCCGGGTGCAGCCGCTCCAGGTCCTCGTTGGTGGTGAGCCCCACCAGCACGTTGCGGCCCTGGCCGAGCAGACCGTCCGTCAGGTTGAGCAGCCGGGACAGCGCCTGGCCGGTGGCCTCCTTCGCCCCGCCCCGGATCAGCTCGTCGCAGTCCTCCAGGAGCAGCAGCCGCCAGCGCTCCTTCTCGGTGCCGTCGTCCTCCCCGATGGCGATGTCCATCAGGTACCCGATGTCGTTGAAGAGCCGCTCGGGGTCCAGCACGCAGTCCACCTGGCACCAGTCCTGCCAGGACCGGGCGAGGGTGCGCAGCGCGGAGGTCTTGCCGGTGCCGGGCGGGCCGTGCAGCAGCAGGAGCCGCCCGGTGACGTCCTCCGGCGTCGTCCTCATCAGCCGGTCCATCGAATCGGCCACCGCCGCCGTGTAGTTGGGGCGGGCCTCCTCCCAGGTGGCCGCGCTGATCGGACGGGTCATCCGGCGCGGCCCGCGCTGCGGGGCCAGGTACCAGAAGCCCATGGTGACGTCCTCGGGCTCCGGCTCCGGCTCGTCCTTGGCGCCGTCGGTGGCCTCGGCGAGAACCCGCTCGGCCAGCTCCGGGCCGGTCGCGGTCACGGTGACGTCGGCGCGGTGCTTCCAGCGGGAGGAGAGGATCGTCCACCCCTCGCCCTCGGCCAGCACGGAGCTGCGGTCCTCCTCCTTGGCGCCCCACAGCACCCGGGCACCGGGCGGCAGCAGGGTCGCGTCGGGCCGGACCCGGTCCAGGGTGAGGCCGTGCGCGTGCGGCTGCGCCCCGGTCGTGAACCGGTCGAGGAAGAGCGCGTCCATGACGTCGCTCGGCGAGTCGCTGTCGTCGAGGTTGACCACGACCGGCAGCGGCTCGCGCGGCCCGGGAGGTACGGCGGGGGTGTCTGGCATGCCGCCATGATCCACCGGCCGGCCGGGCCGCGCACGGGGTTTTGCCCCGGTGGGGCCCGCTTCTCCCCGGCCCCTCAGATCCAGTGCCCGCGCACCGCGCCCCGGGCCCGGCGGGCGAGCGCGTACCCCTTCGTCAGGGCCCGGTCGACGGCGAAGTCGCGGGCGACGGAGCTGCCCTCGACGAGGCGGGCGAACTGCTCGACCGTGGTGGAGCGGCGCACGGTCACCCGCTCCAGGGCGTACGGCCCCTGGCGGCGGCGCGCGAGCGCGTTGCCCACCGCGAGGGCCTGGGCGAAGCCGGCCTCCCGGACGGTGGCGCGCACCCGCCGGCTGGAGTAGCCGTACGGGTAGGCGAAGGAGTCCGGGGCGGTGCCGAGCTCCTCCCCGACGAGCTCCCGGCAGCGCAGCGCCTCGAATCGCAGCCGGCGCGCGTCCAGCTGGTCCAGCTGCGGGTGGCTGTGGCTGTGCCCGCCGATCTCGGTGCCGGCGGCCGCCAGTTCGCGGACCTGTCCCCAGGCGAGCATGGTGTCGAGGGCGCCGCCGGTGGCGTGCCGTCCGGGCAGCCAGCCGCTGGTGACGAAGACGGTGCTCACGAAGGAGTGCCCGGCGAGCACCGGCAGGGCGTACCGGTGCACGCCCTCGTACCCGTCGTCGAAGGTGACGAGCAGCGGCCGCGCGGGCAGGTCCGCACCGGTCCGCCAGGCGGCGGCGAGCGCGGCGGTGGTGACCGGGGTGAAGCCCCGGTCGGCCACCACGTCCATCTGCGCGGCGAACGCCTCGGGGGTCACGGAGAGCCCGAGCGTCGCGGGCGCCGGATCGGGGGCGACCGCGTGGTACATGAGGATCGGCACGGGGGCGGGGGCGGCCGCCTCCCCGGCGGGGGTCCCGCTCACGCGACCGTCTCCTTGGCGCCGGCGTCCCGGTCCTCCCCGGGTGCGCCCTCCGGCGTGATCGGCCCCCACGAGAAGGTGGGGGCCCCGCCGCGGCGGGCGCGGAGGGTGCCGAGGGCGTAGCCGCCGGCGGCGAGCGCCACGCCCGTGACGATGGCCCCGGCCCGGCCCGCGCCGCCCGGCCGGCCGAGCAGGGTGTCCCGCACCCCGCGCAGCACACCGGCGGGCAGCACCCGGCTGGTGTAGCGCCGTTCGGACTCCAGGCCCTTGCCGGCGCCGACGCTCTGGGCGACGAGGGCCTTGGAGAGGCCCTCGGCGTAGACCCGGGTGCGGAAGTAGGCGAAGCGCTCGCGGACGGCGGGCACCTTGTGGTGGATGACCGCCCGGTCGTCGATGAGCAGGACCGCGCCCGGCACCGCGTTCGCGAGCCGGATGCAGAGTTCGGTCTCCTCGCAGCCGAGCGGCCGCCGGTCGCCGTCCCGCCCGATGCCGGTCGCGAATCCGCCGGCCGCGTCGAAGGCGGTGCGCCGGAAGGAGGCGTTGCCGCCGAGCACGTTGCGGACCCGCGCCCGGCCGGGCGGCAGCCCCCGGTAGGTGCAGCCGACGACCCAGTCGAACTCCTCGGGGAACCAGACGGGCCGGCGGCCGGAGGCCCAGGAGGGCAGGGTGCGCCCGCCGACGGCGACGACCTCCGGGTCCTCGTAGCCGGCGGCGAGATGGTGGAGCCAGTCGTGCTCGGCCACCGCGTCGTCGTCGAGGAAGGCGACGAACTCGCCGCGGGCCGCCGCGATCCCGGTGTTGCGGCCGGAGGAGAGGCCGCGGGGGCCCGCGTTGGCGAGCACCCGCACCTCGCCGCGGTTCCGCGCGTCCGCGTACTCCTCGGTGAGCCGGTCCAGGAGCCGCTCGTTGTGGTCGACGACGAGCAGGGTCTCCAGCGGGGCCAGCGACTGTTTCCGGACGGAGTCGACGGCGGCGAGGATGTCCCCCCACCGCTCCTCCGTGTAGACGCAGATCACCACCGAGAAGCGGAGCGGGGCCGGGCGGTCGTTCAAGACACCTCTCCCCGGGGGACGTTGACCGAGAAGGCGGCGGGCCGGCGGAGCGCCCGGGCGGCCTTCGTGACGCGCTTCTCCCGGAGGATCACCTTGAGGACCCGGATGCCGTCGCGCACCGCGTTGAGGTTGCTGACGCCGTGGATCCGCAGGTACTCGTGGCTCGGGACCTCCTGCACCTTCAGGCCGGCCTTGACGACCCGGATGTTGATGAGGGTCTCGATCTCGAAGCCGGTGCAGTCGAGGGTGATCTTGTCGAGGCAGTGCTTCCAGAAGGCGTTGTAGCCGTAGCAGAGGTCGGTGTAGCGGGCGCCGAACTTCCGGTTGACGAGGGCGCACAGGGCCCAGTTGCCGAGCCGGCGGATCCCGGTCATGTCGTCGGTGCCGCCGCCGTTGGCGAAGCGCGAGCCCTTGGCGAAGTCGGCGCCGCCGACCAGGGCGGAGACGTAGGAGACGATCTCCTGGCCGTCCGCCGAGCCGTCGGCGTCCACCATGACGATGATGTCGCCGGTGCAGGCGGCGAAGCCGCTGATCAGGGCGTCGCCCTTGCCCTTGCCGACCTGCTTGACGACCTTCACGTCGGGCCGCAGTTCGCGGGCCACTTCCACGGTGTTGTCCGTCGAATTTCCGTCGACGAGGACGACTTCGTGAATCCATTCCGGCAGCGACTTGAACACGTACGGAAGATTTTCCGCTTCATTCATCGCGGGAATGACGACACTCACGGGCGGAGTGATCGCCAGATGGGACGTGATGGCCCGGTACTGGGCCGCTATTCGACTCGGCTCGGTCAATTCATGGCCCGTGACGGCCGGGCGCAGGAACGAGCTCATGGGTCGGTTTCCCTCTCGTCCGGTGGGCCGCCCACCCCTGGGCGGCCCGGTCGTGTGTCCGGTTCGAAAGGGGGGTTCTCGCCATCCCCGCACGGAAGCGATCTCCTTGCGGGATCGGCGAGTTGGCATGACTGGCCGCGCGGTACCCGCGACCCGGCGTGCATGACACGCCGAGCACGGCACCCCCCTACCGCGCCCCGCTCCGGATCGCCGGCGCTCCGGCGGCTCTCCCCTGAGCCGCCTTGCCGGTGAACCGATGCGGGTGAGATGTACGACGGTATTGATGAATGGGACTGTATGGCAAGTCCCGCTTGTACGGCCCGGTTTCTGGCACTTTGGCGAACGAACAGTGGTCGAAAGCGCTGTCTTCTCGATCGGATTCGATCAATCCGTTTGGGTGGAGGGAACGGTGGGGATCTGTCGCACTCCTGTGCAGAGTTGTGCGGGTGTGTCGTGATCCCGTTCGGCCATGAAGCGGGAGAGGAACTTCCGGTTCCTCAGGTGGCCTGAAAGCAGCGACTCCTGAGGCAGCTTCACTCGGTTCACGGTGGCAACTTTGACATGAACACTTCCCGTGGGGCGGCTCCGATGCTACTTCCTGGTAGCGCAGAGATCCTGCTACAGGGAGGTTCCATGAAACTGTCGCGATTCGCGGCCTTCGCGTCCTCGCTCCTGCTCGGTTCCGTCCTCGCCCTGACCGGGGCGGGGGCCGCGCAGGCCGCCGAGAGCGCCGCCCTCGACTACGTCGCCCTCGGCGACTCGTACTCCTCCGGCGTCGGCGCCGGCAGCTACGACAGCGCCAGCGGCGACTGCAAGCGCTCCACCAAGGCGTTCCCGCGCCTCTGGGCCAACGCCAACGCCCCCTCCTCCTTCGCCTTCACCGCCTGCTCCGGCGCCGTCACCACCGACGTCACCACCAAGCAGCTCGGACCGCTCTCCTCCGCGACCGACCTCGTCTCGATCACCATCGGCGGCAACGACGCCGGCTTCGCCGACGTCATGACGACCTGTGTGCTCCAGTCGGAGAGCACCTGCGTCAATCGGGTGAACCAGGCGAAGGGCTACGTCGACTCGACCCTGCCCGCCCGCCTCGACGCCGTCTACGACGCGATCCGGGCCAAGGCCCCGGCCGCCCGTGTCGTCGTCCTGGGCTACCCGCGCTTCTACCAGCTGAACGGCACCTGCGTCGCCGGCCTCAGCGAGAACGAGCGCAAGGCCATCAACGGCGCCTCCGACTACCTCAACGCCGCCGTCGCCAAGCGCGCCGCCGACCACGGCTTCGCCTTCGCCAGTGTCGTCCCGGCCTTCACGGGCCACGAGATCTGCTCCGGCTCGGCCTGGCTGCACAGCGTCAACTGGCTCAACATCGGGGAGTCCTACCACCCGACGGCCGCCGGCCAGTCGGGCGGCTACCTGCCCACGTTCAGGAACGCGGCGTAGCGGCGGGTTCCCCCACCTCCGCACCCGTACCCGCGGCGCCGGGAACGGCAGGAGCGGTGCTCGACGCCCCGCCCCCGCCCGGACCGGCGCCCGGACCCTCGTCCCTGACGGCCTGCCAGACCAGCGCCCCCACGATCACCAGCAGCCCGGCGACCCCGGCGGCGATCACCGCGCCCTTCCTGGGCCCCCGCCGCCCGCCGGTACCCGAGCGCCCCTCCGTACGCCCCCCGCGCACTCCGTCCGGGCCGTCGTGCTCCCGACGCTCCGGGCGCACCGGACCTCGCTCGGGCGCCCCGGCGCCCGGCGCGCTCCCGCGAGACCGCTCCCCGGACCCGGCCACCCGCTCCAGCTCCCGTACGGCCCCGGCCCGGACGTCCGCGTCCCGGTCGGCCAGCCCCGCGACCACCGGTGCCAGCGGACCCGCCGGTGGATCGGCGACCATCCCGCCCAGCAGCGCGCCCAGCGACCGCAGGTCCTCCTCGGGCCCCGGCGGCGGCGCGTCCGGCGCCCAGGTCCCGGTGGCCACCCCGGTCACCACCACCCGCCCGTCGTTGGCCAGCAGCACCCGGTCCGGTCCCGGACCGTGATAGGGGACCCCGGCCTCCCGGGCCGCCCGCAGCGCCCTCAGCACCCCGAGCGCCACCCGCGCGGCCTCCCGGTCCGGCAGCGGCCCGCCGGCCTCCAGGGTCTCCGCCAGCGTCAGGCCGCGGACCAGCTCCATCACGATCCACGGCCGGCCGTGCTCCACGGCCACGTCGTACACCTCGGCCACGCCCGGATCCGTGATCGCCCGCGCGGCCCGCGCCTCGCGCTCGACCCGCGCGTACAGCAGCCGCTCCTCCGCCCCGGGCGTCCCCGGCGGGGCGTGCACCTCCTTGACGGCCACCTCGCGGCCGAGCGCCTCGTCCCTGGCGCGCCAGACGATCCCCGCCGCGCCCTCCGCGAGGGCGTCGAGCAGCCGGTAACGGCCCGCGATCAGCGTCATGGACCCACGGTAGCCGCGCCCCCGCCGGGTGGCGACCCACTCGAACGGACCCCGGTGGCATAGATCACACCGGTCTGCCGGACCGCAGGCGGGCGGCCGGGGTGCAGGATGGTTCATGACGGTTCGGCAGGTGTTCGAACCCTGTCCAACTCGCCCTGGAATCAGATGGATTCGTAGAGTGACCGTCAACCCCCGTACGAGTGCAGTGAATCCCGTCGGCGGGATACACGCGTGTCACTGTGGGGCGATAGGGTTAACCTGCCCGGGCCGGGTGCCCTCGTACGGGTGGGGAGTGACATGGAACAGATAACGACGATGCGGAGCAGGCCGCGTGTGCCTGCCATCACCTGCGGGAGCAGCGCGACCAGTTCGCGCCTCGACCGCCATCTCGCGGTGCTCGGCGGTCCCGCCGTGCCCCAGCGCGAGGTGGCCGAGGCGACGCTGCTCATGCGGGAACTGACGTCCCGTCGCCACGAGACGCCGGTGCAGAGTCCGCACGGCGGCCGCGCGCGGGTCTCGCTCTTCGCCCCGCTCCGCCGCCTGCGCCGCACCCTCTTCGGCGCCCGCCACTAGCCGCGCGCCGGGGCGCCGGACCCGCGTCCCCGACGCGGCCCCCGCCCGGGCCCGCAGCCCGCACCCACCCGCACGCAGAGAGCGCCGGACGCGTCCCCGCCCGTCCGGCGCTCCGTCGTACCCGCCCCGAGGCGCCCGCGGTCAGGCCACGACGCCCGCGGCCCGCAGCTCCGCCACCTCCGCCGCCGGCACGCCCAGCTCCGCGAGGACCGCGTCCGTGTGCTCGCCGA
Organism: Streptomyces sp. NPDC058052; assembly: GCF_042885515.1. Lineage (NCBI taxonomy): Bacteria > Bacillati > Actinomycetota > Actinomycetes > Kitasatosporales > Streptomycetaceae > Streptomyces > Streptomyces sp. NPDC058052. The sequence continues at coordinate 30,054 of NZ_JBHVRX010000024.1, read as the reverse complement.
GCGCCGGGATCCGGCCCATCGGCGCCTCCGGCGCGTCGGGGAAGACCACCGGCGGCAGCAGGGACGGCAGCGGCCCGGCGGGGGAGTCCACCGGGCGCCAGCGGTCCCGGGCCGCCATCTGGGGGTGGCGTACCAGCTCCGCCACCGAGTTGAGCCGTGCGCAGGCGACGCCGGCCGCGTCCAGGCGCCGTACCGCCTCGTCCGCGTCCAGACCGCCGAGCGCCTTCCCCACCGCCGCGTCGGTCGCCGCCCGGCCCGCGACCCGGGCCGCGTTGGTCGCGAACGCCGGGTCGGCGGCGAGCTCCGGCCGCTCCAGCACCCGCTCGGCGAGCCGCCGCCACTCCCGGTCGTTCTGCACCGAGAGCAGCACCAGGCCCCCGTCCGCCGTCGGATAGGCGTCGTAGGGCGCGATCACCGCATGCGCGAGCCCCGTGCGCGCCGGGGCCGTACCTCCGTGCGCCCCGTGGTGCAGCGGGTGGCCCATCCACTCCGCGAGCGCGTCGAACAGCGAGACCTCCACCGGCCCGCCCCGGCCGGTGGTGCCGCGCCGGACGAGGGCGGCGAGGACACCGGAGTACGCGTACATCCCGGCCGCGATGTCGGCGGCCGGGATGCCGGACTTGACGGGCTGTCCGGGCGTGCCGGTGACCGAGACGAGCCCGGTCTCGCACTGCACGAGCATGTCGTAGGCCCTCCGGTGCGCGTACGGGCCGTCGGGGCCGTACCCGGAGACGTCCACGGCGACCAGCCGGGGGTGCGCGGCGCAGAGCGTGGCCGCGTCGAGGCCGAGCCGGGCCGCCGCCCCGTGCGCGAGGTTCTGCACGAAGACGTCGGCGTCGGCCACGAGCCGCCCCACCAGCTCTCGTCCGCGCGGCTCCTTCAGGTCGACGGCGACCGACTCCTTGCCGCGGTTGCACCAGACGAAGTGCGAGGCCAGGCCCCGGGCCGCGGTGTCGTAGCCGCGGGCGAAGTCGCCGCCGTCGGGGCGCTCGATCTTGACGACCCGCGCCCCGAGGTCCGCGAGCTGGCGGGTGGCGAAGGGCGCGGCGACGGCCTGCTCGACGGAGACGACGGTGATCCCGTCCAGGGGGAGTGGCTGAGTGCTCATGCCCGCCTGCCTACCGCGCCCGGCCGGGCCCTGTCATCAGGAGCCGGCTCACACCGCCGGATCAGCGGCGCCCGTACCGCCGGACGGCGAGCGGGGCGAGGACCGCGATCAGGCCCAGCGACCACAGCAGCGAGCCCGCGACCGGGTGGGCGACCGGCCAGGCGGCGCCCTCCGGCACGGGGGCGTTGCCGAAGAGGTCGCGCACCGCGGTCGTGACGGCGGAGATCGGGTTCCACTCGGCGACCGTGCGCAGCCAGCCCGGCATGCCGTCGGTCGGGATGTACGCGTTGGAGAGCAGCGGCAGCATGAAGGTGGCGCTGCCGAGCTGGCCGGCCGCCTCCTCGCTCTCGGAGGCGAGGCCGAGCAGGATCCCCGCCCAGGTGGTCGCGAAGCGGAAGAGAAGCAGCAGGCCGAAGGCGCCCAGGGCTTCGAGGGCGGTGCCCTCGATCCGCCAGCCCATGGCGAGCCCCACCAGGAGCAGCGGGACCGTGCCGACGGCGCAGACGAGGAGGTCGGCGACGGCCTGTCCGACCGGCACGGCGGCGCGGCCGACCGGGAGGGTCAGGAAGCGGTCCGTGACGCCCCGGTGGGTGTCCTGGGCGGCCTGGAACATGCCGGTCATCAGCCCGCCGGCGGCGGTCGCGACCAGCAGGCCCGGGACGAGGAAGGCGCGGTACTCGGCGCCGGGCATGGCGAGCGCGCCGCCGAGGACGTAGCCGAAGAAGAGCAGGAAGACGACCGGCATCGTCTGGGTCATGACGGCGAGGGCGGGGGCGTGCCGGATCCGCCGGAGGTTGCGGCCGACCAGGGCGGCGCTTTCCAGGGCGAGGGCGTTCACGCGGCGGTCTCCTTTCGTCCGGTGAGGCGCAGGAACACCTCGTCGAGGGTGGGCGGACGCAGCGAGGCGTCGACGATGTGGATCCCGGCGGCGTCGATCTCGCGGACGAGCCGGGGCAGGGTGAGGGTCGGGTCGGTGGTGACCGCGCCGACCGTGCGGCGTTCGGCGTCGAGGACCGGCGCGGCGCCGGTCAGCCGGTCCAGGACGGCCGCGGCGGCCTCCAGCGGCCCGGTCCCGGCGAGGACGACCTCGGCGCGGCTGCCGACGAGCGCCTTCAGCTCGGCGGGCGTGCCGCGGTGGGCGGCCCGGCCGTCCTCGACGAGGACGATGTCGTCGGCGAGCCGGTCGGCCTCCTCCAGGTACTGGGTGGTGAGCACCACGGTGGTGCCCTGCGCCGCGAGCCCCCGGACGGCGTCCCAGACGGCGTTGCGGCTGCGCGGGTCGAGGCCGGTGGTCGGCTCGTCGAGGAAGAGGACCGAGGGGCGGCCCAGCAGGCTCGCCGCCAGGTCGAGGCGGCGCCGCATGCCGCCGGAGTAGGTGCGGGCGAGCCGGTCCCCGGCCCCGGCGAGGCCGAACTCCTCCAGGAGCTCGTCGGCGCGGGCGCGCGGGAGCCGGAGGAGCCGGGCGAAGAGGCGCAGGTTCTCGGCGCCGGTGAGGTCGCCGTCGACGGAGGCGTACTGGCCGGTGACGGCGATCCGCCGGCGCACCCCGGCGGGGTCGCGGACCAGGTCGTGGCCGGCGATCCGGGCGCTTCCGGCGTCGGGCGCGAGGAGCGTGGTGAGGATCCGGACGGCGGTGGTCTTGCCGGCGCCGTTGGGGCCCAGGAGGCCGCAGACCGTGCCCTCGGGGACGGCGAGGTCGAGCCCGCGCAGCGCGTGGACCTCCCCGTACCGCTTCTCCAGACCCTCACTAAGTACAGCGTACGTAGTTGTCATGGCGGCACCGTACCGCACTACGTACGGTGTACGTAACTACGATGGGGGGCGAGGTGATGAGATGGCGGGCCGAGCGGCCGAACCCGAAGTGATTTGGGCGCGCCCCGAGCGCGCGGGCCGCGGCCCCAAGCCCGCCTTCAGCAGGCAGGACGTGGTCGCCGCCGCCGTCCGCATCGCCGACGCCGACGGCATCGACGCGGTCTCCATGCGCCGCGTCGCCGCCGACCTCGGCTGCGGCACCATGTCGCTGTACAACTACGTCCCCCGCAAGGAGGACCTGTACGAGCTGATGGTCGACGCCGCGAGCGCCGAGTACGCCTTCCCGGAGCGGCCCAGCGGCGACTGGCGGGCCGACATGACCGACCTCGCGCACCAGACCCGCGCGATCATGTACCGGCACCCCTGGCTCTCCCGGGTCATGACCACCGCCTACGGCTTCAGCCCCCACGCCCTGCGCTACCTGGAGTGGTGCCTCGGCTGCCTGGAACCCCTCGACGTGCCCGCCGGGCTCAAGATGCAGCTCATCGCGATGATCAACGGCACGGTCATGGCCACCGTCCGCAACGAACAGGCCATCGCCGAACGCGCCCGCGGCCTGCCCTGGACCGAGGAGGAGGAACAGGCCGTCCGCGGCGCCTACCTCATGGGCCAGGTGGCGACCGGCCGGTACCCCCACCTCGCCGCACTGCTCGCCGAGTCCGCCGCCCCCACCGACGCGGAGGAGATCTTCGAGATGACCATCGCGCGGCTCCTGGACTCCTTCGCCACGGCGGACCCGGCCGCCCAAGGGTGACGGGTCGGAGGACGGGAGGCGGAGGACGGGGCGGTGGCCGGGGCGGGTGGCCGGGGTGGGTGGCCGGGGTGGGTGACGGGCCCTGCCGGGCCGGGGCGCGCACGTGCTTCCGGTCCGCCTGTGCCGCTGAGGGGCCTCGCGTGTCGTCCGGTGCGCCTGTGCCGCCGGGGAATCGGCCCCCGTCCGGCGCGGCCCGCGGGCGCCGTGACCGTCGTGTGCCCGTCAGATCAGCATGAACTGGCCCTCCGGACCCTCCTCCTGATGGTCCAGCACCGAGGCCGGCCGGCGCGCCCCGGCCGGTACCGGCAGGATCCCGGCCGCACGCAGAGCCGCCCGGCCGGGGCCGCCGCCCGCCGTGAACGGCGCGCGGTCCGCCTCGCGTTCGCCGAGCAGCGCCAGCGTCGTGACCAGGTCGAGGAGTTCGGAGGTCCACTCCTGCGGCCAGGCCGCCGGACCGATCGCCTCCAGCGAGCCCGGCTCGGCCGGCGCGGTCCGCCGGGCGAACCACTGCTCCAGGACCCGCACCCCGCCGACCCGGTACTCCCAGGCCGCCTCCGGCACCGGAGAGATCCGGCCCGCGCCGACGCCCAGCACCTCGTCGTCGGGGTCGTACGCGATCTCCTCCGGACGCGCCGGGACCGCCGCCCGCACATAGGGCCGGCGCCCGCCCGGCAGCCGCGGCCGCGTCCCGCTCAGCGCGCCCCGCACCTGGACGTCGAGCAGCTCCCGGCCGAGCGCCACGCCCGCCGCCCACGCCTCCGGCCCCGCGGGCAGCGGCACCCGGCAGCCGCCCGGGGACGGGCACGCGGCCGCCGCCGCCCAGGCCGCCCACGCCATCGGATCGCCCGCGCCGCGCCCGTACCGCTCGGCGAGGAAACCGGGCAGCCCCGGCGCCAGGTTCGGCTCCGCGCCGCCGGGGCGCCGGAACAGCGGCCGGATCCGGCCCGGCCGGCCCGCAGGGGAACGCCCCTCCGGCAGCGCGCCGCTCACCAGCAACGGAGGTCCGGCCGCCCCCGGCACATGCCCCTGCTCCACCATGAACAGCTGCGGCCCGTCCGCCACCCGCCACAGCTCCGGCCGGGCGGTGTCGATCAGCCGGTGGTCGGGGAGCAGCCACTGCTCGTCGAAGGGCCCGGACAGTACCCGTACCGGCTCGGGGCAGGGCCCGCTCTCCCGGGCGAACCGCCCGGTCCCGGTCCGCTGCCCGGGCAGCGCCGCGACCGCCGTGCCCGTCGTGCGCGCCCGGCTCGGCCGGAACAGCGCCTCGCGCTCACCGCCCTCCGCCGCGACCAGCCGCTCCCACCGCCCGCGCAGCGTCCGTACGTCGGGCGCCACGATCCACGCCCGCCCGAACCGCAGCGGAGCCACCGACCACGGCATGAGCTCGTCGAGCAGGGGAGCGTCGTCGTCCGGTGGAAGGGCCTGCTGCCGGGAAGCCTCTGTCACGCCCCGCATGCTAACGAGCGCCGTCCGTACCAGGCCAGCGCCGTCCGTACCGGGCCAGCGCCGTCGGCACCGGGCTCGGCGCCGTCCGCACGGGGCCGACCGCCGTTCGTACCGGCCGGCGCCGTCCGTACGGGGCTCGGCGTCGTCCGCACGGCCCGGCGCCGCCGTACCGGGCCGGCGGTCGTCCGGTCAGGTCGCTTCGAGCGTCACCGTGAAGGAGAAGCGGTCGCCGCGGTAGCGGATGCGGGCGACGTCCACGACGCGCCCGTCCTCGTCGTACGTGACGCCGGTGTAGTGGAGGATCGGGGAGAGCAGCGGGACCCGCAGGAGTTCCGCCGTCTCCGGGTCGGCGAGGCGCGCCTCGACGGTGTCGGTGATCCGGCTGATCCGTACCCCCACCACGTCCCGGAGCACCTTCGTCATCGGCCAGCGCTCCAGGTCCGCCGGGTCGATCGCGGAGGCGAACTCCGGCCGCACCGCGTTCTCCGCCCAGTTCGTCGGCTCGTCGCTCTCGCCGTCTGAGCGCAGCCGGCGGTAGGTCGCGACCTCGGCCACGTCCGGGAAGTACTCGGCGAGAGCGCCGGGCACCGGCTCCGGGCCGTGGCCGAGGACGGTCGTCCGCTCGCCGGACTGCTGGGCCACGATCGCGTCGATCGAGCCGAGCAGCCGGCGCGGGGTGGAGCGCCGGGCGCCCGGCTCGATGAAGGTGCCGCGCCGCCGGTGCCGGCTGATCAGCCCCTCCTCCTCCAGCTCCTTCAGCGCCTGCCGCATGGTCAGCACGCTGACGCCGTAGTGCGCGGCGAGCTGCTCCTCGGTGGGCAGCCGCAGCGAGGCGTCGGGCGTGCGGCCCAGTATGGAGGCGCGCAGGGACTGCGAGACCTGGTACCACAGCGGGAGCTTGCGGTTCAGGACCAGCGAGTCGGGAGCGAAGGCGGTCACGGCGTTCTCCGTACGACGACGGGGTGGGGCGGCTGAGGCAGGACTCTACGGCCGGAAATGACGCTCCAGACCCTGCCATACGTCGTCGTAACCGCGCTGGAGGTGGTCGGCCCCGGCCGCCTGGGCGGTCGCCGTCACCGGCCAGCGGGTCTCGAACATGAAGGCCAGGCCGTCGTCGATCTTCTGCGGCTTCAGCTCGGCGGCGCTCGCCCGGTCGAAGGTCTCCCGGTCGGGGCCGTGCGCGGACATCATGTTGTGCAGCGAGCCGCCGCCCGGCACGAAGCCCCCCTTTCCGGCGGTCTTCGCGTCGTACGCGCCCTCGATCAGGCCCATGTACTCGCTCATCACGTTCCGGTGGAAGTACGGCGGCCGGAAGGTGTCCTCGCCGACCAGCCAGCGCGGCGCGAAGACCACGAAGTCGACGCCGGCCAGGCCGGGGGTGTCGGAGGGCGCGGTGAGGACGGTGAAGATGGACGGGTCGGGGTGGTCGTAGGAGATCGTCCCGATCACGTTGAAGCGGCGCAGGTCGTAGACGTACGGGGTGTGGTTGCCGTGCCAGGCGACGACGTCGAGCGGCGAGTGGCCGTACGTCGCGGTCCAGAGGTTGCCGCAGAACTTGTTGAGCACCTCGACCGGGCCCTCGACGTCCTCGTAGGCGGCGACGGGGGCGCGGAAGTCCCGCGCGTTCGCGAGGCCGTTGGCGCCGATCGGGCCGAGGTCGGGGAGCTGGAACGGGGTGCCGTAGTTCTCGCAGACGTAGCCGCGCGCGGTCTCGTCGAGCAGCTCGACGCGGAAGCGGACGCCGCGCGGGATCAGCGCCACCTCGCCGGGGTGCGCGGCCAGCAGGCCCAGCTCGGTGCGGAGGAGGAGGCCGCCGTGCTCGGGGACGATCAGCAGCTCGCCGTCGGAGTCGCCGAAGACCCGCTCCATGGAGGCGTTGGCGTGGTAGAGGTGCACGGCCATGCCGGTGCGCTGGGTCACGTCGCCGTTGCCGCCGAGCGTCCACAGGCCGGCCAGCCAGTCGGTGCCCGGCGCCGGCTCCGGCAGCGGGTCCCAGCGCAGCCGGTTGGGGTCGGCGACCGTCTCGGCGAAGGGCGCGCTGCGGACGGCGCCGTTGTCGGTCCGGACGAACGGCGGGTGGGCCGCCGAGGGGCGGATCCGGTACAGCCACGAGCGGCGGTTGTGCGCCCGCGGCTCGGTGAACGCGCTGCCGCTGAGCTGCTCCGCGTAGAGCCCGAGCGGGGCGCGCTGCGGCGAGTTGCGGCCCTCCGGCAGGGCGCCGGGGAGCGCCTCCGAGCCGTGCTCGTTGCCGAATCCGGTGCTGTAGGTGAGCGCCTCGGCCGTCTTCCTGGCCTGCTCGGTCGTCATCGCCCGCTCCTGTCCTGAAAGGAATCCTATGGATGACCGTAGGATTCCTTGCCGCTCCCGTCAACGGGGCGGACCCACGGGCTGCCGCGAGCCCTCCGCGCGGGGCGCGGCGCGGCCGCCGTGGATCGGACGCACGACGACCCGAAGGGGATCCCCCGACCCGGTCGCCCGGACGGTCCGGGGGTTTCCGCGATCCGGTCGCGCCCTGCTGTTCGGAGGTCTCCGCGACCCGGCCGCGCGGGCGGTCCAGGGGTTCTCGCGATTCGGTCGCGCACGACGGGGTCGAAAAGATGAACAATGCTCTACTCTCGCGGCCATGTCGTGGACCAGAAGGTTCGTCTCCGTGCTCTCGGTCGTGCTCGCGGTGCTCGCCGCGGCCCTGCTCACCGCCCCCGTCGCCCAGGCGCACGAGGAGCGGCCCGTCACCTTCCCCGACGGCTCCGGCAGCGTGCCGAAGCACCGTACGGGCGAGCCCGACCTCCTCGTCTGCAAGACGGACCGGGCCGAATTCGAACGCCGGATCGCGGGCTTCCCCGCCGGCCTCAAGGCCCGCAACCTGGAGCTCTTCGCCCGCTGCTCCCGCTCCGGCTTCCGCCACCTCCAGCAGGCCGTCGACGCCGTCGACAAGCCCGGCGCGACCATCGCGATCCTGCCCGGCCTGTACGAGGAGGAGCCTTCGCTCCCCGCCCCCGCCGGTGCCTGCGCCTCCCTGGACGCCCCCAAGTCCTCCTTCGGCTACCAGATCCTGTCGTACGAGCAGCAGGCCGCGTGCCCGCACAACCAGAACCTCGTCGCCATCCTCGGCAAGAAGGACCTCCAGATCGAGGGCACCGGCGCCTCCCGCCTCGACGTCGTCATCGACGCGAAGTACACCAAGCTGAACGCGATCCGGGCCGACAGGTCCGACGGCGTCTACTTCCGCAACTTCACCGCCCAGCGCACCACCTTCAACTCGCTGTACGTCCTCGCCGCCGACGGCTTCGTCATCGACGACGTCCTCACCCGCTGGAACGACGAGTACGGCTTCCTCACCTTCGCCTCCGACCACGGCCTCTACAAGAACTGCGAGTCCTACGGCAACGGCGACTCCGGCATCTACCCCGGCTCGGCGTCGAACATCAACGACGGGCGCGGCTACGACGTCCCCCGCTACTCCATCGAGATCACCGGCTGCCGCAGCCACCACAACATGGTCGGCTACTCCGGCACCGCCGGGGACTCCGTCTGGGTCCACGACAACGAGTTCGACCACAACATGGGCGGTGCCTCCATGGACTCCGCCTTCCCCGGCCACCCCGGACTCCCGCAGAACCACGCCAAGTTCGAGCGGAACCTGATCCACGACAACAACGAGGACTACTACCGCCACGTCGCCGACGGTACCTGCGCCAAGCCGCCCGCCGAACGCGGCTACGAGAACGGCGTCGTCTGCCCCCAGATCTCCATGCCCCCCGGCAGCGGCATCATCACCGCGGGCGGCAACTGGAACCTCTACGAGGACAACTGGATCTACGGCCACGAGCGCACCGGCTTCTACCTCAACGCCGTCCCCGCCTTCATCCGCGGCGAATCCGCCTGGGCCAAGCAGACCGACACCTCCCACCACAACCGCTACGCGAACAACCGCCTCGGCACCGACAAGGCCGGCAACTCCCGCCCCAACCGCACCGACGTCTGGTGGGACGGCCAGGGCAGCGAGAACTGCTGGCAGGACGACACCGGCGCCTCCAGCCCCCGCACCCTGCCCACCTGCGGCGCCGCCCGCGGCGACGTCTCCGGAGCCACCGCCCGCCTCGTCGGCGAACCCGTCAAGCTCGCCCAGCTCCTCGTCTGCGCCGACTACAGCGTCCAGGCCCGCCGCCTGCCCGCCGGCTGCGACTGGTACGGCGCCCGCGGCGTCGAGCGCGTCGAGACCCAGATCGCCCTCGCCGCCTCCCTCCTCCTCGCCCTCGTCGGCACCGCCCTGTGGTGGCGCCGTCTGCGCGGCCGCCGCCTCGCCGCCGCGGCCCTCGCGACCGGCCTCGCCGGGCTCGCCCTCGACGTCGCCGGCTCCACCCTCACCCTCGCCTCGACCTACGTCCCCGCCCTCGCCCTCCTCCTCACCGGCGCCTGGTGGACGGTCACCGGCCTCCTCCTGCGCCCCGCCCGTCCCGTCTTCGCCTGGACCACGGTCGCCCTCGGCCTCCTCACCCTCCTCGACGCCTTCGACAAGGCCGTCCTGATGATCCCCGGCATCCCGCTCAGCCCCGCCTGGGTCCGCCTCCTCCTCGGCGCCGTCTGGGTCCTGTGGGCCGTCATCGCCGCGGGCGCCCGCCCCACTCCCGCCCCCGCCCCGGAGCACCCGGCCGAGGACCGCCCCGAGGAGATCCCCGCATGACCCGCCCCACTCCCGCCCCCGCCCCCTCCTTCCCCGCCCTCACCCGCAGCCCCGCCCCCCACCCCACCCCCGCCCTCACTCCCACCCCCGCCCCCGCGCCCGAACCCCGCCCCGCCTCCCGCCCCTTCGCCCGTCGTCCGGTCCGCCGCGCGGACCGCCCCGCGATCCGCCGGCGTCGTACGGCTCCGCTCGCGGCGGCCGCCGTCGCCGCGGTCCTGCTCCTGGCCGCCGGGTGCGGGGGCCGGGCGACCACCCATCACAAGCCCGGCACCGGCCACGAGCAGGCCACCGGCTCCAACGGGACCCTGCTCGCGGCCCGCGACGAGTCGGGCCGGCGCCTCCGCGAACTTCCCGCCGCCGACGCGCCCACGGTCCGCGCCGAGGCCCGTCCGGACACCGAGGGCGGCTGGAACGTCCACCTCACCGTGGAGAGGTTCCGCTTCACCCCCGAGTCCGTCGGCGGCGGGGCCCTCATCGGCCGGGGCCACGCCCGCGTGCTCGTCGACGGACGGGAGACCGCCCGCGCCTACGGCCCCTGGTTCCACCTCCCGCCCGGCGCCCGTACCCTCACCGTCCGCCTCCACGCCGACGACCACACCGTCTGGGCCGTCGCCGGCAAGCCCGTCCAGACCACCCTTCCCCTCACCCCTTCCACCGCTCCCTCGCCCACCCCGACCGTGCCCCCGACCTCGTCCCCCACCCCGACCGTGCCCCCGGCCTCGTCCCCCGCCGCGGACCCCACCCCCGCCGGCCGCACCCTCGACATCCGCGTCAGCGGCTCGACCGTCACCCCGGCGCCCTCCCGCGTCGAGGTGAAGAAGGGGGAGCGGGTCACCCTCCGCGTCACCTCGGACCGCGCCGACACCGTCCACGTCCACGGCTACGACCGCGAGGCGACCCTCGCCCCCGGCACCCCGGCCACCCTCACCCTGACCGCGGACCGCACCGGACTCTTCGAGGTGGAGACCCACGAGTCCGGACTCGTGCTCACCCAGCTGGTGGTCCGATGACGGCCGCCCAGGCCCCGCCCCTCCCGCTCGCCCACGGTGTCGGCGCCCAACACGACCTGCCGCTCTCCCCCTTCTACGCGTACGCCGGCGCCTTCACCGCCCTGCTCGCCTCCTTCCTCGGCCTCGCGCTGCTCTGGTCCACCTCCCGCTTCCGCGGCGACCGCGCCGGCCGCCCCCTGCCCGCCTCCTTCCAGCACCTCGCCGACGCCCCCGCCACCCGCACCGCCCTCCGCCTCCTCGGCGCCGCGCTCGCCCTGCTCTTCCTCGCCCACCTCCTCCTCGGCCCCGACGACCCCGACCGCAACCCCGCCCCCGGCGCCCTCTACGTCCTCCTCTGGGTCGGACTCGTGCCCGCCTCCCTCCTCCTCGGCCCCGTCTGGCGCCTCCTCAACCCGCTGCGCGCCCTCCTCTCCCTCCGGCCGCCCCGCGCGCCCCGGCCGATCCCCGCCGCCGTCGGCATCCGCCCCGCCGCCGCCGGCCTCCTCCTCTTCGCCTGGCTCGAACTCGTCGCCCCCGACAACACCTCCCGCTCCGTCCTCCTCGCCGCCCTCGCCGCCCACCTCGCCGTCCAGCTCCTCGGCGCCGCCCGCCACGGCGTCGCCTGGTTCGCCCACGCCGACCCCTTCGAGGTCTACTCCTCCCTCCTCGCCCGGCTCTCCCCGCTCGGCCGCCGCGCCGACGGCCGGCTCGTGCTCCGCTCTCCCTTCAACGGCCTCGACTCCACCCCCGAGACCCCCGGACTCGTCGCCACCGTCTGCGTCCTCCTCGGCACCACCGCCTACGACGGCCTCTCCGACAACCCCCGCTGGATCACCACCCTCCAGACCTCCTCCCTCGGCCCCACCGCCACCGCCACCCTCGGCCTGCTCGCCGCCGTCGCCCTCGCCGCCGCCTGCTACGGACTCTGCGCCGGCACCCTCCGGCTCCTGAACCGCGCCCTCACCACGCCCCTCACCTCCTTCGCCCACTCGCTGCTGCCCATCGCCCTCGGCTATCTCGTCGCCCACTACTTCTCACTCCTCGCGGTCGAAGGACCACGCACCGTCATGATGGCAGCGGGCACTGACAACGCCCCCTCACCCGGTCCACCCCTGGGCCCCGGGGGCCTCGCCGTCCTCCAGGTCGCCGCGATCGTCACCGGTCACGTCCTCGGCGTCGTCGCCGCCCACGACCGCTCCGTCCGCCTCTTCCCGCCCGCCCGCGCCGTCGCCGGCCAACTCCCGCTGTTCGCGCTGATGATCGCGTACACGCTGGGCGGCATCGGCCTGCTCATCGCCTGAACAGGATCGGAACGGCATCATGGACCCCGTGCCCCAGACCCGCCCGCACGGCCCGCCGCCCGCGCTCCGCCGCACCCCCGTCCAGCAGCGCAGCGCCGAGCGGCTCGCCCGCATCCTCGACGCCTGCGCCGGGCTCCTCGACGAGACCGGCTACGAACAGCTGAGCACCCGGGCCGTCGCCGTCCGCGCCGGCGTGCCGATCGGCTCGGTCTACCGCTTCTTCGGCAACAAGCGGGCCATGGTCGCCGCCCTCGCCCACCGCAACCTGGACCGGTACGCCGAGCGGATCTCCGCCCGCTTCGAGCGGACCCCCGTCCTCGACGCGCACTCCGCCATCGACGGCGTCCTCGACGAGTTCATCGCGATGAAGCGGAGCGTCCCCGGCTTCGCCCTCGTCGACTTCGGTGTCCCGGCCGCCGACGAGGCCGGGGGAGCGGCCGCCGAGGACCCCAACGGCCTGGTCGCCGAGCGGATCTGCGGGCTGCTCGCCACCCACCTCGGCCGCACCTCCGACGAGACGCTCCGCCGCAAGGTCCTCGTCGGCGTCGAGACCGCCGACACCCTCGTCCGCCTCGCCTTCCGCGCCGACCCCGACGGCGACGCCGCCCTGATCGGCGAGACCCGGCAGCTGCTCCACGCCTACCTCGCCCCCTCCCTCTCCGCCTGACCGCCGGGGTGCGCTCCGACGAACCCCTCCCCGACGTGCCTACCGGTCGGTATGCTCTCGGCGAGCCGCCGCCCCGCCGCCGTCCACGGGAGACGCCATGCCCACCGCCCCGCGCATCTGCCCCCTCTGCGAAGCGACCTGCGGACTCGTCCTGACCCTCGACGGCAGCCGGGTCACCGGCGCCCGAGGGGATCGCGACGACGTCTTCAGCCGAGGCTTCGTCTGCCCCAAGGGCGCCGCCTTCCCGCAGGTCGACGCCGACCCGGACCGGCTGCGCGCCCCGCTCGTCCGCGAGGACGGACGCCTGCGGGAAGCGAGCTGGGAGGAGGCGTTCGACACGATCGCGGCGAGAATCCGCCCCCTCATCGAGGATTACGGCCCCGATGCCCTGGGCATCGTCCTGGGCAACCCCAACGTCCACACGATGGCCGGAGCGCTCTACCCGCCCCTCCTCCTCCGCGCCACGGGCACGAGCAACCTCTTCACCGCCTCCACGCTCGACCAGATGCCCAAGCACGTCTCCAGCGGCCTCCTCTTCGGCGACCCCTTCGCCGTCCCCGTGCCCGACCTCGACCGGACCGACCACCTCCTGGTCATCGGGGCCAACCCGCTGGACTCCAACGGAAGTCTCTGCACCGCCCCCGACTTCCCCGGCCGGCTTGCCGCGCTGCGCCGCCGCGGCGGCACCCTCACCGTCGTCGACCCCCGCCGCACCCGCACCGCCCGCCTCGCCGACCGCCACCTCGCGCCCCGGCCCGGCACCGACGCCCTCCTTCTCGCCGCCCTCGTCCACACCCTCTTCGCCGAGGACCTCGCCCGCCCCGGCCCCCTCGCCGACCGCGCCGAGGGCATCGACCAGGTCCGCGACGCCGTACGGGACTTCACCCCCGAGGCCGTCGCACCCGTCTGCGAGCTCGACCCCGGGACGATCCGCGCCGTCGCCCGGGAACTCGCCGCCGCGTCCACCGCCGCCGTCTACGGGCGGATGGGCAGCTCCACCGTGACCCACGGCACCCTCGCCAACTGGCTCGTCGACGTCCTCAACGTCCTCACCGGCAACCTCGACCGGCCCGGCGGCGCCCTCTTCCCCCGCTCCGCCACCGCCCCCGCGCCCCGCCCGGCCGGGCCCGGCCGCGGCTTCGCCCTCGGCCGCCGCCACAGCCGCGTCTCCGGACACCCCGAGGTCAAGGGGGAGTTCCCGCTCGCCGCGCTCGCGGAGGAGATCGACACCCCGGGGGAGGGCCGCATCCGGGCGGTGATCACCATCGCCGCCAACCCCGTCCTCTCCGCCCCCGACGGACTCCGGCTCGACGCCGCCCTCGACACCCTCGACCTGATGGTCTGCGTCGACCCCTACCTCAACGAGACCACCCGCCACGCCGACGTCCTGCTGCCCCCGCCGCCGCCCTCCCAGAGCGCCCACTTCGACTTCGCCTTCAACGGGTTCGCCGTCCGCGACCAGGCCCGCTACACCCCCGCCGCCGCCCCCCTGGAGGCCGGCCGCATGGACGAGTGCGAGATCCACGCCCGGCTGGTCCTCGCCGCGTCCGGCATGCACGGCGCCCCGCCCTCCGCCGTCGACGACCTCGCCGTCGACACCCTCCTCGCCAAGGCGGTCGCCCAGCCGTACTCGCCCGCCCACGGCGCCGACCCCAAGGAGTTCGCCGCCCGGCTCACCGGGGAGAGCGGAGCCGAGCGGCGACTCGACCTCATGCTGCGGCTCGGCCCGTACGGCCTCACCCTCGACGACCTCAAGGCCCACCCGCACGGCATCGACCTCGGCCCGCTCAAGCCCCGCCTGGACGAGGTGCTCAGGACCCGCAGCGGGCGGATCGAACTCCTCCCGAAGCCGATCGCCGCCGACCTGCCCCGGCTGCGGGCCGCCCTCACCGCCGTGCCGGAACCCGGAGCGCTCCAGCTGGTGGGCCGCCGCCACCTGCGCTCCAACAACAGCTGGCTGCACAACACCCCCGCCCTCACCGGGGGTTCCAACCGCTGCACCCTCCAGGTGCACCCGGACGACGCCGGGCGGCTGCGGCTCGCGGACGGCGCCCCCGCCCGGATCAAGGGCGAGGGGGGCGAGCTCACGGCGGAGGTCGAGGTCACCGACACCGTACGGCCCGGGGTCGTCAGCCTCCCGCACGGCTGGGGCCACGACCGCCCCGGCACCCGGCTCACCGTGGCCGCCGTCCGTCCCGGCGTCAACGTGAACCAGCTCCTCGACGGCTCCCTCCTCGACCCGCTCTCCGGCACCGCCGTCCTCAACGGCTTCCCGGTGGAGGTGACCCCGCTGGAATCGACGCCACGGCCGTGACCTGGGGTTTTGCTCGTATTGCTCACGGGTCGACCCCTTGTTGAGGCCGGAAGGGGGCACCTACGGTCATCCGGACCGCCGCTCGGCGGCTGTTCAACGGTGAACGTGAGGTGCCTCCATGCTGACCGTCCTCGGCTTCGCCATGATCGCGACCTTCCTGGTCCTGATCATGATGAAGAAGATGTCGCCGATCGCGGCGCTCGTCCTGATCCCCGCCCTCTTCTGCGTCGCCGTCGGGCAGGGCGCGCAGCTCGGCGACTACGTCATCGACGGCGTGAGCAAGCTGGCCCCCACCGCGGCGATGCTGATGTTCGCGATCGTCTACTTCGGCGTCATGATCGACGTCGGCCTCTTCGACCCGATCGTCCGGGCCATCCTGCGGTTCTGCAAGGCCGACCCGGTCCGCGTGGTCGTCGGCACGGCGGTCCTCGCCGCCATCGTCTCCCTAGACGGCGACGGCTCCACCACCTTCATGATCACCGTCTCGGCGATGTACCCGCTCTACAAGCGGCTCGGCATGAGCCTCGTCGTCCTCACCGGCGTGGCGGCCACGGCCAACGGCGTGATGAACACCCTGCCCTGGGGCGGCCCCACCGCCCGCGCCGCGACGGCGCTCAAGCTGGACGCCGGCGACATCTTCGTGCCGATGATCCCGGCCCTCGCCGTCGGCCTGCTCTTCGTCGTCGCCCTCGCGTACGTCCTCGGCCGCCGCGAGCGGAAGCGGATCGGCTACCTCACCCTCGACGAGGCCCTCGCCACCGGGGCGGACGCCGAGACCGTCCTCGTGGGCGCCGGCGGCGGAACGGACGAGGGCCCGGGCACGCGCAAGGGCGAGGGGCGCTCCGCGCAGCGGACGGGCGGCACCGACGGCGGCGCGGGCGCCACCCCCACCGCGGCGGGCGCCGGCACGCCGGACGAGGACCTCGCCGTCCCCGGATTCCAGGGCCTCGACCCGAACCGGGCCACCCTCCGCCCCCGGCTCTACTGGTTCAACGCCGCCCTCACCGTCGCGCTGCTCACCGCGATGATCCTCGAAGTGCTGCCGATCCCGGTCCTCTTCCTCATCGGTGCCGCGCTCGCCCTCACCGTGAACTACCCGCGCCCGGCCGAGCAGAAGGAGCGCCTGGCCGCGCACGCGGAGAACGTGCTCAACGTCTCCGGCATGGTCTTCGCCGCCGCCGTCTTCACCGGGGTCCTCACCGGCACCGGCATGGTCAAGCACATGGCCGACTGGCTGGTGGGCGCCATCCCGGAGGCGATGGGCCCGCACATGGCGCTGGTGACCGGAGTGCTCAGCCTGCCGCTCACCTACTTCATGTCGAACGACGGCTTCTACTTCGGCGTCCTGCCCGTCCTCGCCGAGGCCGGTGCCGCCCACGGCGTCTCGCCGCTGGAGATCGCCCGCGCCTCGCTCGTCGGACAGGCCCTGCACATGTCGAGTCCGCTCGTCCCGGCCGTGTACGTGCTGGTCGGCATGGCGAAGGTGGAATTCGGCGACCACACCCGCTTCACCGTGAAGTGGGCCGCTCTCACCTCGCTGGTCGTCCTCGCCGCGGCGGTCCTCTTCGGGCTCGTCTGACCGGGTCTGGGCCGGACGGGGGACCGGCGGGGAGGCGTGCGCATGTCGCGACCGTGCGTGTTCATGACGTGACGGATAGTCGGATTATCGCTTGAAATGTCTGACGACATCGTTCGCGGAGGGACCCGCATGCTCGTTCGTACCGCCCGACCCCTCGCCGCCGCGTCCGGCCTCGCCCTCGCGGGCGTCGCTCTCCTCGGGGCCGCCGCCCCGGCCGCGTACGCCGCACCCGGTGACAACGGGGACGTGAAGATCCACCAGACGACCACCCCCGAGAGCGACCGGCGGAACGACCCGAAGGTCTGCGCGTTCTACCTCGCCGCGTTCGACTTCGACGAGGGCCAGGAGGTCACCTGGAGGATCGAGCCCCAGCCGGCGAGGAACGGCGGAGCCACCTTGAGCGGCTCGCTCACGCCCCCGACCGGCACGGGCCGCACTCCGGGCGCCCTCTCCCTGCCCGACGGCATGTACAGGCTCACCTGGAACTTCGTGGGCGAGCAGGGTGCCGGCAAGCGGAAGGTCTTCCAGGTCGACTGCCCGAACGGCGGAGAGAGCGGCGGCAACGGCAACGGCGGAAACGGTGATGGGGGCAACGGCAACGGGGGCCACGGCGGCCACAAGCCCCCGCACGGTCCGGTCGGCGCCGGCGGCGGCGGCAGCGCCGAGATGGCGGCCGACGAGGACGGCACGGCCTTCGGTGTCGGCGCGGCGGTCGCCGCCGGCCTCGCGGGCACCGTCGGCCTGGTGCTGATCCGCCGCTCGCGCCGCCGCGATCATGGCGCGGCGTAAGGCCCGCCTCACGCGCCGGCGGCGACGGCTCCTCCGGCTCACCAGGACCATGGCGGTGGCCGTGGCCCTGGTGGCCGGGGGCGTGTGGTGGAGCGGGGACGGGGACCCCGCCGACCGGCAGCCCGTCGCCAGGGCCGACGCCAAGTCCGACGCCGGGGCGTCGGCCGCGGCGCCCGGCCCCGCGGCCGGTGCCACCGCGCCGGCCGCGGGCCCTCGCACCGCCGCAGGCCCTCGCACCGCCGCGGGCGCGGACGCGGCCCGGCCTCGTACCGACGCGGCCGGGAGTCGTGCCGACGAGACTCGACCTCGTGCCGACACTTCCCGGCCCGGTGCCGACGCGGCCGGGGGTCGTACCGACGCGACTGGGCCCCGTACCGACGCGGCCGGGAGTCGTGCCGGTGCCGGAGGGCGTGCGGAGGTTCCGGCGGCGAGAAACCCCGCGCCGCTTCCCTCGCCCGCCCCGCTCTCCCGCTCCCGCCCCACCCTCCTCGCCGTGCCCGCGATCACCACCGAGGCGCCCTTCCTGGACGTCGGGCTCGACCGGCAGGGACGCCTCGGCGTGCCGCCGATCGACGACCCGCTGAAGGTCGGCTGGTACGCGGAAGGCCCCGCGCCCGGCGAACGTGGCACGGCCGTGATGGTGGGGCACCGGGACACCCGCACCGGGCCGGCCGTCTTCCTCGACCTCGACTCGCTCGGGCCCGGGAACACCGTCCGGGTCGCCCGCGCCGACGGACGGGTCGCCGTCTTCACCGTGGACAAGGTGCGCACGTACCCGAAGTCCGCCTTCCCCGACAAGGAGGTGTACGGCTTCACCGGCCGGCCCGAGCTGCGTCTGCTGACCTGCGGCGGAGCCTACGACCGGGGTGCCGGCTACGACGCCAACATCGTCGTCTTCGCCCACCTCACCGGTGTCGACAAGACGATCTGAAGCGCGGGACCGCACCGGCCCCGCGTCGGGTACCGTCGCCCCGGCGGGGCCGTACGGACCCGGCGCGGGGCCGCTCCGCGCGGCCCGGCGCCCCGCCGCGCCCGGCGACGGGAGCCGCGATGAGATCCGCCCCACTCCGGCAGGCCCTGGCGCCCTAAAACTAACAGCGCTAGTTTGGGTCGGCGGAGCCGATCGGATCGGCCCCGCCGCAGGCGAGCGGTCGAGCGGACCGGGAATGGGGAAGCTGATGAAGGCCCACGACGCGATGTACATCGGTGGGGAGTGGCGCCCCGCGGCCTCCTCCGAGACGATCCCCGTGGTCGATCCCGCCACCGAGCAGGTCATCGCCCACGTCCCGGCCGGCACCGCCGAGGACGTCGACGCCGCCGTGCGCGCCGCCCGGGCCGCGCTGCCCGGCTGGTCCGCCACCCCGCCCGCCGAGCGGGCCGCCCGGATCGGCGCCCTGCGCGACGCGCTCGCCGCCCGCGCCGAGGAGATCGCCGCCACCGTCACCGCCGAACTCGGCGCCCCGCCGAAGATCGCCGCGGCCGTGCACGCCGGCCTGCCGGTCACGGTAGCCGGCTCGTACGCCGAACTCGCCGCCACCCATTCCTTCGTGGAGAAGGTCGGCAACTCCACCGTCTACGCGGAGCCGGTCGGCGTCGTCGCCGCCATCACGCCCTGGAACTACCCGCTCCACCAGATCGTCGCCAAGGTCGCCCCGGCCCTCGCCGCCGGTTGCACCACCGTCCTCAAGCCCGCCGAGGACACCCCGCTGACCGCCCAGCTCTTCGCCGAGGCCGTCCACGAGGCGGGTCTCCCGGCCGGCGTCTTCAACCTGGTCACCGGCGTCGGCGCGGTCGCCGGCCAGGCCCTCGCCGAGCACCCCGGTGTCGATCTCGTCTCCTTCACCGGCTCCACCGCCGTCGGCAGCCGCATCGGCGCCCTCGCCGGCGGCGCCGTGAAGCGGGTCGCCCTCGAACTCGGCGGCAAGTCCGCCAACGTGATCCTGCCGAGCGCCGACCTCGCCAAGGCCGTCGCCGCCGGCGTCGGCAACGTCATGGCCAACTCCGGCCAGACGTGCAGCGCCTGGACCCGGATGCTGGTCCCCGCCGAGCGGTACGAGGAGGCCGTCGCCCTCGCCGCCGAGGCCGCCGCCAAGTACGTCCCCGGCGAGCGCCTCGGCCCGCTGGTCAGCGCCCGCCAGCGCGACCGGGTCCGCGGCTACATCGAGAAGGGGATCGAGGAGGGTGCCCGGCTCGTCGCCGGTGGCCCCGAGGCCCCGCTGGAGACCGGCTACTACGTCGCCCCGACGGTCTTCGCCGACGTCACCCCCGGGATGACCATCGCCCGGGAGGAGATCTTCGGCCCGGTCCTCTCGATCCTCCGGTACGAGGACGAGGCGGAGGCCCTCGCCCTCGCCAACGGCACCGAGTACGGCCTCGGCGGCGCCGTCTGGGGCGAGGAGACCGAGGCGGTCGCCTTCGCCCGCCGCATGGAGACCGGCCAGGTCGACATCAACGGCGGCCGGTTCAACCCGCTCGCCCCCTTCGGCGGCTGGAAGCGTTCCGGCGTCGGCCGTGAACTCGGCGCCCACGGCCTGGCCGAGTACCTCCAGACCAAGTCCCTCCAGTTCTGAGCCCCGACCCGCAGAAGGAGACACCCGTGATCCGTGCCGCCGTCCTGCCCGCCGTCGGTGCCCCCCTGGAGATCACCGGCATCGAGCTGCCCGAACCCGGCCCCGGCCAGGTCCGGATCCGGCTCGCCGCCGCCGGGGTCTGCCACTCCGACCTGTCGCTGTCCAACGGCACCATGCGCGTCCCCGTCCCGGCCGTCCTCGGCCACGAGGGCGCCGGCACCGTCGTCTCCGTCGGCGAGGGAGTGACCCAGGTCGCCCCCGGCGACGGCGTGGTCCTCAACTGGGCGCCGTCCTGCGGCGCCTGCCACCCCTGCTCGCTCGGCGAGGTGTGGCTCTGCGTCAACGCCCTGAACGGCGCCGCGAACGTGCACGCCCGCGCCGCCGACGGGCGCGAGCTGCACCCGGGCCTCAACGTGGCCGCCTTCGCCGAGGAGACGGTCGTCTCCGCGGCGTGCGTGCTGCCCGTCCCGGAGGGCGTACCGCTCACCGACGCGGCCCTCCTCGGCTGCGCGGTCCTCACCGGCTGGGGCGCCGTGCACCACTCCGCCCGGGTCCGGGAGGGCGAGACCGTCGCCGTCTTCGGCGTCGGCGGCGTCGGCCTCGCCACCCTCCAGGCCGCCCGGATCGCCGGGGCGTCCACGATCGTCGCCGTGGACGTCTCCCCGGAGAAGGAGGAGCTGGCGCGGGCCGCCGGAGCCACCGAGTACGTCGTGGCCTCGGAGACCACCGCCCGCGAGATCCGGAAGCTGACCGGAGGACACGGTGTCGACGTGGCCGTGGAGTGCGTCGGCCGCGCGGTCACCATCCGCACCGCCTGGGAGTCCACCCGGCGCGGCGGCCGGACCACCGTCGTCGGCATCGGCGGCAAGGACCAGCAGGTCTCCTTCCACGCGCTGGAGATCTTCCACTGGGGCCGCACCCTCGCCGGCTGCGTGTACGGCAACTCGAATCCGGCGGCCGACCTGCCCGTGATCGCCGGCCACATCCGGGACGGCGGCTTCGACCTCGGCGCGCTCGTCACCGAACGGATCACCCTGGACGGCATCCCCGGCGCCTTCGACGCCATGCTCGCGGGCAGGGGCGGCCGCGCCCTCGTCGTCTTCTGACCCGGGGACACGGCCCCGGGGTGCGCCCGGGGGGCGACCCGTCGTACGCCCCGGGGCGCGGCTCTCGCGCACGCCCCGGGGCGCGGTTCAGGCGGCGGCCCGCAGGAGGATGTCCTCGTACACCCGCGGGTCGTCGCCGGTCACCACCGGCCAGCCGACGCCGTAGGCGCCCTCCCACGACACCTCGACGCCCGGGTTGGCGACGTCGGTGCCGTCGTGCAGGAAGAGGTGCGGGCTGCACCGGATCGCGTCCGTCCGCGAGAGCGCCGTCTGGTCGGCGAGGGCGCGGCGGGCCCTGCCGTCGTCCAGGGCCGCCTCCAGCTCCGCCACGTCGACCCCGCCGGCCTCCTTCGCGACGTCCAGGATCACCCGCCGGTTGCTGACGCACCGGGACTCGGCCCAGAAGGCCCGGCGCAGCCCCAGGTCGAGGAGTTCGGAGGCGCGCAGGGACTGCTCCTTGGCGGCGAGCACGGCTTCGAGCGCCGGGAGGGTCGTGGACGGGTAGAGCCAGTCCTTCGCCTGCCACAGCTGCCATCCCGCCGCCGGCTCCAGCGACGCCATCCGGGCCACCTCGCTGTCCGTGCCGGGGCGCGGGCTCGGGGCGTCGTTGAGCAGTTCCAGCGGGAAGGCGCGCAGGTCGAAGGAGACCCGGTCCTCCAGACCGAGCCGGGCCCGGGTGGTGTGCAGCCGGTGGATCGCGAGGTGCGCGAACGAGCACCAGAGATCGGAGTGGACGATGAGGACTCCGGGCGGCGGGGTGACGGCGGCGGAGGGCTCGGTGGCGGCGGCGGACGGGACGGCCGCGGGCGCGGTGGTGCTCTCGGGCATGGGTGTGTCCTTTCGTCGGGGTGGAGCGCGGGGTTCAGGCGAGCTGGATGGTGAGCGAGCCGGCGAGCAGCAGCGCGAGACCGAGCGCGCGCGGCCGGGTGAGGGGGCGCCGGGGCAGCCGGAAGAGCCCCTTGTGGTCGATGAGGGCCGAGGTCAGCTGCTGGCCCGTCACCGTCAGCGCGATGGTCACGGCCGCGCCGATGGCGGGTATGAGCAGGAACGTGCCCGTCACGTACGCGGCGGCGCAGGCCCCGCCGAGCCAGCCCCACCAGGGCATCTTCTTCAGCGGGGCGACACGCGGAGCCGGGGTGCGCCGGGTGGCCCGGAGCACCAGCAGGACGACGGCGATGGTGAGGGTCGCGACGGCGAAGCTGATGACGGCGACGGTGAGCGGCGCGTGGAGCCGTTCCCTCAGCTGGGCGTTGACCGCGCCCTGCACCGGCAGGACCCCGCCCGCGACGATCCCGAGGGCGAGCCAGCCCGTGCGGGCGGCGGCCGACAGACCGGGGGCGCCCGCCGGGCCCGCGCCGCGCCCGCCGCGGATGATCACGACGATGCCGGCGAGGACGGCGGCGGCGCCGAGGACGATGCCGGCGCCGGGCTCCTTCCGCTCCAGCCCCAGCAGGCCGAAGAGGTCGAGGGCGAGCGAGGCGAACATCTGCCCGGTGACGAAGAGTCCGACGCTCGCCAGGGCGCCGAGCCGGGGGAAGAGCAGGATGCCGCTGGTGATGTAGAGGGGGCTGGCCAGTCCGCCGAGCAACTGCCAGGGCGGCACGTCCGGCAGTCCGCCCAGCGCGCCGAGGGTCCCGGCGGCGAGCGCCAGGGCGGCGAGGAGGGCGGTGGCGACGCCGAGCTGCAGCGTCGAGGCGCCGTACGGGGTCCCGACGGCGGAGTTGAGCTGGAGGTTCGCCGACGCCTGGACGGCGAGGAGGCAGCCCACGAGCAGGGCGACGGCGAGCAGGGCGGTGTGCATCCGGGATCTCCCTCGTGGAACTCCGGGGCAGGGCAGGGCAGGGCAGGGCGACGAACTCCGCAAGCGGACGCCGTGTCCATTTAGAGTGCCACGGGGACGCTCAAGCGGACAAGGTGTCCGTTTGAGTGAAAGGGAAGTAGGGTCGGATCCATGAGCGACCACGAGCGGCCCGGCACCGGGCCGGACCCGGCGCGGACGCCGGACGGGGCGGCCCCCCGTCCGGCCGACCGCCCCTCCCGCGTCGAGCGCGACCTGACCGCCGCCCTCGGCGCGGCGGGCGACCCCCTGGCCATGGGCGACGTGCTGGCGGCCGGGGTCCCGTCGGCGGCCGGCGGCCTCCTGATCGAGGGCGACCTCCAGGCCCACGGCGCGCGCCCGGCCGCCGCGCCGCGCCGCCGCGCCGACGCCGAGCGCAACCGCGCCCAGATCCTCGCCGCGGCCGAACGGCTCTTCTCCGAGAGCGATCCCCGGACGGTCACCATGGACCGCATCGCCAAGGCCGCCGGCGTCGGCCGCGCCACCCTCTACCGGAGCTTCCCCGACCCGTCCTCGGTCGCCGTGGCGCTGCTCGACGAGCACGAGCGGCTGCTCCAGGGGCAGCTCGTCTACGGCCCGCCGCCCTTGGGTCCCGGCGCGCCCGCGGGGGAGCGGCTCGCCGCGTTCTACCTCGCGATGCTCAACCTCCTGGAGAAGCACCTCCCGCTGGCGCTCGGCGCGGAGACCGGGCCCGAGCGCTTCCGCACCGGCGCGTACGGCTTCTGGCGGGTCCACGTCCGCACCCTGCTCGTCGCGCACGGCACCGAGGACCCCGACGCCCTCGTCGACACCGTCCTCGCCCCGCTCGCGCCCGAGCTGTTCGCCTTCCAGCGGCACGAACTCGGGCTCCCCGTCGAGCGGATCGGCGTCTCACTGGCGGCGTTCGCCCGCGGCCTCCTCCAGGTGGGCGCCCGTCCCTGACGCCGGGGGAGCGGACGCGCGCGGGCGGGACCGGGACACCGCCACGCCCGCCAGGCACAGCGCGCCGCCGACCAGCGTCAGCGTCCCCGGCAGCTCGCCGAGCAGCGCCCAGGCCATCAGGACCACCAGGGCGGGCACGGCGTACGTGGTCGCGCCCATCCGCCCCGCGGTCGTCCGCGCCAGCGCGTACGCCCAGGTCGTGAAGGCGAGCGCGGTCGGGAACACGCCGAGGTAGACCATGTTCGCGGTCGCCGACAGCGGCGCCCGCGCCGCCTCCGTCACCAGCTGCCCGGCGAACGGCAGGCAGGCCGCCGCGCCGATCGCGCAGCCGAACGTCGTCACCTGGAGCGCGCTCGCGTGGGCCAGCGCCGGCTTCTGGGCCACGACCCCGCCCGCGTACGCCACCGCCGCCAGCAGGCACAGCGCCACGCCCAGCACCGAGGCGTGGCCGTCCTCGCCGGACATCGACAGCCCCACGGCCACCGCGCCGGCGAAGGACACCGCCATGCCGGCCAGCAGCCGCGGCGGCAGGGTCTCGCCGAGAAACCGGGCGCCGAGCAGGGCGATCAGGAGGGGGCCGATGTTGACGAGCATCGCGGCCGTCCCGGCGTCCACCTCCTGCTCGCCCCAGTTCAGCGCCACCATGTACACCCCGAACCAGAGCAGTCCGGAGACGAGGATCCCCGGCCACGCGGCCCGGGGCGGCAGCCCCTCGCGCCGCACCAGGAGGACGGCCCCGAGGACCAGCGCCCCGGCGAGCAGCCGTCCGAGGGCGAGCGCGCCGGGGGAGTACGCGGCCCCGGCGCTGCGGATGGAGACGAAGGCGGACGCCCACAGGACGACGGTGACGCAGGCCGCGGCAAGCGCGAGCCGGGCGGAGGAGACGGATTTCGGCATGCCCCGACGGTAGGACCCGCACCCTTCGGCCCACACCGCAATATCGGTGCCCGCGCCTGTGCCCGCGCCCGTGCCTGCGCCCGCGACCCCGGACCGCAACCGCAAACGCGACCGTGACCCCGGACCGTGACGAGACCGCGACCCCGGACCGAGACCGCCATCGCGTCGTACCAGGCCCGCGCCGTCCCCCGGCGTATCCGCTCGCCGCCCCGGGGCACCTCACCGCAGCGTCGCGGCCTCGATCCCGAGCTCCCGCCGCAGGGCCCGTTCCCCGGCCGGGGTGACCTTCACCGCCCGCTCGGACCCGATGCGTACGCACCAGCCGTGGTCCAGCGCGTGGGCGCAGAGCGCCGCTCCCGCCAGCCCCGCCAGGTGCGGCCGGCGCTCGGTCCAGTCCAGGCAGCCGCGCGCGAGCGGCCGCCGCCCCTTCGGCGCGAGGGGGATGCCGAGGCCGGCGAACCAGTCCAGGCCACGGTCCGTGAGCGCGAACCCGGTGTCCTGCCGCAGCAGCCCGCGCGCGGTCAGCGCGTCCGTGACGGAGGTCCCGAGCCGCCCGGCGAGGTGGTCGTAGCAGGTGCGGCCGCGCGCCATCGCCCGTCCGGCGCTCACCGCGGCCAGCGACCGGGGCGGCTCGTCCGCGCCGGAGCCGGCGCGGGCGGCCAGCTCCTCCACGAGGTGCGCGATGCCGGGCCCGGCGAGCCGCACGTACCGGTGCCGGCCCTGCCGCTCCTCGGTGAGCACCCCGCCCGCGACCAGCTTCCCCAGGTGCTCGGTCGCGGTGGACGGTGCCACGCGCGCGTGCCGGGCGAGTTCCCCGGCCGTCCAGGCCCGCCCGTCGAGCAGGGCGAGCAGCATCGCGGCCCGGCTCTCCTCCGCGAAGAGCGCCGCGAACGCGGCGAGATCACTGGCTCCCATGGGCCCAGCATCCCCCACACATCCTTCGGCCCCGCCCGAAACGTCCCCGCAGGGACCCCTCCCACGCGCACGCACTCCTCCCGCGCACGCACTCCTCCCGCACGCGGACTCCTCCCGCACGCGGACGCCTCCCGCACGAACCCTTCCCGCGCCCCGCTTCCCTCCCGCGCCCCGGTCCCTAATCGCCCCGGTCCCTAATCGCCCCGCTCCCTAACCGCCCCGCTCCGCGCCCTGCGGCGCCCAGGCCCCCCGTACCCCGATCTCGTACTGCGCGCCGAGGCCGTCGAGCAGGGCGCGCAGGCCGGTGGCGAAGGCACCCTCGTCGACCTTCTCGCGGTGCTCCGCGAGGCGGTGCGCCTGGCCGAGGTGGGGGTAGTCGGCGGGGTCGTACGCCGTCTCGTCGTCGACGAAGCCGCGGGCGAAGGAGCCGAGGGCCGAGCCCGTGACGAAGTACCGCATCAGGGCGCCGATGTGGGTGGCCTGGGCGGGCGGCCAGCCGGCCCGGACCATCGCGCCGAAGACCGCGTCGGCGACCTTGAGGCCCGCCGGGCGGCGGCCCGGCCCCTGGGCGAGCACCGGGACGATGTGCGGATGGTCGGCGAGGGCGGCCCGGTAGGAGAGCGCCCAGTCGTGGAGGGCGGTGCGCCAGTCGCGCGGGTCGTCCGGCTCGAACATCGACAGGTCGATCTTGGCGCTCACCGCGTCCGCGACCGCGTCCAGGATCTCGTCCTTGGTGCGGAAGTGGTTGTAGAGCGAGGGCCCGCTCACGCCGAGCTCGGCCGCGAGCCGCCGGGTCGAGAGGGCGTCCAGGCCCTCCGCGTCCACGAGCGCGCCCGCCGTCTCGACGATGCGGTCTCGGCTGAGCAGGGGCTTGCGCGGTCGGGCCATGGCGCACATAGTAGGCCCGTACCAAGAAAACTAGCAGTGGTAATTAAATGCTGAGCGGACCGGGTGAGGTGGCGTCGCGGTGGATCTGGGACTGAGCGAGGAGCAGGAGGCCGTACGGCGGCTGGCGGCCGACTTCGTCGCCCGTGAGGTGACGCCGCACGTCGTGGAGTGGGACCGGGCGGAGAGCGTCGACCGGGGGCTGGTGAAGAAGCTCGGCGACGTCGGCTTCCTCGGGCTCACCGTCCCGGAGGAGTACGGCGGTTCGGGCGGCGACCACCTCGCGTACTGCCTCGTCACCGAGGAGCTCGGGCGCGGCGACTCCTCCGTGCGCGGGATCGTCTCCGTCTCCCTCGGGCTGGTCACCAAGACCGTCGCCGCCTGGGGGACCGAGGAGCAGAAGCGCGCCTGGCTGCCCCGGCTCGCCTCCGGCGACGCCCTCGGCTGCTTCGGCCTCACCGAGCCGGGCACCGGCTCCGACGCGGGCAATCTGAGCACCCGGGCCGTCCGCGACGGCGGCGACTACGTGATCGACGGCGCCAAGATGTTCATCACCAACGGCACCTGGGCCGACGTCGTCCTGCTCTTCGCCCGGACCGGCGACGCCCCCGGCCACAAGGGCGTCTCCGCCTTCCTCGTCCCCACCGACACCCCCGGCCTCACCCGCCGCACCATCCACGGCAAGCTGGGCCTGCGCGGCCAGGCCACCGCCGAACTCGCCCTGGAGGGCGTGCGCGTCCCGGCCTCCGCGATGCTCGGCCCCGAGGGGAAGGGCTTCTCCGTTGCCATGTCAGCCCTCGCCAAGGGCCGCATGTCGGTCGCGGCCGGCTGCGTCGGCATCGCCCAGGCCGCCCTCGACGCCGCCGTGCGGTACGCGGGGGAGCGCGAGCAGTTCGGCAGACCCATCGCCTCGTACCAGCTCGTGCAGGAGCTCATCAGCGACATCGCCGTCGACGTGGACGCCGCCCGGCTGCTGACCTGGCGGGTCGCCGACCTGATCGACCGGGGCCTGGACTTCGCCACCGCCGCCTCCAAGGCCAAGCTGTACGCCTCCGAGGCCGCCGTCCGCTCCGCCAACAACGCCCTCCAGGTCTTCGGCGGCTACGGCTACATCGACGAGTACCCGGTCGGCAAGCTGCTGCGGGACGCCCGCGTGATGACCCTCTACGAGGGCACCAGCCAGATCCAGAAGCTCATCATCGGCCGGGCGCTCACCGGGATCTCCGCTTTCTGAGCCCCCGCGGTCTGAGTACCGCGCTGAGTATCCGGGCGGATGTGGCGCCGGCCACATCCGCCCGATGCTGTCGCCATGAGCGAGTCACAGGTCAAGCAGCAGAACACGAACGCCTACCACGCGCAGGCCGTCATCTCCTTCGCGATCGCCCTCGGCGCCGTCGCCATCGGGATCTACCAGCTGGAGGCGAGCGCCTGGGTGCGCGCCTTCATGGCGGTCTCCGTGCTCTACCTCACCACCTCCGCCTTCACCCTCGCGAAGGTGGTCCGCGACCGGCAGGAGTCCGACCGGATCGTCAGCCGGGTGGACCAGGCCCGTCTGGAGAAGCTCCTCGCCGAACACGACCCCTTCCAGCAGAAGCTCTGAGCCCCGTGGGCCCGGACCCCGGGCGCCCCGGGCTCTAAGCGCTTGCTCAGCTTCGTTGTATGGTGTTCGTCCTGACCGGTCCGAGGAGGAGTGTGGGGATGAGCACGGCGGAGCAGACGCCCGGCGGCGAGGACGTGACCTGGGGCGAGGTCGCGCCCGAGGCCGCCCGGAGGCTGCTGGTCGCGGCCGTCGAGGCGTTCGCCGAACGCGGCTACCACGCCACCACCACCCGCGACATCGCGGGCCGCGCCGGGATGAGCCCGGCCGCGCTCTACATCCACTACAAGACCAAGGAAGAGCTGCTCCACCGGATCAGCCGCATCGGTCACGACCGCGCCCTGGAGATCCTCCGGGCCGCCGAGCTGCGGGACGGCGCCGCCTCCGACCGGCTCGCCGACGCCGTCCGCTCCTTCGTCCGCTGGCACGCCGAGCGCCACACCACCGCGCGGGTCGTCCAGTACGAGCTGGACGCGCTCGGCCCCGAGCACCGCACCGAGATCGTGGAGCTGCGCCGGGAGACCGAGGCGACCGTGCGCCGGATCATCGAGGAGGGCGTGGCGGCCGGCGAGTTCGACGTGGCGGACCCGGCCGGCACCACCGTCGCCGTGCTCTCCCTCTGCATCGACGTGGCTCGCTGGTTCAACGTCCAGGGCCGCCGGACGCCCGACGAGGTCGGCGCGTTCTACGCCGACCTCGTGCTGCGCATGGTGGGGTTCCGGGCTCAGAAGTAGTAGCGGGAGACCGACTCGGCGACGCACACCGGCTTGTCGCCGCCCTCGCGCTCCACGGTCACCTTCGCGGTGACCTGCACTCCGCCGCCGGCCTCCTCCACCTTCGTGAGGACCGCCGTGGCGCGCAGGCGCGAGCCGACCGGCACCGGCGCGGGGAAGCGCACCTTCTCCGTGCCGTAGTTGAGGCCCATCCTCATGCCCTCGACCCGCAGCACCTGCGGCACGAACAGCGGCAGCAGGGAGAGGGTCAGATAGCCGTGCGCGATCGTCGAGCCGAAGGGGCCCGAGGCGGCGCGCTCGGGGTCCACGTGGATCCACTGGTGGTCGCCGGTGGCGTCGGCGAAGAGGTCGATCCGCTTCTGGTCGACCTCCAGCCAGTCGCTGTGTCCCAGCTGCTCGCCGACCCCCGCGCGCAGCTCCTCGGCGGAGGTGAAGATCCTCGGCTCGGCCATGTCCCTGGTCCCTTCTCGTACGACATACCCAACGGTCTGTGTCTAAGCGCTTGCTCAGCATGTGGGGTGGGGGTCGCGCTGTCAACGGACCAGTAGGGTTCGCGGGGTGCCGCAGATTCCAGAGAAGATCCACGAGCTCACCGTCGGCCAGCTCTCCGCCCGCAGCGGCGCGGCCGTCTCCGCCCTCCACTTCTACGAGGCCAAGGGGCTCATCGGCAGCCGCCGCACCGCCGGCAACCAGCGCCGTTACGGGCGCGACGCGCTGCGCCGGGTCGCCTTCATCCGCGCCGCCCAGCGCGTCGGCATCCCCCTCGCGACCATCCGCGACGCCCTCTCCGAACTCCCCGAGGAGCGCACCCCGACCCGCGAGGACTGGTCCCGGCTCTCCGCCACCTGGCGCGCCGAACTCGACGACCGCATCAAGCAGCTCGGCCGGCTCCGCGACCACCTGACGGACTGCATCGGCTGCGGCTGCCTCTCCCTGGAGACCTGCGTCCTGTCCAACCCCGACGACGTCTTCGGCGAGCGCATGGCCGGCTCCCGGCTGCTGCCGCTGCGTCGCGAGACCCCGGAGGACGACACCCCGGGTCCGGCCGGGAAGTAGCGAGGCCCGCCGTCGCGGGCCTCCGGGCCGGCCGCGGCTCCGGCCTCCGGGCCGGCCGCGGCTCCGGCCTCCGGGCCGGCCGCGGCTCCGGCC
>NZ_JBHVRX010000023.1:0-138471 GCF_042885515.1 Streptomyces sp. NPDC058052 | reverse complement strand
GTCCCTTTCGCTTTCGCTCCGGGCCCTTCCGGCGTTTCCGACTCTATCAGATCCTTTCGGCGTCTGATTCCCAGTCAGCGGGGTTTGTCTTCCCGACTGTTGGGCCGTTCCGACGTCTCAAACCTTAGCGGATTCCCTCGGCCGTCTCATAATCGAGTCGTTCGAATTGAATTTCGGCACGCCGAAATTCATCCCGTGAGGGAGATCGTGCTGGGTTGAGTGCCGCTATCGCGGCGGGATGGCTGTCGCAGAACCGTTCCGGCTCCGTGACAACTCGGAGAACACTACGCGTCCCCCAGAGGGGTGTCAACCCCCCTCCGGTGACGTCCGCGGGTGTCCTCAGTCGAGGTCCGTGAGCCTGCCGCCGGCGTCGGGCTGGGTCAGCTCCACGCGGCGCAGGAGGCGGATGAGGGCGTCTCCCAGAGCGGCCCGCTCCTCGGCGCCGAGGTCCTGGAGGAGCTCCTCCTCGAAGTCCGTCGCCATGCGCATCGCCTCCAGCCACTTCGACCTCCCCTCGTCCGTGAGCTCGACGATCACGCGGACGCGGTTGTTCTCGTCGCGGTCGCGGGTGACCAGGCCCTCGCCGGCCATGCGGTCGATGCGGTGGGTCATGGCGGCCGGGGTGAGGCCGAGGCGCTTGGCCAGCTCACCCGGACCCAGGCGGTACGGGGCACCGGAGAGGACGAGGGTCTTGAGGACCTCCCACTCCGCGTTGCTGATGCCGAGGTCGGCGAGCTGGCGACCGTACGCCACGTTCATCCGGCGGTTCAGCCGGCCGAGGGCGGAGACCACCTTCTCCACCTGGGGGTCCAGGTCGCGGTACTCGCGCTGGTAGGCGGCGATCTGCTCGTCGAGCGTCGGCTCCTGCGGCTCCTGCGAGGCGGGGCGCTCGGGGGTGTCGGACATGAGGGCGAGTATCCCACGGACCTCGTTGGCGTTGAAGTCCTTCTATGTGTACTGTTAAGGATCGAACTTTAGTATTGAAGTCTTCAGGGTTCAGGCGTACAAGGCTGAACCCGCGACCGAAGTGGGTGAGTGTGACCAAGGCGAGGGGCGCTGCGATGCGCCGGATTCAGGCAGGCAGCGCGCTGAGCGCGTTCGGACTCGGCTTCACCGTGCCGTACCTCTATGTGTACGTGGCGCAGGTGCGGGATCTGGGCGCGACGACCGCGGGTGTGGTGCTGGCCGTCTTCGCCATGGCCGCACTCGTGGTGCTGCCGTTCAGCGGGCGGGCGATCGACCGGCGCGGGCCCGTGCCGGTGCTGCTCGTCGCCTCCGGGCTGGCCGCCGTCGGTGCCGTCGGGATGGGACTCGCGTCGAGCGTCCCGGCGGCGGTGGGCGCCGCCGCGCTGCTCGGCGCGGGCACCGCGGTGCTCCAGCCGGCGCTCGCCACGATGATCGTGTGGTGCTCCGAGCCGGCCGGCCGGACCCGTGCCTTCGCGCTCCAGTTCTTCCTGCAGAACCTCGGTCTGGGACTCGGTGGTCTGATCGGCGGCCAGCTGGTCGACGTGAGCCGGCCCGACAGCTTCCTGCTGCTGTTCTCGATCGAGGCCGTGATGTTCCTGGTGCTGGCCGCGGTGGTCGGCACCGTGCGGATGGCCGGTTCGCCGGCGCTCCAGGGCGCGCGGCCCGCCGACGGCGCCAAGGGCGGCGGGATCCGGGCGCTGCTCAGCCACAAGGCGATGGTGCAGCTGTGCGTCCTCGGCTTCGTCCTCTTCTTCGCCTGCTACGGACAGTTCGAATCGGGTCTGGCCGCGTACGGCACCGAGGCCGCCGGCATCGCGCCCTCGACGCTGGGGATCGCGCTGGCCGCCAACACGGCGGTGATCGTGCTGGCGCAGTTCCTGGTGCTGAAGTTCGTGGAGCGCCGCAAGCGCACCCGGATGATCGCGGCCGTGGGTCTGATCTGGGCGGTGGCGTGGATCATCGCCGGGTACGCGGGGCTCGGGCACGGCAGCCAGGCGATGGCGACGGCCGCGTTCGTCTCCACGTACGCGCTCTTCGGTCTGGGCGAGGCGATGCTGTCGCCGACCGTGGCGCCGCTGGTGGCCGATCTGGCGCCGGAGTCGATGGTGGGCTCGTACAACTCGGCCTTCGCCCTGGTGAAGCAGCTGGCGCTGGCGGTCGGCCCCGCGGTGGGCGGTCCGATGGGCGCGTCGCTGCACGGGCCGTACATCGTGACCTTCGTGCTGTTCTCGCTCCTGGTCACGGTGCTCGCGGTCCGGCTGGGCAAGCAGCTCACGCCGGTGCAGAACCAGCCGTCGCTCGCCACGAAGCCGTCCCGGATCGTGGCGCAGCACCAGCCGGAGAAGGAGACCGCCGCGGCCTGACCTACTGGTCGGGCAGGGCGAACTCGCACCACACCGCTTTGCCGCCGCCCGGAGTGCGGCGGCTCCCCCAGGACGAGGCGATCGTCGCGATGATGGAGATCCCGCGACCCGCCTCGTCCTCCGTTTCCGCCCTGCGGCGGCGCGGCAGGTGGTCGTCCCCGTCGGTGACCTCGATGATCAGGCGGCGGTCGGTGCGGCGCAGCCGCAGGCGCATGGGCGGGGTTCCGTGCTGGAGGCTGTTGGCGACGAGCTCGCTGGTGGCGAGGACGCCGAGGTCGCGCAGTTCCACGGGGAAGCGCCAGGAGGAAAGGACTCCGGAGGCGAAGGCACGCGCGCGGGGGGCGGCCTCGACGCCGCCGAGGAGTTCGAGGGCGGCGTTGTGGAACAGCTCGGCGTCGGCGCCGTCCCGGGCGGGGTGCTGGACGACGAGGACGGCGACGTCGTCGTCGTGCTCGGCGGTGACGCCGAGGGCGCGGAGCAGCCGGCCGCAGATCACCTGGGGGGTGCCGCTGGCGCCGGAGAGCGCGCGGGCGAGGGCCTCGACGCCCTCGTCGATGTCCTCGCGGCGGCGCTCGACCAGTCCGTCGGTGTAGAGGACGGCGGTGGAGCCGGGGGGCAGGGCGATGGAGCCGGAGGCGTGCAGCCAGCCGCCGGTGCCGAGCGGGGGTCCGGTGGGGTCGCCGGCCGTGCGGACGGTGCCGTCCTCGTCGCGGACGAGGATCGGGAGGTGGCCTGCGGAGGCGTAGACGAGCTTGCCCTCGTTGGGGTCGTGGACGGCGTAGACGCAGGTGGCGATCTGGCTGGCGTCGATCTCGGCGGCGAGGCCGTCGAGGAGCTGGAGGACCTCGTGCGGGGGCAGGTCCAGGCGCGCGTAGGCCCGGACGGCGGTGCGGAGCTGGCCCATGACGGCGGCGGCGCGGACGCCGCGGCCCATGACG
Organism: Streptomyces sp. NPDC058052; assembly: GCF_042885515.1. Taxonomy (NCBI): domain Bacteria; kingdom Bacillati; phylum Actinomycetota; class Actinomycetes; order Kitasatosporales; family Streptomycetaceae; genus Streptomyces; species Streptomyces sp. NPDC058052. The sequence continues at coordinate 135,203 of NZ_JBHVRX010000023.1, read as the reverse complement.
TCGCCGATGACGAGAGCGGTGCGGCCGGCGCCGAGGGTGATGACGTCGTACCAGTCGCCGCCGACGGCGGCGTCGGCGACGCCGGGCTGGTAGGTGGCGGCGATCCGCAGGTCGTCCGGCTGCTCCAGCTCCTGCGGGAGGAGGGAGCGCTGGAGGGTGACGGCGGTCTCGCGGTGGCGGCGCTCGCTGGCCCGGAGCCGCTCGGCGGCGACCGCGTGGTCGGTGACGTCGGCCGCGTGGACGAGGACGCCGGCGCCTTCGAGGTGCGGGCTGTCGACGGGCAGGCAGGTGACCGTGTACGAGCCGCCGTCGGCGGTGCGGCGGGACTTCACGGTGCGGGGCTTGCCGCTGCGGAGGACCTGGTCGAGGAGGGGCAGCAGGCCGAGCTCCTCGGCCTCGGGGCACGTCGCGGCGACCGTGGCGCCCGCGGTGCGGGGGCCGAAGGCGGAGGCGTACGCCTCGTTGACGTACGCGATGCGGTGCTCGGGGCCGTACACGAGGGCGACGAGGCCGGGGAGCCGGCCGAGGAGGTCCCGTACGGAGAAGTCCTCCAGGGCGGGGACCTCGGTGTCCACGTCCAGGGGCTTTCCGGCCTGGTCGGGGTCCTGTGCGTCCGCGGTGAGGTGCTCCTGCCGCGGACCGTACTCACCGCGGGCGGCGGGCACGGAGCCTTCGGGCCCCCGCGCCGCGCGGCGCTGCGTGCCGGGGAGCCGGGCGCTCCAACGGGTGAAGTTCACGGATCTGTATGCCTCGTGGTGTCGGTGCCGTGCGGAGTCACGCTGTGCAGGTGTGAGCCCACCTATGGTCACACGTCCAGTGTGGACGAGTGCACTGACAGTGATGTCAGGAGGACGCCTTGTCGTTCCCGTCGTGGCCGGGTCCCGCGGGCGGGGGTGGGGGTGGTGCGGCCGCGAGTTCGAATTCGGCCCGGGGGTGTTCCAGGGAGCCGAGGGAGACGATCTCGCGCTTGAAGAGTCCGGAGAGGGTCCATTCGGCGAGGACCCGGGCCTTGCGGTTGGCGGTGGGCATCCGGCTCAGGTGGTAGGCGCGGTGCATCAGCCAGGCCGGGTAGCCCTTGAGCTTGCGTCCGTACACATGGGCGACGCCCTTGTGGAGGCCGAGCGAGGCGACGGAGCCCGCGTACGCGTGCGCGTACTCCTTGAGCGGCCGGCCGCGGAGGGAGGCGGCGAGGTTCTCGGCGAGGACCTTGGCCTGGCGGACGGCGTGCTGGGCGTTGGGGGCGCAGGGGGTGCCGGATTCCTTCGCGGTGACGTCGGGGACGGCGGCGGCGTCGCCGGCCGCCCACGCGTGGGCGGTGCCGTCGACGGTGAGGCGGGCGGTGCACCGGATCCGGCCGCGCGCGTCGAGGGGCAGGTCGGTGGCGGCGAGAACGGGGGCCGGTCTGACCCCGGCGGTCCAGACGACGGTGCGGGTGGGCAGGCGGGTGCCGTCGCTGAGGACGGCGACCCGGTCCTCGCAGCTGTCGAGACGGGTGTCGAGACGGACGTCGATGTTGCGCCCGCGGAGCTCGCGGATCGCGTACCGGCCCATCTCGTCGCCGACCTCGGGAAGGATCCGGCCGGCGGCCTCGACGAGGACCCACCTCAGGTCCTCGGGTTTCACGTTGTGGTAGTAGCGGGTGGCGTACCGGGCCATGTCCTCCAGCTCGGCGAGCGCCTCCACGCCCGCGTAGCCGCCGCCGACGAAGACGAAGGTGAGGGCGGCGTCGCGGAGGGCGGGGTCACGGGTGGAGGAGGCGATGTCGAGCTGCTCCAGGACGTGGTTGCGCAGGCCGATCGCCTCCTCGACGGTCTTGAAGCCGATGCCGTGCTCGGCGAGGCCGGGGACCGGGAGGGTGCGGGAGACCGAGCCGGGGGCGAGGACCAGTTCGTCGTAGGTGAGGGCGACCGGGCCCGCGCCCTCCTCGTCGGTGGCGAGGGTCGTGAGGATCGCGGTGCGCTTGGCGTGGTCGATGGACTCGACCTCGCCGATGAGGAGGCGGCAGCGGTCCAGGACGCGGCGGAGCGGGACGACGACGTGGCGCGGGGAGAGCGAGCCGGCGGCGGCCTCGGGCAGGAAGGGCTGGTACGTCATGTACGGGTCGGGGGTGACCACCACGATCTCGGCGGCGCCGCTTCCGAGCTCCGTCCTGAGCTGCCGCTGGAGGCGCAGCGCGGTGTACATGCCGACGTATCCGCCGCCGACCACGAGAATGCGCGCAGGTTCGGTCACCGTCCCATGAGGCATCGCCGTCCGGGGTTTGTCCACAGGCCCGGCGAATTGTGTGACCGGAGGGGTGCGGAGGCGCGGGGTGGCGCGTGCGGGGCGCGTGAGTGCAACGGCGCAGGTCACAGCGGGCGTGGGCGGTGGGTCAGGGGGTGGGAAACCGGTGGCTTCGGTGCCTTGCTCCGATCGGGGGGCGCACCGTACGGAACTCCCCCTTCTGAATTGACCCCGACTCAACTATGTTCGTAGTTCGTCGGGGTGTCGGTTCCGGCGTGCGCGTGGACCGATGGCGCACACCGGCCGGGAGCCCCGTATCAGGGCGGGGAGTCTCCGGGGGGAGACATCATGAGCGGGGGAACGCTTATGCAGATTCAGGATTCTCGTTGGCAGACCGTCGTCGGGACGGCGCAGGACGACCGGGGTGCGGCGGCCATGGCCGCGGTGCCGGTGGCCGGGTCCGCGCTGGCCGGCGGCACCGTCGCCGGCACCGGCACCGTCGTGGGCGGTCCGGTGGCGGTCGGACGTTCGGCGCCGCTGCGCGTGGACGCGCAGCGCAATCTGGAGCACGTGCTGCGTGCCGCGCGCGAGGTCTTCGGCGAACTCGGTTACGGGGCGCCGATGGAGGACGTGGCCCGGCGGGCCCGCGTGGGTGTGGGCACGGTGTACCGCCGCTTCCCCAGCAAGGACGTGCTGGTGCGGCGGATAGCCGAGGAGGAGACCGCGCGGCTGACCGAGCAGGCGCGGGCCGCGCTCGGGCAGGAGGACGAGCCGTGGTCGGCGCTCTCCCGGTTCCTGCGCACCTCGGTCGCCTCGGGTGCCGGGCGGCTGCTGCCGCCGCAGGTGCTGCGGGTCGGCGTGGACGAGTCCCCGGTGGACGGGGACGGCGAGGGCACGGTCCGGGTGCCGTACCAGCGGGGTCTCGGCGAGCAGGCCGACGCGCGCGTGGTGACGCCCCGGGCGGTACCGTCGGACGAGCGGGACGACGCCGGGGCCGCGGAGCTGCTCGAGGTCGTCGGCCGGCTGGTCGAGCGGGCCCGGGAGGCGGGTGAGCTGCGGGCGGACGTGACCGTGGCGGACGTCCTGCTGGTCATCGCGACGGCGGCGCCCGCGCTGCCGGACGCGGCGCAGCAGGCGGCGGCCTCGGCCCGGCTGCTCGACATCCTGCTGGAGGGCCTGCGCTCGCGGTAGGCCGTGGCGGCGGGCCGGTGGCCCGCCGGAGTCCTGTCGGTCCGTCCGGCCTCTGGGCCGGACGGCCCCGCACCCATGACACGAACGTGTGAGCGGTTACGCCGGGGTACGGGAAGTCGCCCCGGACGAGTGGTAAGTGGACGCGGCGCTTCGGCATGCCCGCGTCGTGTGGCAGGCTGAGCCGGTGTTCGGGTCTGCGCATGCGTACGGGGGCTTCCGCGATGAGCGGTGACGGTCGGGACGATCCGCTGGGCGGTGGCGGTGCCACGGAGGCCGAGGGCCCGCCCGCCCGGCACGTACCGAGCCAGGGAGGCCCCGCCGGTGCCCCCGGCTCGCCGCAGAACCCGGGCGAACCGAGCGTGCCGCAGCAGCGCGAGGCCCTGTCCGCCGGACCCGCGCGGACACCGGCGGCACCCGGCGGCGAGGACGTACCCGCTCCCGTCACGGACGGCGGGGAGCCGGCCGACGACGGCGGCGAGGGGGTGCTGCCGCCCCCGCGGGACGTGCCGGCCTCCGACGCCGACCTGATCGCCCGCATGCGGGACGGCGACGACTCCGCGTACGAGGAGCTCTTCCGCCGCCACTCCGAGGCCGTCCGCCGCTACGCGCGCACCTGCTGCCGGGACGCGCACACCGCCGACGACCTCACCGCCGAGGTCTTCGCCCGCACCCTCCAGGCCGTCCGCGGCGGCGCCGGGCCCGAACAGGCCGTCCGCGCCTATCTGATGACCACCGTCCGGCGGGTCGGCGCCGGCTGGGCCAGGACCCAGAAGCGCGAGCACCTCGTCGAGGACTTCGCCGTCTTCGCCGCCGACGCCGCCCGCTCCTCCGAGGTCTCCGACCAGGACACCATGGACCTCGGCGCCGAGGTCCGGGCCATGCAGGAGGCCGAACAGTCGCTGGCCATGCAGGCGTTCCGCTCGCTGCCCGAACGCTGGCAGGCCGTCCTGTGGCACACCACCGTCGAGGAGGAGTCGCCCAGCGAGGTCGCCCCCCTCTTCGGCCTGACCGCCAACGCCACGGCCGTCCTCGCCAGCCGCGCCCGCGAGGGCCTCAAGCAGGCATACCTCCAGGCGCACGTCAGCCAGGCCCTCACCGCCGGCGGCGACTGCGCCCGGTACGCCGACCGGCTCGGCGCCTACGCGCGCGGCGGTCTGCGGATGCGGGCCGAACGCGGCCTGCGCAAGCACCTGGACGAGTGCGCCAAGTGCCGGGTCGCCGCCGGCGAACTCGCCCACGTCAACGCCGGGATCCCGGCGCTGCTCCCGATCGCGGTCATCGGCTGGTTCGCCGCCGGGTACTCGCTCAAGGCCGCCGGCATCGTCGCCGGCGGCGCCGTGGGCGCGGCCGGAGCGGGCGCCGCGGCGGCCGCCACCGGCGGTTCGACGTCGGGCGCCGCCACGGGCGGGGCCGCCGCCGAGGGCATCGGCGCCCCCGCCAAGGCCGGACTCGCCGCCGCCGTGGCCGTCGCCGCGGCGGCCGGACTCGTCTGGGCGATGGCCGGGGACCCGCAGCCCGTCGCCGCGCCCCAGCCGACGCCCCCGGCCTCCACCCCCGCCGCACCCGCCGCGCCCCCGCCGCCGGCGAAGCCGTCGCCCCCGCCGAAGCCGACCCCGCCCCCGGCACCCGCGCCGGAGCCCACCACCCCGCCGCCCCCGCCGAAGCCGACCCCGACGCCCACCCCGAAGCCGACGCCAAAGCCGGTGGTGAAGCCCGAGCCGAAGCCGACGCCGAAGCCGACGACCCCGCCGCCGAGCCCCACGCCGACCCCGGAGCCCACCCCGACCACCGCGCCGCCGACGACGCCGCCTCCCCCGCCGCCGCCCGCGCCCGCCGTCTACCCGGTCTCCGAACTGGACTACGCCGCCTTCGGCGACGGCACCGAGCCCGAGGTCGTCCTGGAGGACGGCACGTGGATGTGGCCGCGCCAGGGGATGACGATCAGCGACTCCACGTACGCGTACGGCGTCAGCGTCCACGCCCCGTCCTCGCTGCTCATCCGCCTCAACCGGCAGTGCACCGCCTACGACGCCGTCGTCGGCGTCGACGATCTGAGCGCCCCGCTCGGCCCCGGCGGGGTCCGCTTCTCCGTGTACGGCGACGAGGAGCGGCTGTGGCGCTCGCCCGTGGTCCGGCCCGGCGACCCGGCGATCCCGGTCCACGTGGACATCGCCGGGCGCTCCACGGTGCGGCTCGTGGTGGAGGAGCACACGCCGTTCGGACGGGCCGCCGTCGCCGACTGGGCGGAGTCCCGGATCAGCTGCTCCTGACGGCGTCGTCGGCGCCGGTGGCGTACGGCTCCACCAGGGCCAGCACCTCCTCGGGGCGGAGGGCGGCGCCGGCGGCGCGGGCCTCGGCGAGACCGTCCTCGCCGAGCGCGGCCCGGCAGGCGGCGGCCAGCGTCCCGGCCTCGCGCCGTTCCGGCACGGAGCGCGGGACGTCCTTCCGCCAGGTGTCGACGGCGGCCGCCACGCGCGCGCAGCGGGCGGCGTCGCCGGCCCGGTGCAGGGCGTAGGCGAGTCCTTCGGCGAGGCTGATGACGACGATGTCCGCGTAGTGCCCGCCGAGGGCCGTCCGCAGCACGGCCGCGGCGGAGCCGACGGCCGCCGGGCCCGCCCCCTCGTGGGCCTCGATCCGGGCGACGAACCCTTCCAGGGCGATGGCGAAGTGCGGCGGCGGGACGTCGGCCCGCACATGGGCGCCGGCCGAGGTGATCCAGGCACGCGCGCGTGCGGGGTCGTCCCGGTCGAGGGCGAGCACGGCCCGCATGCAGTCCACGAAGGCGAGGGCATCCCGGATCCGGAGCCGCTCGGACTCCCGCGCGGCCTCGTCGAGACCGCGCTCGGCGCCGTCCGTGTCCCCGTCCCGGTAGGTCAGTTCGGCGAGCCGGGCGAGGAGGAACGGCACCTCGGCGTGGGCGCCGACCTCGCGGGCGAGCCGGAGCGCCTCCTCGTACGCCTCCCTGGCCTCGGCCCTCCTGCCCCGCATCATGTTGGCCTCGGCGGCGGCCGAGGCGACCTGGGCGCCCATCCAGCGGTCCCCGACGCGGCGGGTGAGGACGCGGAGCGCGGCCAGGTCCTCGTCGACCCCGCGCATGCCACCGGGCATGTCCACGATCATGTGGGTCCGGAACATCAGGCTCACGCCGAGCTCCCAGTCGCCGCCGTACCGGCGGCAGGTCTCGACGCCGGCGTCGAGGAGCGCCCGGACCGTGGCCGGTTCCTCGGTCAGGTACGCGGTGAACGGCCACAGCAGGCCGGGGAAGCGGGCGGACTCGGGGCCGGGGTCCTCGCCGAAGGCGTCCCGGACCCTGCGCACCAGCGCGAGCGCCTCCGCGTCCTCGCGGACGTCGCCCGTGTACATGTTCTCGTCCTCCATGGCGAGGAAGAACGAGAGCATCCGCAGGTGCATGCGCGGCCAGTGCCGGGGGTCCGCCGGGTCGTCCGGGTCCTCCCCGAGGGCGAGGGCGCGCCGGGTCCAGGCCAGGCCCTCCGGGCGGTAGTTGCGCAGCCACCAGAACCAGCCCATGGCGAGGACGAGGCGGAGACCGGCGAGCTCGTCGGGGGCCGCGACGAGGGTGCGGTGGAGGACGGCCCGGATGTTGTCGAGGTCCCGTTCGAGGCGGTCGATCCAGGGCAGCTGCTCGCCGGACCGGAGCCTGGGCTCGGCCTCCTCGGCGAGGGCCGTGAAGTGCGCGGTGTGGGCGGCCTCGGCGGCGGCGAGCAGCTCCGGGGTCTCGGCGGCGCGCTCGGCGGCGTACTCGTGGATGGTCTCCAGGAGGCGGTAGCGCATCGTGCCGTCGTCGGTGGGGGCGGCGACGACGAGCGACTTGTCGATGAGGGCGCCGAGGGTGGTGAGCGTGTCGGTGCCGCCCTCCGGGACCGGTGCGTCGACGGCCTCCGCCGCCGGGAGGTCCCAGCCGCCGGTGAAGACGGAGACCCGGCGGAGCAGGGTCCGTTCGGCCGGGTCGAGCAGATCCCAGGACCAGTCGACGACCGCGCGGAGGGTCTGCTGGCGGGGCAGCAGGGTGCGGGCGCCGGAGGTGAGGAGGCGGAAGCGGTCGTCCAGCCGGTCGGCGATCTGGCGGGGGGTGAGCAGGCGCAGGCGGGCGGCGGCCAGTTCGATGGCGAGAGGGAGGCCGTCGAGCCGGCGGCAGATCTCCGCGACGGCGTCGGGATCGGTGGCGGTGGCCTCGGTGGCGGGGGCGGTGGCCTCGGTGGCGGGGGTCACCGTGGCGGGCGCGTGGGCCTGTTCCTCGTCGAAGGAGGGGCGGACGGCCCGGGCCCGCTCGGTGAAGAGGCGGTGCGCGGGGGCGGGCGGCAGCGGCTCGACCGGGCGGACGGTCTCGCCGGGGACGCCGAGGGGCTCCCGGCTGGTGGCGAGGATCCGGAGGCCCGGGCAGTGGGCGAGGAGCGCCTCGGCGAGGGCGGCCGCGGCGTCGATGAGGTGCTCGCAGTTGTCGAGGACGAGGAGCAGGCCGGGGCGGTGGGCGAGGTGCTCGACGAGATGGGCGGTGGGGTCGTCCTGGAGCGCGGTGCCGTCCCGGGTGATCAGGTTGATCTCGCGGAGGCGGAGCGCGGAGAGGACGGCGCCGGGGAGCGCGCCGGGGTCGTCGAGCGGCGCGAGTTCCGCGATCCACGCGTGGGCCCCGGCGACCTGCCGGGCGGTCTCCTCGGCGAGCCGCGTCTTCCCGGAGCCGCCGGGCCCGGTGAGGGTGACGAGCCGGGACCGGCCGAGGTCGTCGCGGAGCGCGGCGAGTTCCGGCTCGCGGCCGACGAAGGAGGTCAGACGGGGGCGGATGTTGCCGGTCTCGGGGGCGGGGGCTGGGGCGGGGGCATGGGCCGGGGCGGGGGCAGGGAGGGGGGTGGGGGCCGGGGGCGCGTCCTGGGCCGGGGGCGCGTCCGGGAGCGGGACCGGGGCCCGGGCCGGGGCCGGGGCCGGGGCCGGCCGGCGTGCGGCGGCCGGTGCCGCGGGGGCGAGGAGTTCCCGGTGGAGGGCGGTCAGTTCGGGGCCCGGGTCGGTGCCGAGCCCGTCCGCGAGGGTGCGGCGGGCCGTCTCGTACGCGGCGAGCGCGTCCGCGTGCCGGCCCTCGGCGCGCAGGGCGCGGACGAGCTGGGCGTGGAAGCCCTCGTCGTACGGGTGCGTGACGGTGAGCTCGGTCAGTTCCGGGACGAGTCCGTCGGCCGCGCCGCGCCGCAGGTCGGCCTCGACGCGCCGGCGCAGGGCGGCCAGGCGCTGCGCCTCGGGGCGGACGCCCGCCGGTCCGGGCAGGTCGGCGAGGGCGGGGCCGCGGAAGAGCCCCAGGGCGTCCCGCAGCAGGGCGGCGGCCGTCCCGGGGTCGCCGGCGTCGAGGAGGGCGCCGGCCTCGGCGGCGCGGCGCTCGAAGACGTACAGGTCGATGTCCTGCGGGCCGGCGACGAGGCGGTAGCCGGGCCCGGGGGTGGCCTCGACCGCCTCCCGGCCGAGGACCCGGCGCAGGCGGGCGACGAGGGCCTGGAGGGCGGCGGGCGCGTCGGCCGGCGGCTCGTCCCCGTACACGTCGTCGACGAGTTCCCGGACCGGGACGGCCCGGCCGCCGCGCAGCGCGAGTGCGGCGAGCAGGGCGCGCAGCCGCGCGCCTCCGAGGGGCAGGGGGGTGCCGTCGGGACCGAGGGCCTCGGTGGTGCCGAGGAGGAGATACCGCACCGACCCATTCTTGCCGCAGCGCCCGAGGGACGCTCCGGGGTTTCCCCGGGCGGGTCCGGGGCGTCCGCCGGTTCAGAAAGCGGCGGTATCCAAAGAGAAGCCCAGCGGGGCGGGGAGCGGAACCTCGGCCCCCAGCTTGTGGAGGGACTTGTGGGTGTAGTCGTCGCCGACGGGCTCGGAGCAGACGACGACCTCGTCGGCCTCGCGGTCGATCAGCAGATAGACAGGAATCCCGGCGCGGGCGTAGGCCCGGATCTTCAGCACACGGTCGCGGCTCGCTGTGGACGGAGAGGCGACCTCGGCCACCAGAAGCACAGGGTCGGGGGCATGCCACTCCCGCGGGGCGTCGAAGGAATCCCGGGGGGCGACCACCAGGTCCGGGATGACACGCAGAGTGCCGTTGCCCCCGGGAAGGTGAAGACCGATGCCCGTGGAGTTCCTCAGTTCCTTGTCCGTCCGACGGGCAATGACCTGCTCGACCAGCTCGGTCACGATCTTCTCGTGCGGGCCCTTCGCCGGAGGCACCACGTAGATCTCCCCGTCGATCAGCTCCACACGCCAGCCCTTGGGGGCCTGCGCACTGAACAGCTCGAAGGTCTCCTCGACAGTCGCGCCTTCGCGGTCGTTCGGGTCCTCGGACGTGCCGTCCTCCAGACCCGGAACCGGCATGGCCATGCTGGACCTCCTTCGCTCGGTGCGACGCTCCCAGCTTAGGACGGACGCCGGGGCCGGGTCAGGAACGCCTTCATTCGAACGAGTGGGCTGTGACGTTTCACCGCGCCAGCGACCGGGACGCCGGGATGAGCGGTCCCTGGACCGCGCGGGGGGCGCGGGGGGTGGCCGTGTCGGTCCAGCAGGAGCCGCGGCGGGCGAGGAGGCGGCGGAGCCACAGCTCGGTGGAGACGAGGTCGGCGAGACCGTCGAGGGGGACGCGGGCGCCGTCCGCCGCCGCGCGCAGGGCCTCGCGGACGGTGCCGGCCTCGACGAGGCCCGCGTCGGCGAGGAGCGGGGCGTCGAAGAGGGCCAGCAGAGCGGGGAGAGCGGCGCGCAGGCCCGCGCGCGCGGTGCCGGCGGGGACCGCCGGACAGGGGGCGCCCCAGCCGGGCGGCAGGTCGCGGATGCCGGTGTCGGCGAGGACGGTGCGCAGGATGCCCGCCCGCGCGTCGGGCTGGACCCGGAGCGCTTCGGGGAGGTCCCGGCAGGCGCGGACGACCTGGTTGTCGAGGAAGGGGGCGTGCAGCCGCTGGCCGCGGATCTCGGCGGCCTGTTCCAGGACCCGGTGGTCGGCGGCCGCGCGGGCGAGGGCCGCACGCGCGCGTGCCTCCCCCGGGCGCTGGACGGACGGCGGCAGGGTGGCCGCGCGGTTCAGCCGGACCGACACCTCGGCCAGCGCCTCCCCCGTCAGCCAGCGGGCCGCCGGGCCGGGCCGGGACCAGGCGAGGGCGGAGAGCGAGGCCGCCAGCGGGCCGTGGGTGTCGGCGGGGGTCCGGTTGGCGTCGAGGACGTGCCGGGCCGCGGTCTCCAGGCCGGTCCGGTACGGGGTACGGGCGAGTCTGCGCGCCGCGCGGTAGACGGTGACGGGCACCAGGAAGGAGCCCGCCGACGGGCCGGTCGCCTTGGCGAGGGCCGTCACCGGGCGGACCAGGGAGCGGCGCCTGCGGTCCATCAGCAGATCGGCGAGGCGCGCCGGATGGGCGTCCAGGACCTGTCGGGCACCCAGTCCGGTGAAGTGGTCGGCGCTGCCTCCCGCGAGCCGCCTGCGGTGCCGTTCGGCGGTGACGAGCGCGGGCCCGGGCTCGTCGGTGAGCGGCCCCTCCAGGGAGGCGTACGGGAGGGCCTCCTCGCCCGCCGTGACGACCACGTGGCGCAGCCGGGGGTCGGCCGCCAGCTCCCGGGCCCGCTCCAGTTCGGCCCGACGGCCGGGACCGGGCTCGGTCGCCAGGTCGTTGAAGGTCACCGCGAGCAGCCGCTCCCCCGCGCCCGCGTGCCCGAGGATCGTGCCGGGCACGCCGGGCAGTCCGGCGGCGAGCAGGGCGAGGGTGGCGGAGGCGCTGCCGCCGGACAGGTCGGCGCCGATGCCGGGCGCGGGGCCCGCGCCGCGGGCCGCCCGCCGGTCCGCGGGCCCCATGCCGGGGACCGGCCCGGGGTCCGGCGGCGGCGCCTCGGGCGCGTGCCGGGGGGCGGTGAGCCGGGCCCGTACGGACTCCACGAGCGCGTCCCGGACCGCCTCGACGGCCTGCCGCGGGTCGGCCTGCGGCGCGGCGACGGCGAGCGAGGCCACCGCCTCGTGACCGGCGATCTCGCGGGAGCCCTCGCGCAGGATCAGCGCGTGGCCGGGCGGGACCCGCCGGACGCCCTCGTACGGGGTGGAGTCGCGCAGCGCCTCCGGGGACTCGGGGCAGGCGAGCAGCGCGGCGAGGTGGCCGATGTCGAGCTGGGCCTCGACGAGGTCGGCGAGCGGGAGGGCGGCCGTGGCGTAGGCGGTGCCGCCCTCCCAGGGGGTGTGGAAGACGGGCCGGGCACCGGCGAGGTCGCCGGTGACGGTGACCCTGCGGCCGGCCTTCACGACGGCGGTGTAGCTGCCGGGCCAGGCGGTGAGGTGGCGCAGCGCGCCACCGCGCGCGGTGACGAGGCCACGGCGGAGCTCGTCGTCGCCGGCGGCGCAGCAGCCGAGGACGGCGAGCCGGGTGCCGTCGTCGAGGCCGACCACCCGCACCTCGTCGGGGCGCCAGTCGCCGACCGCCCACAGGGGGTCGGGATCGCCCCACAGGAGCTGTGCGCCCACCGGCTGCACCGTGCGCCCCCCGACGTGCCCGCCGCTCTCGGCGAACGGCGGCGCCTGGGGCGGGGCCCCGCCGCCGTACCCGCCGTGGGAGCCGGTCGCCGCCCCGGTGCGCGCTCCCGCGGTCGTGGCGTACCCCGCGGCGACACTGCTCCAGCCCACCAGCCATCGCATCGGCGCCTCCACGTCCGTTTCGGTGGAGCCATGCTGCCATGACAACGGCGCACGGGGCGGGGTCCGGGCGCACGGGCGCGAAAGCCGAATGCGCCCCTGGCATGCGCCAGTTGGCCGGACGGGGAGCGGGCGGTGGCGTGGAGGTGACGGGCGGCGGGGGCGGCCGGCGGCGCTTCCGGCGCGGCGCGCACCCGGCCGGCGGCCGGCTCGGGCGCGGCTCGGTGCCGGCCCGGACCTGACTCCGACCAGACTCCGACCTGACTCCGACCCGGCGGGGGGCCTGGTTCCGACCTGGCCGAGGGCCTGGACGGGGGCCTGGCCGAGGGCCTGGCTGAGGGCTGGACGAGGACCTGGACGGGGGCCTGGCTCGGGCCTGGGGGGATTCGGCCGATTCTCGTCCCCGCCCTGAGGTTTGACCGTCCGTCAGGCACCGAAGGGATCACGGCCACGGCGGGCGCCCGAAGGGCTCCGCGCTCCCCCGGAGATCCGGGTGTCCGGCAGTCCGGGAGGCGACCCGCCCCCCGGCGCCGTCCGCCGCCCGCGGGGAATGGAGCGGCGATGTCCCCCAGCCCACCGGTACGGGACCGGGAACCCGGCAGGGCTCCCTTCCCGGCCGGACGGGCCGACCCACGCAGCACTCATGGAAGCCGTCCCGGGCCGCAGCGGCGAGAGCGCACGGCCGGGCGCACGGCCACACGGCCGGAGCACGGACCGGCCGGCGGGCCGCGCCGGTCGGTTGGTCACACAACAATCTCGCCATACGGAACTCCGCCCCTTAACGGTAGGGATGCGGCGAACTACGCTGTGTTTACGAATGCCGCCCGCCTATGCCCGGCGTCGCGGCGGCCGTCTGGATGTCGAGGGGTGGCGTCATGTCCAGGGAGCAACGCGGGCCGAACGAGAAGCTCGGCGCCGTTCTCGCCCTCGCGGGAATCAGCAACGCCGGCCTCGCCCGGCGCGTCAACGACCTCGGCGCACAGCGCGGTCTGACGCTTCGCTACGACAAGACCTCGGTGGCCCGCTGGGTCTCCAAGGGGATGGTGCCGCAGGGCGCCGCGCCGCACCTGATCGCCGCCGCGATCGGGCAGAAGCTGGGCCGGCCCGTGCCGCTGCACGAGATCGGGCTCGCGGACGCCGACCCGGCGCCCGAGGTGGGCCTCGCCTTCCCCCGGGACGTCGGCGAGGCGGTCCGCGCCGCCACCGACCTCTACCGGCTGGATCTCGCCGGCCGGCGGGCCGGCGGAGGCGGCATCTGGCAGTCGCTCGCCGGCTCCTTCTCCGTCAGCGCCTACGCGACCCCCGCCTCCCGGTGGCTGATCACCCCCGCCGACCCGTCGGTGGAACGGGAGGCCGGGCGGCCCGGCGGCGGACCCGGACCGGCCGGGACCGGGGAGCACACGCGCGTGGGGCACAGCGATGTGGCCAAGCTCCGCGAGGCCGCCGAGGACGCGCGCAAGTGGGACTCCAAGTACGGCGGCGGGGACTGGCGCTCCTCGATGGTGCCCGAGTGCTTGAGGGTGGACGCGGCGCCGCTGCTGCTCGGCTCGTACTCCGACGAGGTCGGCCGGGCGCTGTTCGGGGCGACCTCCGAGCTGACCCGGCTCGCCGGGTGGATGGCCTTCGACACCGGTCAGCAGGAGGCCGCCCAGCGGTACTACATCCAGGCCCTGCGGCTCGCGCGGGCCGCCGCCGACGTACCGCTCGGCGGCTACGTCCTCGCCTCGATGTCCCTCCAGGCCACCTACCGGGGCTTCGCCGACGAAGGGGTGGACCTGGCGCAGGCGGCGCTCGAACGGAACCGGGGGCTCGCCACCGCGCGCACCATGTCCTTCTTCCGGCTCGTCGAGGCCCGGGCGCACGCCAAGGCCGGCGACGGGCCCGCCGCCGCGGGGGCGCTGAAGTCCGCCGAGGGATGGCTGGAGCGGTCCCGGGAGGGCGACGCCGACCCGACGTGGCTCGGCTTCTACTCGTACGACCGGTTCTGCGCGGACGCCGCCGAGTGCTACCGCGACCTGCGGATGCCGCGCGAGGTCCGGCGCTTCACCGAGCAGGCGCTGTCCCGGCCGACGGAGGAGTTCGTCCGCTCGCACGGGCTGCGGCTCGTGGTGTCGGCCGTCGCCGAGCTGGAGTCCGGCAACCTCGACGCGGCCTGCGCCGCGGGCACGCGCGCGGTGGAGGTGGCCGGGCGGATCTCCTCCGCGCGGACCACGGAGTACGTACGGGACCTGCTCCACCGGCTCGAACCGTACGGCCACGAGCCGCGGGTCATGGAGCTGCGGGAGCGGGCCAGGCCGCTGCTGGTCGCCCCGGCGTGACGGGGCGCGCGGGAAGGTGTGACGGCACGTGACGGGGGCGCGCGCGAAAGCGTGACGCGCATCCCACGACGTGGGCGTTTAGCGGGAATGTCAGTGGGCCAGTGCACTATCAGGGGTGGGAGGTGGCGCTGGTGTTTGACTGTGACGTGCTGGTGATCGGCGGCGGGATCGTCGGTCTGTCGACGGCGTACGCGCTCCAGCGCGCCGCCCCCGGCACACGCGTCGCCGTCCTGGAGAAGGAGGACGGCCCCGCGCGCCACCAGACCGGGCGCAACAGCGGGGTCATCCACAGCGGCATCTACTACCGGCCCGGCTCCCTGAAGGCGCGGTTCGCCGTCGAGGGCGCGGCCGAGATGGTCAAGTTCTGCGCGGAGTGGGGCATTCCGCACCAGGTGACGGGCAAGCTCGTCGTCGCCACCGCGCGCGAGGAGCTCCCCCGGCTGCACGCGCTGGTCCAGCGCGGGCGGGAGAACGGCATCCCGGTGCGCGAGCTCGGCGCGGCCCAGATCACCGAGTACGAGCCGCGGGTGCGGGGCCTCGCCGCGATCCACGTCGGCACCACCGGCATCGTCGACTACAAGGCGGTCGCCCAGCGGCTCGCCGAGTCCTCCGGCGCGGAGATCCTCTACGGCGCGGAGGTCACCGCGATCGACCGGCGCCCCTGGGGCGTCGCCGTGCGGACCGCCGACCAGCGGATCGTGCGCGGCAAGGTGCTGGTGAACTGCGCGGGGCTGCACTGCGACCGGATCGCGCGGCTCGCCGGCGACGACCCGGGCATGCGGATCGTCCCCTTCCGGGGCGAGTACTACGAACTGGCCGACCCCTCCCTGGTGCGGGGCCTGGTCTACCCGGTGCCGGACCCCGCCTTCCCCTTCCTCGGGGTGCACCTCACCCGGGGCATCGACGGCGGCGTCCACATCGGGCCGAACGCGGTGCCGGCGCTGGCGCGCGAGGGGTACGACTGGGGCGTCGTCCGCCCCGGCGAGCTGACCGGCACGCTCGCGTGGCCCGGCTCCTGGACCATCGCGCGCCGCCACTGGCGGTACGGCGCGGGCGAACTGCGCCGCTCCCTGTCGAAGCGGGCCTTCACGGAGGCCGTGCGGAGGCTGCTGCCGGGCATCGACGAGTCGGCGCTGCGGCCCGCGGCGGCGGGGGTGCGGGCGCAGGCGGTGCTGCGGGACGGGACGCTGGTCGACGACTTCCTCATCCGTGAGGCGGCGCGGACGGTGCACGTGCTCAACGCGCCTTCGCCCGCCGCGACGGCGTCCCTCCCCATCGGCCGGGAGATCGCCCGCCGAGCCCTCACCCTCCTCTGACCCCCACGGCGCGGGACGGAGGGCGCGGCTCGCGACGAGGCGGCGGGCGCGGCTCGCGACGAGGCGGCGGCGCAGCCGGGACCGGGGTGCGGGGGTCGTAAAATGGGGGGCATTGTGTCTGAGCTGCCTGAGAATCGCACCGAGTCCGTCGCCCGCCGCGGCAGTCGTATGTTCGCGCCCGGCGAGGGGCCGTCGCCCGACCCCGCGGGGTCGCACTTCGAGCGGCGGATCCGGAGTTTCCAGCCCCGCCGGAGCCGGGTGACGGCCGGGCAGGCCGAGGCGATGCTGAAGCGGTGGCCGGACTGGGGTCTGGACATCGACGGCAAGCGGGTGCTGGACCTGCGCGAGATGTTCGGGGGGCTGCCCGTCGTCCTGGAGATCGGCTTCGGGATGGGCGAGGCGACCGCGCAGATGGCCGCCGCCGACCCCGGCACCGGCATCCTCGCCGTCGACGTGCACACCCCCGGCCAGGGCAATCTCCTCGGGCTCGCCGACCGCAACGGCCTCTCCAACGTCCGGGTCGCCAACGGCGACGCGATCATCCTGCTGCGCGAGATGCTCGACCCGGCCGCCCTCGACGGCTGCCGCGTCTACTTCCCGGACCCGTGGCCGAAGAAGCGGCACCACAAGCGGCGTCTCATCCAGCCGGAGTTCCTGACGCTGCTCGCGACCCGGCTGAAGCCGGGCGGGGTCCTGCACTGCGCCACGGACTGGGAGGAATACGCGGAGCAGATGCTGGAGGTGCTCTCCGCGCACCCCGACTTCGAGAACACCGCGCCCGGCGGCGGCTACGCGCCCCGGCCCGACTTCCGGCCGCTCACACGGTTCGAGGGCCAGGGCCTGGACAAGGGCCACGTCGTGCACGATCTGCTCTTCCGCAGGAAGTAACCCACCGGGCGTCGGCCGAAGAGCAGCGGGCAGCGAGCAACTAGCAGCAGCCCGGGCACCGGGCGCCCGCGCCTGTGGACAAGTCCATCGCCCCTGTCGGTGGCGATCGCTAGGGTCGAGGCGTGTCGCAC
This sequence comes from Streptomyces sp. NPDC058052, assembly GCF_042885515.1. Classification (NCBI taxonomy): domain Bacteria; kingdom Bacillati; phylum Actinomycetota; class Actinomycetes; order Kitasatosporales; family Streptomycetaceae; genus Streptomyces; species Streptomyces sp. NPDC058052. The sequence goes on along the minus strand of NZ_JBHVRX010000023.1, from coordinate 118,498 downwards.
CCCCTGCCGTCGCCCTCGTCGCCCGAGCCGCCGACGCCCGAGCCGCTCTCGCCGCCCGGGCCGTCCGCGCCGGCCGCCGCGTCCCTGCCCTCCCAGGCGGGACCGCCGGCGGTCGAGACGCGGCCGTACGCCCCGGACTTCCCGGACTCGCCGGACTCACCGGACGCCCCGCACCTCCCGCACGCCGACGTGCCCGCGCGGGACGGGGACGAGCCCGCGTTCGCCGTGGCCGCCGACCGGAGCCAGTGGCGGTACCGGCCGCGGCGGGCGTTCTGGCGGAGCCGGATCGTGCGGGCCGTCGCCGTGATCACGCTGCTCGCGCTCTGCGCCCTGGTGATCCTGGCGCTGGTGCGGGAGCAGACCGGCACGGAGGGGTTCCTCGTCGGTCTGGGGCTCGCGATCCTCCCCGTGCCGCTGCTGATGGCGGCGTTCCGCTGGCTCGACCGGGTCGAGCCGGGGCCGTGGAAGAACCTGCTGTTCGCCTTCGCGTGGGGTGCGTTCGCCGCCGCCCTGGTCGCGATCCTCGCGAACTCGTTCGCCGTCCGCTGGATCGCCACCGCCACCGCCGACCCGGGGTCGGCCGACGACCTCGGCGCGACCGTGATCGCCCCCGTGGTGGAGGAGTCCGCGAAGGCCGCCGCGATCCTGCTGCTCTTCCTCTTCCGGCGGCGGGACTTCCGGAGCCTGGTCGACGGGGTGGTGATCGCCGGTTTCACCGCGACCGGCTTCGCGTTCACCGAGAACATCCTCTATCTGGGCAACGCCTTCGGCGAGGACCAGGACCTCGGCGACGGCGGCATCGGCGCCGTGACGGCCGGCACCTTCTTCGTCCGGGTCGTGATGTCGCCGTTCGCGCACCCGCTCTTCACGGTGCTCACCGGCATCGGCTTCGGTCTGGCCGCGCTCGCCCCGCGCGGGAAGCGGCTGCGCCGGGTGCTGCTGCCGCTCGCCGGGCTGCTGCTCGCGATGGGCGTGCACGCGCTGTGGAACGGCTCGGCGACCTTCGGCGGGCCCCTCGCCTTCTACGCCGTGTACGGGGTCTTCATGGTCCCGGCCTTCGGGCTGCTGACCTGGCTCGCCGTGTGGAGCCGGCAGAAGGAGCTGCGTACGATCGCCGGGGTGCTGCCGGCGTACGCGGCGGCCGGCTGGCTCTCGCCGGAGGAGCCGCTGGCGCTGTCCTCGATGCGGGCCCGCCGCACCGCGCGGGCGGTGGCGGCCCGGACGTACGGCAAGGCGGGGGCGCGGACGGTCGGCGAGTACGAGTCCTTCGCCACGACCCTGGCCTTCCTGCGCGAGCGGGCCCGCCGGGGCACGGTCCCGGTGCCGGACTTCGCCGCGCGGGAGCAGGAGCTGCTGCACCACCTGTGGGAGCGCCGGGCGACGGCCTCGCCCGCGCTGTCGTACGCGGCGCGGGCCACCGGCCGGGTGTGGGTGCCGCCGCAGTACCTCGACTACGGCGGCTACAACCCGTACAAGGGCTGACGCCCGGGCTCAGACCTCGGACGCGGCCGTCAGGCGGGCCAGTTCGCCGTCGGTCAGCGTGAGGCCGGCGACCGCGACCAGCGCGGGCACCTGCTCGACCGTACGGGCCGAGGCGATCGGCGCGGCGACGGTGGGGCGGGAGGCGAGCCAGGCGAGGGCGACGGTGGCGGGCTCGGCGCCGTGGGCCTCGGCGACCTCGTCGAGGGCGGCGAGGACGGCCTGGCCGCGCGCGGTCTCCGCGAGCGCGGAGGCGCTGTGCGCGCGGACGCTCTCGACGGTCCGGCCGGGCCGGTACTTGCCGGTGAGGAAGCCGGAGGCGAGACCGTAGTAGGGGACGGCGGCGAGGCCGGTGTCGGCGGCGGCGTCGAGGAGCGGGCCCTCGTACTTCTCCCGCGCGACGAGGTTGTACTCGGGCTGGAGCGCCACGTACCGGGCGAGTCCCTCGGCCTCGGCGAAGTCGAGGGAGGCCCGCAGCCGCTCCGGGGAGATGTTGGAGGCGGCGACGGCCCGGACCTTGCCGTCCCTCACGAGCTGGTCGAGGGCGGTGACGATCTCCTCCACGGGCACCGACTCGTCGTCGAAGTGCGTGTAGTAGAGGTCGATGTAGTCGGTGCCGAGGCGGCGCAGGGACTCCTCCGCGCCGGCCTTGATGGTGGGGGCGGCGAGGCCCTTGAGGGGGGAGTGGGCGCCGACCTTGGTGGCGACAACGATGTCGGAGCGGTTGCCCCGGGCGGCCAGCCAGCGGCCGATGATCGTCTCGGACTCGCCGCCCGTGTTGCCCTCGACCCACTGCGAATAGACGTCGGCGGTGTCCACGAAGTTGCCGCCGGCGGCCGCGTAGGCGTCGAGGACGGCGAACGACCGCTCCTCGTCGGCGCTCCAGCCGAAGACGTTGCCGCCGAGGGCGAGCGGGAAGACCTGCAGGTCGGAGGTGCCCAGCGGGCGCAGAGGTGACGTCATGCAGCGATCAACTCCGTGCACCGCCGGGCGTATTCCGATAGGGGAGCCTGAACCCCTACCGGAAGGCGGGCTCAGACCGAAAGGCCCTTGGACCGCAGCCACTCGGCGGGGTCGATGCCCGAGCCGTCCGGGGTGTGGACCTCCAGGTGGAGGTGGGGGCCCGTGACGTTGCCGGTGGCGCCGACGCGGCCGATGGTCTCGCCGGTGGTGACGGTCTGGCCGGCGGCGACGGTCATCGAGGAGAGGTGGCAGTACCAGACCTCGGTGCCGTCCTCCAGCTCCAGGACGATCCGGTAGCCGTACGAGCCGGACCAGCCGGCCGACTTGATCGTGCCGCCGTGCACCGCCTTGAGCGGGGTGCCGGTGGGCGCGGCGAAGTCGAGGCCCGTGTGGTAGCCGGAGGACCACATCGAACCGGACTGCATGTAGGTGGAGGTCAGCGTGTACGAGGAGAGCGGCATGGAGTAGCTGGCGGCCAGCTTGGCGAGCCGCTCGGCCTCCGCCTTCTCGGCGGCGATCCGCTCGGCCTCGGCCTTCTCCGCGGCGATCCGCTCCGCCTCCGCCTTGGCCTTCGCCTCGGCCTCGGCCTTCGCGACGGCGTCCGCCCTGGCCTGGGCGTCCGCGGCGGCCTTCTCGGCGGCGGCCTTCTCGGCGGCCAGCTTCTCGGCGTCGGCGGCGGCCTGCTGCTGCTGTTCGGCCTGCTGCAGGATGCGGGCGCGCAGGGCCTCGCCCGCGTCGGCGGCGGAGGCGGTGCGCTCCTCGGCGGGGGCGCCGGCGGTGGTGTCGGCCGGGGCGGTGTACGTGATGGAGGTGAGCGGCTTCGCGGCCGCGCCGCCCGCGGCGACCGGGGCGGAGTCCTCGGTCCGGGAGCTCTCCTCGTCGCCGCCGGGCAGCAGGGCGCCGACGCCGGGGAGGTCGTGGGCGTCCGGCAGGCCGAGGTCCGGGAGGTCCGGGAGGGAGATCGCGACGGGGGGCTTCTCCTGCGCGGTGGCGAGGCCGCCCGCGCCGACGGCGGCGATGACGCCGACGCCGAGGACGGTGGAGGAGCGGGCGAAGTTGGAGCGCTGCTTCACGACCCGGTGCCGGCCGCCGGCGCGGCTCTCGGCGCGCAGGGAGCCCTCGGTCGGGTTCCACTCCCCGGGCGCGGGGGTGAAGGAGGCGGTTTCGTACGCGTACGTGCCCGACGCCGCGCCTGCCGGGTCGTCCGCTCCGACGGCACCCGGGCCGCCGAAGGGGTCGAAGGGGGCTCCGGGTACGGGGGTGTTGGACGCCACGGAGGCGCGCTCCTTTCCTTCCTTCTCGCCTACCGGGTTAGCTGACGGGTTCGGAGCAGGAAGGTCTCCTACGGGCGTGTTCGCACGGGGGATGTGCGAGGGGCCCGATTCACCCCAAGGGATGGTTCCCCGGTTCCCTTTCGGGATTCGGCACGTGCGCACGGAGCCGTCTCTTGCGACGGCTGGGACGACCGCGCTGCGTTATCGAACGTTAATAGACACGGCGGTCCGATTCCAAGCCGTTCCTCTTGATCATTCATTGAATTGACAGGGATTCGCCCGAATTGACCCCCCTTCAGTGAGGACCGGCCGGATCCTGGAAAACTGATGGTGTGTCAATTGTTATCGCTGTGACACCTCACGACCACGGACCGTGACCGGGCGTCCTTCAGGACGCCGGCCCGGGCGGCACCACCGGCATCGTCCGCCTCCGCTCGGGGGCCCCGGCCGCCGGACGGCTCACCGCGAGCAGCGCCATGTCGTCGGTCGAACCGCCGCCGGTGTGCCGCCGCACGTCGTCCACGAGCGCGTCCAGCAGCTCCTCCGGGCCCGGGAAGACCGCCCCCGCGAGCCGGGCCGCCGGATCGTAGAAGACGCCGTACGCGTCCCGCGCCTCCGACAGGCCGTCCGTGTAGAAGAGCAGCGTCGCGCCCGGCACGTACGGCCGCTCGTCGGCCCGGTCCGGCCAGACCGACAGCTCCCCCATCCCGAGCGGCAGCGCGGCCTCGGCCGGCTCGATCGTCTCCAGCCGCCCGTCCCCGTGCAGCAGGAGCGGCGGCGGGTGCCCCCGGTTCACGACCCGTACGACCCCGCCCTCGCGCGGGATCTCGGCGAGCACCGCCGTCGTGAACCCCTCGAAGGCGTCCAGCCCCTCGCGCCGGGTGCCCTCGCGCGTGAGCGCCCGTTCGAGCCGCTGCGCCACCCCCTCCAGGGCCGCCTCCTGCTCTGCCGCCTCCCGGAAGGCGCCGATGACGACGGCCACCGCCTCCACCGCGTCCATCCCCTTGCCCCGCACGTCCCCGACCACGAGCCGCACCCCGTGCGGGGTGTCCTGCACCGCGAACAGGTCGCCGCCGATGAACGCGTCCGCCTGCGCCGCCTCGTACCGGGCCGCGCACTGGAGCCCCGCGATCCGCTCCGCCGGCATCGGCAGCACCGCCCGCTGCGCCGCCTCCGCGATCACCCGCGCCGACGCCAGCCGCTCCCCGCTGCGCCGCACCACCAGGTTGATCAGCATCGCCAGCGCGGAGACCGTCACCACGGTCAGGGTCTCGGTGAGCGAGGACGCGTCGGAGAGCGTGTCGTTGTACGCGTGCAGCCCGATCGAGGCCAGGATCGCCGCGAGCCCGGTCAGCAGCGTCGTGAGCCGGGAGAAGAACGGGGCGGCGACCAGCGGGGCGGCGGAGAAGAGCGGTGCCGCCGTGTACGAGGGCGGGGTGGAGACGTCGAAGACCACCCCGCCGGCGATGATCAGCGGCGGCAGCGCCCGCAGGAACCTCCGGGTGGCCCCGAAGGGGACGCCCGGAGGCGGCTCGCCGCCGTACGGCCCCCGGGGCGCGCCGGACCGGGCGGCACGGCGACCGGGCGCCTCGCCCCGCCGCCCACCGCCCGCCGCTCCCCGAGGGTGCGTCACCTGAGTACTCCTGACCGGTCGCCGGCCCGCCGCCGGGCCCGGCGCCGCGCACCCTCCCAGGGTCCCCGCGACGGCTCCCGGGTGCGACCGGCGGAGGGCCGACCGGCGTACCCCGGCGGGACGACCCGGCGGGGCGCGGTACGCCGGCCCCCGGGCGCCCTACCCGGCCCGCCGCTCCGTCCCGGCCTCCTCCCCGGTCCGCACGGCCTCCCCGGTCCGCACGGCCTCCTCCTCCGCCTTCGTCGCCTCCTCCGCCGTCCGCAGCCGGCCTCCCCGCCCCAGCAGCGCGACCGCCGCCGCGCAGGCCAGGCCGACGCCGCAGAGCGCGAGCCACGGCACGGCCGTCGACCCCGTCACGTCGAGCAGCACGCCCGTGCCGAGGTTCCCGAGCGTGATGCCGATCCCGCACACCGTGTTGTAGAGCCCGTAGTGGGTGGCCACCCAGCGCCCCCGGGAGAGCGCGACGACGGTGTCCATCTCGTACGGGTAGAGCACCGCGTTCGCCACCGCGAGGACCGCCGCGCACAGCAGCAGCGCCGGCGCGCCCCGGCCGAGCGCGGCCGGCAGCAGGAAGGCGCCGCCCATCAGCGCCAGGCCGAGGACGAGGCTCCGCTCGCGGGAGAGCCGGGCCGCGCACCAGGCGGTGATCCGCAGCTGTCCGGCGAGCGCGACGAGCGCGGAGACGACGAAGAGCGCGGTCGTCACGCCGCTGCCGCCCGCCGCGAGCGGCAGCGCCAGGTAGACCTGGAAGGAGAGGACGTACGAGCCGGTCATGGCGAGTGAGAAGAGCCAGAAGACGCGGTTGCCGAGGACGGTGCGGAACTGGCCCCGGGTCCCGCCCCCCTTCGGCTCCGGCCGCCCGCCGCCCGCCGAGACGGGCAGGTGCCGCAGCTGGACCAGGGTCAGGCCGAGGAAGAGCAGCGCCGCGACCACGCACGTCAGCCGGAACGACACCCCGGTGAGCGCCACCCCGACCAGCGGGCCGAGCAGGATCCCCGCCTGGTAGTAGGCGTTGAACAGGGCGAACGCCTCCACCCGGCGCTCCTCGCCCGCCTCCGCCGCCAGGCACGCGCGGACGGCCGGGTTGAAGAGCGCGCCCGCGAGGCCGGTGGCGAGGGAGGCGGCGAGGAGGACGGGCAGCGACTGGGCGAAGGCCAGGGCGCCGAAGCCGACGGACCGCAGCGCGCAGCCCGCCACGATGAGCGGCTTGAAGCCGAGCCGGTCGGCGAGCGCCCCGCCGACGAGGAACATGCCCTGCTGGGAGAGGTTCCGCGCGCCGAGGACGAGCCCGACCGACCAGGCCGCCATCCCGAGCCCGTCGGCCAGGTGGGCGGCCAGGTAGGGCATCAGCATGTAGAAGCCGAGGTTGATGGTGAGCTGGTTGAGGAAGAGCAGCCGGACGGCCGGTTCGAAGGTGCGGCTCCGCCTCCGGAGCCCGCCGCGGCCGGGGGCGGCGGTGGCCGTGTCCGTACCGCTCATCGGGTCGCCCCCGCCGTGCGGTCCAGGACCCGCCGGGTCCACTCCTCGATCCCCCGCGGTCCCGTGTACGCGGCGGGCTCGTCGCGCACGGGTCCGTCGAGGAGGCCGTGGGCGGCGCAGTACGCGTCGTTGAAGACGGTGTCGAAGTAGCGCTGGGGGCCGTCGGGGAAGACGGCCGCGATCCGGGTGCCACGCGGGCGCGTGCGGGCCAGCCAGCCGGCCACGAGGGCGACCGCGCCGACGCTCCAGCCGCCGGTGGCGTACTGGCGGGCGGCGAGCCGGCGGGCCGAGCGGACCGCCTCCGCCGGGGCCACCCAGTGGACCTCGTCGAAGGCCGCGTGGTCGACGTTGGCCGGGTGGATGGAGGAGCCGAGGCCGCGCATCAGCCGCTCCCCGGCGGGCAGGCCGAAGACGGTCGACCGGATGGAGTCGACGCCGACGAGCTCCAGGGCGGGACTGCCGCCGGCCCGCAGCGCGCGGGCGATGCCGGCGGAGTGGCCGCCGGTGCCGACCGCGCAGACGAGCACGTCGATCCGGTCGAGCTGCCCGGACAGTTCGGCGGCGAGCCCGGTGTAGGCGGCGGGGTTGTCGGGGTTCCCGTACTGGTCGGGCCACCAGGCGCCGTCGAGGCGGGCGAGCAGTTCGGCGACCCGGTCCTTGCGGGCCTGCTGCCAGCCGCCGTCCGGGTGGGGTTCGGTGACGACGTGCACGGTGGCGCCGTGGGCGACGAGCATCCGCTCGACGATCGGCTCCAGACCGGGGTCGGTGACGACGTGCACGGGGTGGCCGTGGAGCACGCCGGCGAGGGCGAGTCCGAGGCCGAGGGTGCCGGAGGTCGACTCGACGATCGGCGCGCCGGGCCGCAGGTCGCCGCGGCGGCGGGCCTCCTCGACCATGTGGAGCGCCGGACGGTCCTTGATGCCGCCGGCGTTGAAGCCTTCGAGCTTGGCCCAGTAGCCGTCGTCGGTCCACAGCACGGGGGTGTTGCCGACGGTGGGATGCGGGCGCGCGGGCGCGTACGGGGGCAGGGGGGTGTGCATGGGTGTGGCTACGTCCTCGGAGTGGGTGGTGCGCCGGAAGGGGGGCCTGGCTGTCGCGGGGCGACAGGGGGGCCTCAGTTCCGGTCCACTCCGAGGGCGACGAGGAGCCGGCCGGGCTCGGGGCAGGGCCCCGCCCGGGTGCGGACGTGCCGCAGGTCCGCCGCCGGCGGCAGCGGGGTGACGTGTCCGGCGGTGACGGCCGCGCCGGGACCCGGCGGGTCGAGCTGCGGGACGGTGGCCGTCTGCGCGGAGGGCGGCAGCTCGGCCGCGTGGCCCTCGCCGCCCTGGCCGCAGCCGTGCGGGACGGGCCCGTGGACGGGGCCGGCCACGGCGACGGTCGCGCCGGTGGCCGCGTGCCCGGCCCCGGCGGCCTCCGCGGGGCCGGGGACGCCGTGGCAGAGCCCCGCGAAGAGCGCGACGAGCGCGAGGAGCAGCAGGAGGACGGGCGCCCGTCCTCCTGCTGCTCCTCGCCCGTCCGTCACGGCATGGTCACGCATGGCGTGCATGACGTTACGTTCCGCGTTCACGTCCGGGCAAAGGGACAGGCGCGGAGCGGCACGGTTTCGGCCAGGCTTTACTTCGGGCGGTCAGGGACACCGGGCCAAGTGACTCCGGCGGCCCCGGGCCCCGCCCGGATCAGAGGTTGCGCTCGGCCCAGACGGTCAGGGCGTCGCGCACCAGGACCGCGGTGCCCTCGCCGTGCTTGTCGTAGTTCCTGGTGAACCGCGGGTCGTCCACGTACATCTGCCCGAGCCCGATCAGGTAATCCTTCGTCGGGCGCGTGGTCACGGAGAGCCAGTCGTACTGCCGGCGGGCCAGCGCCTGCGCCTCGTCGCTGTCCGGCGCGAGCCCCGCCGCGGCCGCCGCGCCGAAGTCGCGGGCGATGCCGGCCTGCGTCTCCATGAACTCCTTCTTCTCGGCCTCGCCGAGCGAACGCCACCAGCGGTCGCCCTGTTCGTACGCGTCGCGGCCCCACCGTTCGGTGACCTCCGCCTCGTACGCCGTGTGGTCGAAGCCGTCGAAGACTTCCTCGGCCATGAGCTGTTCTCCTCTCTCGGTCTTGTGGAGAGTGGTCCGTACGGCCTCGATCTGCCGCCCGATGCGCTCGCGCTCCTGCTGGAGGAGGGCCAGATGCGTGCGCAGGGCGGCCGAGGTGTCCCGCTGGCCTTCGAGGACCTCGGCGATCGCGGGCAGCGAGAGCCCGAGCTCGCGCAACAGCAGGATCCGCTGCAGCCGCACGAGTGCCGCCTGGTCGTAGTACCGGTAACCGTTCGCGCCGATCCGGCTCGGCTCCAGCAGCCCCAGCTCGCCGTAGTGGCGGAGCGTGCGGCTGGTGGTGCCGGCCTTCCTGGCGATCTCCTGGATCGACCACTCCATGACCGGAACGGTAGAACTTGACGTTGCGTAAAGGTCAACCCGGAACGCGACGGCGCGGCGGGACCCGAGAACGCCGAAGGCCCGGATCGTCTGGGACGATCCGGGCCTTCGGGCTACTGAGTAGCGGGGACAGGATTTGAACCTGCGACCTCTGGGTTATGAGCCCAGCGAGCTACCGAGCTGCTCCACCCCGCGTCGGTGAATATGACCTTACGGCATGGGCGGCGGAAACCGAAATCGGATTCCTCAGCAGCCGCAGTCCTCGGCGTCGACGGGCGCCGTCAGCGGGTCGGCGGCCCGCTCCGCGGGGCCCTCCCACGTCTCGTACGGGAAGCCCTCGCGGGCCCAGTACTCGAAGCCGCCGAGCATCTCCTTCACCTGGAAGCCCAGCTCGGCGAGGGCGAGCGCCGCGCGGGTGGCGCCGTTGCAGCCGGGGCCCCAGCAGTAGGTGACGACCGGGACGGCCTTGTCGAGGAGCCGCTCCGCCTGCTCGGGGACGAGCGCGGTGGGGAGGTGGACGGCGCCGGGGATGTGGCCCTGGTCCCAGGAGGCGGTCGAGCGGGAGTCGATCACCACGAAGCCGGGGTCGGTGCCGTCGGCGCGGGCGGTGGCCAGGGCGGCGGCCACGTCGGAGACGTCCGCGTGGAAGGCGAGGCTGGCGGAGAAGTAGGCGGCCGCGGCGGCGGGGGAGGCCGGCGGGGTGCGCAGTACGGGGTTGACCTGGGTGCCTGTCGTCGTCATGGTGATCAATCTACGGACGAAGATCATCGCGCTGAAGTGATGTTCCACGGCGGTCGAGGGCCTCGGCCGGGGAAACCCGGGCGCTGACCTCAGGGCGGCGTGGATCTCACGGGGCGAGACCGGCGGCGTGGGGCACGGGCACGGGCGGGCCGCCCGTGCGGACAGGAGCACCGCACCCGTACGGACGCGGGCACCGCGCTCGCGGAGGCACGGGGCACGCGGAGGCACGGGGCACGCCCGTACGGACGCGGGCACGCGCGCGTGCGGATGCCGTTCCGCTGTCACATCCAGGGAATCCGATCCGTCATGGAGGCATGACGGGACGCGAAGGGGGAGATCGACGGATGGACGAGAGCACGGCGGAGACGGCCGGCGGTGGGGACGCGGACGCGCTGGCGCGCCGCTTCGACGCCGACCGCGGGCACCTGAGGGCCGTCGCCTACCGCATGCTCGGCTCGCTCAGCGAGGCCGAGGACGCGGTCCAGGAGACCTGGTTCAAGCTCAGCCGCACCGACGTGAGCGGGGTCGCCAACCTCACCGGCTGGCTCACCACGGTCATCGGCCGGGTCTGCCTGGACATGCTGCGCTCGCGCGGATCCCGCCGCGAGGACCCGCTCGAACACTTCGTCCCCGACCCGGTCGTGCACGTCCCCGGCGCCGGAGACCCGGAGCACGCGGCCGAACTGTCGGAGTCCGTCGGGCTCGCGCTCCTCATCGTCCTGGAGACCCTGGCCCCGGCCGAGCGGCTCGCGTTCGTGCTGCACGACATGTTCGCCGTCTCCTTCGACGAGATCGCGCGGATCGTGGACCGCACGCCCGCGGCGACCCGCCAGATGGCCAGCCGGGCCCGCCGCCGCGTCCAGGACACCGCCCCGGCGCCCGGCCCCGACGCGCGCCGCCAGCGGGAGATCGCCGACGCCTTCCTCGCCGCCTCGCAGGGCGGCGACTTCGAGGGGCTGCTCGCCGTCCTCGACCCGGACGCGGTGCTGCGCGCCGACGGCGGCACGCTCCTCGCCGGCGTCTCCCAGGTGGTGCGCGGCGCCGAGGAGATCACCCGTCAGGCCCTCCTCTACGCAAGCTTCCGCAACGGTTCGCTGCCGCTCGTCGTCAACGGGCAGCCGGCCGTCCTGTCGGTCGTCGACGGCAGGCCGGGCTCGCTCATGGCCTTCACCGTCGTCGGCGACCGCATCGTCCAGCTCCACGTCCTCGCCGACCCGGAGCGCATCGCCGCCCTGCGCATCCCCGAGGAGGCCCTGGCCCGCGCCGTGTACCCGGAGTGACCGGCCAGGGGGTCCCGGTGGCGCACCGTCAGGAGGATCGGCGGCGCGCCCGCACGAGGGAGGCCCCGGCGAGGGCGGCGGCGCCGCTGGCCAGGCCCAGGACGGCGCCCGCGGCCACGTCGCCGGGGTAGTGGACCCCGGTGTGGACGCGGGAGTAGCCGACCGCGGAGGCGAGCAGCCCCAGCGGCACGGCCGCGGGGGGCAGGGCGACGCCGGCGGCGGTGGCGAAGGCGACCGCCGAGGCGGTGTGCCCGGACGGGAACGACGCCGACTCCGGCATCGGGACGTGCCGGCCGACCACCACGCGGGCCGCCTCCCGGTCCGGCCGCGCCCGGCGGACCAGCCGCTTGCCGAAGAGGTTGGCCGTGGCCGAGGCGATCGCGATCGCGCCGAGGCCCGCGGCCGCCGCCCGGCGCGGACGGCCCGGGACGAGGGCGAGCCCGGCGGCGACGGCGAAGGAGATCTTGGAGTGGTCGGCGGCGTTCGACAGCCGGCGCAGGCCCACGTCGAGCGCGGGCGTCGGCGTGGCCGCCACCGCCGCGTACAGCGCCCCGTCCACGGCCCGCAGGTCGTGCAGGACGGCGCGGGCGGTGAAGACCGCGGCCCGCGGCCGGTCCCGCAGCCGCACCCGCGTCCCGGCCCCGTCGCCGGGCCCGGGCCCCGGGCCGGCCTCGTAGGTGTTCTCGTCGCTCATGCGCCGCTCCTGTAGGGGTCCTCGGACGGTTCCGGACGGTGCGAAGGGCCGGACCCGTGATGGTCGGGGAAGGCGAGCCGGATGATCCGCCGCCACTCCAACGGCGGGGGCGGCGGAACCACTCCCGGCCGGGCCCGCGGCACCAGCACCCGCAGGGCGCGCGGCCGCAGTTCGCAGACGACCGGCGTCGGCAGGACGAGCGCCTCCCCGTCCACCGCCACCGGCACCGTCCCCTCCCCCTTCGGCACGCCGGCGGTGGTGACCTCTCCGTGGACTTCGACGCGGAGCGCGGTCAGGACGTTGAGCGCGGCGGACTGGGTTCCCCGTACGACCAGGTCGGCGGCGTGCGCCGCGCCGTCCACCCGGACGCCGATCACGCCGAGCCGGCCGCTGTCCAGGCGGGTGCGGTGCCCGGTGGCCGCGCTGAACGGATCGGGCGTGGCGTACGGGTTGTTGCTGACCAGGATCGCCTGCTGGCCGGGGAGCCGGGTGGCGTCGGCGGTCGCGTCGAGCCGGTCGCCCTGACCGCCCTGGAGCAGGTCGGGCAGGGCGTCGAGCGCGGTCTCCGCCTTGGCGTCGCGGTACTCCGGCCGCTGCACCACGTCCGCGTACACCCCGAACGAGACCGTGTTGACGAAGGGCCGTCCGGCGACGGTGCCGAGGTCGACGCGGAGTTCCTCGCCGTCGGTGAGCGCGTCGAGGCAGGCCGCCGGATCGTTCCGGTCCAGGCCGAGGTCCATGGCGAAGTGGTTGCGGGTCCCGGCCGACACCACCAGGAACGGCAGGTCGTGCTCGGCGGCCACCGCGGCCACCAGGGCCTGGGTGCCGTCGCCGCCCGCGACGCCGAGGAGGTCGGCGCCCTCCGCGACGGCCTTCCGGGCGAGCGCGTCGACGTCGGCGGGCGCGGACGGATCCAGCAGCACGACCCGCGCGCCCAGCCGCTCCGCCTTCCCCACCAGACCGAACCGGTCCACCTTCCCGCCGCCGGACTTCGGGTTCATGATCAGCACCGCCTGCCGGGGCCGCGCGGCCGGACCGGCCGGCGCCGGCGCGTCCACCGCCTCCCCCGGCCGGCGCAGCGCCTCCCGCGCACAGCCCAGCGCGACCGCCCACAGCGCGAGCGCCGTGAGCGCGAACAGCCACAGCCCGCCGACGACGTACAGCACGAGGACGCCGACCGGCGCCCCCACCACGAGCACCGCGCCGAGCACCCGTACGGCCCCCCGGTGCGCGACGACCCACCACAGCCCCACGGCTCCGCCCGCGAGCCCCACGAGCCCGCTGACCAGCACCGGCAGCCCGCCGCTGTTCACCGCCAGCAGCAGGACGAACACCGCCCCCGCCGCGGCGGCCAGGGCCCACCGCGCGAGGTCCCGCGTGGTGCTCGCCACGTCGCCCTCGTCCCACCACCGCACAGCCCCGTTCAACCGACCCCACCTCCGCCTTCCAGACTCCCCCAGGCTCTCGCGGAACACCCCGCGGACGCCGCCGTTCGACGGAACGACGAAACGCGCCTGCCCCGGGGTTCCGCACGGGACACTCCGGGATGCGCGCGGGCACCGGGAACGAGAAGATGCCCGCCCTCTCGTGAAGGGCGGGCATCGACACGCGCACGGGATCAGGCGACGCCGCCGCCCTTGGTGGAACAGAAGACGTCCGCGCCGTTCTTCCGCAGACACACGGTGAGCGTGAGGCGCTGGCCCTCCGGAATGTCGATGGATTCCGACTTGCAGTTCCCGTAACCGCCGACGGTGACCGTCTTCCAGAGCGGGCCGTCCCAGCGACGCAGATAGGCCACCGCGGAAAGTCCGTCCTCCTGCGCGTCGCAGACCTGCGTCAGGTCGCCGTTGGCCACGAACGAGCCCAGGCCACCCGGGGTGCTGTCCGTGGTGTAGACGTTGATGATGTTGGTCCCGGCCATGGCGGTTCCGCTCGACAGCGTGACAAGAGCCGCCGCCATCGCACCGACCACGGCGAAATTGCGCTTCTTCATGATGCCCCCGCAAGAAAAAGACGCGGAATGTCCGCGCCGCGCCCGACCCTAGGCAGCGGCACGTGCCCCTGGCAAGCAATTTACTGACAGGGCAGTCGAGTTGAAGCCATTCTGGCCGAATGCGATAGCCCGGGTATCCGCGGAAATGCACAAGGGATTCCTCCGGACGTCCGGCCTTCTCGACCGCGCGCACGTCGTCGCCCCGCGGCCGCGCGGTGGCGACCGGCACCCGCTCCCCGGACGACGAAGCGCCCCGGCCCGGGGGTCCGGGCGGGGCGCTTCGGTGTCGGTAGGCCGTGTGGGACTCGAACCCACAACCAATGGATTAAAAGTCCACTGCTCTGCCAATTGAGCTAACGGCCCGTGTGCGAGCACTCCGTGCAGCATAGCCCGCCGGGCCCGGGGAACCGATCGGGTATCGGATCCCGCCGCGCCGCGCCCCCGGGCGGGGGCGCGGCGACGGGAGGTCAGAAGAGGGACCGGAAGGTGTTCCAGCCCGGGCCGACGAGCTCACGGAAGCCGTAGCGGTCGCCGGTGCGGCCGCGTCCGTGGCTGTAGTAGGCGTACAGGCGGCCCGAGGCGTCGCGGGCGACGAGGTCGCTGGCGCCGTCGCCGTTGAGGTCTCCGGTGCCCTGGAGGGCGGTGTAGATCTGCCAGCCGCCGCCGACCCTCGTGCGCGGGGTGACGCCGCCGGACGGGGTGCCGAAGTAGGACCAGAGCACGCCGGAGCCGTCGACGGCGACCAGGTCGCCGCGGCCGTCGCCGTCGAGGTCTCCGGCGCCGGTGATCCGCTTGTACAGCTTCCAGTTGGTGCCGATGCGGACCCGGCTCTTGAGGCGGTGGTCGGCGGTGCCGGCGTAGAAGTACACGTCGCCGGTGGAGGTCTGGCGCGCGACGAGGTCGGCGTACCCGTCGCCGTTCACGTCACCGGGTGAGGTCAGCACGTCGTACTGGCCCCAGCCGGACCCGATCGCGGTGTACGGCGACGAGCCGGTGACGACCTTGCCGCAGCCCGGCCGGTAGGCGCGCAGCTCACCGCCGACGCGCCCGAGGACGTCGGCGCAGGCGTCGGCGTTCACGTCCCCGAAGGGCACGAGGAGGGTGCCGGCCGGGAAGGCCCCGCCGGATCCCGGGGTGCGGGCGCCGAACTTCCCCCAGCCGTCGCCCCGGTAGAGGGAGACCGCGCCCGCCGTGTCCACGGCGAGCAATTCGCCCTGGGCGTCGTTCCCGACGAGATCGCGGAAGGCGGGCCGGCTGCCGGAGAGCCGCAGGTCGCCGAAGGTCCAGAGGTCGCGGCCCTTGCCGTCGGCGGTGGTGGCGCGCAGCTCCCACACGTACGGCCCGGTCGGCGCGGGCACGCCCGCCGCGTCGCGGCCGTCCCAGCTGAAGTCGATCCGGCCGCGTGTCTCCTTCCCGCGGAGGGTCCGCACGGGCTTCCTGTCGTACGCGCCCTGGATGCTCACCTCGTACGACGAGGCGGGCTTGGAGAGCGTCCAGGAGCCCTTCCAGGTGCCGGGGAACCGCAAGGCCGTCGGAGCGGACGCGTGCGTGACGGTCAGGTCGGAGGTGGGCAGGTCGGTCCACACCACGTGCACCCGCTGGGCGTTGTCCCGGTAGGCGACGGCGCCGCCGAAGCGGTCGACGGTCCAGGTGGTGCGGCGGGAGCCGGAGAAGACGTCGGCGCGGGTCAGGGCGTAGGGCGTGCCGGCCTTCCCGGTGGGGAAGGGAGTGACCCGCAGGTGCGAGCCGTTCTCGTCGACGAAGTAGCCGTCGCCGAGGAGTCCGCCCCGGTAGGAGCCCGCGGGCAGGGCGGTGCGGACGGGCGCGGCCGGGTTCTTGAGGTCGATGACGCCCTGCTTCCCGTACCGGGCGCACGCCCAGTAGAGCCAGCGGCCGGCCGTCTGGAGCTCGGTCAGGGCGCAGCCGGACTCGGTCGCGAGCGTGCCGAGGGTCTTGCCGGTGGTGAGGTCCTTGCGGACGACCTGGCCCACGGTGCCGGTGCCGGTGTAGAGGGTGTCGCCCCAGAGTGCGGCGGCGACCTGGTTCTGGGTGGAGACGACCTTCTGGGTGTCCAGGTCGAGCACGAGGGTCTTGCCGCCGGCGGCGAGTTCGCCGTACCAGCCCGGCGTGCCGGTCTGGTAGACGGCCCACCGGCCGAAGGCGTCGGCGACCTCGCCGATCTGGTCCACGGTCACCCGGGTGGTCCGGCCGTCGCCCGTGCGGGAGACGACCGCGCGGGGCGTGTACGCGATCCTCGGGGAGGAGACCGTCCGCCCGTCACCGGCGTCGAAGAGCGGGGTGTCGTGCCACTGCGCGTCGGCCTCGGTGCCGGCCGGCACGGGACCGGACTGGCCCGTGTGGAGCGGCCCGACCGGGAGCGAACGGGTCTGGAAACCGGCCGCCTTGCCGGTGTCCTGCTCCAGCGTCGTGAGCCGGCCCATGCCCAGCGCGAGGGCCACCACCTCGGTCGGCATGGGCGCCACCTTGCGCAGCTTCTCCAGGACCGGGGCGCCGCCGCCCTTGCCGGGCACGGCCTTGAGGAGGGCCCAGTCGGTGGCGGAGGTGCCGCCGGTGACGGCCGCCGTGCCGGAACCGTCGCCGAGCTGGGTGATCCGCTCCTCGGCGCCCGCGAGGAGCGTCTGCTGCTCCCCGGCGGGGCTGACCGCGACCAGCCTGCGGGTGAGGTCCTCGCCCGCCGCCGCGGGCTCGGCCGTCGTCAGGAGCCAGTCGCCGACGAGGCCGATGCGGGTGGCGCTCAGTCCGTCCGGCAGCGGGTAGCCGGTCTCCGGGCCGGTGAGGTCGGCGAGCGGCCGGATGTGGACGTTCCGGTCGGGGTCGACCCACGCGATGCGCTCGGCGGTGACGGCGACGCCCGCGACGAGGACGCCGTTCGCGGCGGTCGGCTCCTCCAGGACCCGCATCCGTCCGGTCGTCAGGTCGACGACGCCGAGGCGGGAGTCGCTGTTCATGCCCGACGTGCCGCGGGTGAAGCGGAGCACGGCGACGCCCGGTGCCCCCGCCACCAGCCGCGCCATGTGGAGGTCCGCGCCGGCCGGCCAGCCGGTCACGGGGACCGAAGGCCCGTTCGGGGCGCCCGCGCCGCGGAGGAAGTAGCCGCTGGTGGAGCCCATCGAGGTGCCGGGCTCGTACTGCTGGAAGAGCAGCCGGTCGCCGATCAGGCCCCGGTACGAGGTGTCCTCGGGGAGGGTCAGGGCGGTCGTCGTACCGCTCTCCAGGTCGATCAGGGTGCGCGTGCCGACGCCGTCGTCCGCGTAGGCGTACCGCTCGCCGGTGCCGAACTCGGCGAAGGACTCGTTGCCGCCGCCGAACCCCAGGGAGCGGCTCTCGCCGGTCGCGAAGTCCGTCCACACGAGCGGTTCGCTCGCGCTCCGGTCGTCGGCCTCGGTCCGGTGGGCGTATCCGCCCGCGCCGACGGCGACGACCGTCTCCGCGCGGGGCGCGGTCCGCGGGGTGGGCGTGACGTCGAGCTGGTCGATGCCGACGACCGGCGCCCCGGGCGAAGCGACCGCGCCGGGCGCGAGGCCCGCCCCGGTGGCGGCCATGACGGCGGCGAGCAGAGCGGCACGCGCGCGGGTCCGCCGCGCGACTGCGGTACGAGACAAGAAGGCCCCTCCCCGGGGGTGGTCCATCACTGGTACGGGCGACCGGACGCCCGAGCGTCCCACGCATACCTGTACGAGACCGACCCGCCCCCGGGATGGTTGTACGCCGGACACGACGAACCCCCGTGACAGCGGGTGTCACGGGGGTTCGTCGTGTGTCAGGTCACGCGGGCTCAGCCGTTGCGCTTCCAGCGGGGCTTGTCGTCGCGGCGGCCGCCTCCGAAGGACGAGGAGGAGGAGCCGGACGGGCGGTGGTCGTCGCGGCGGAAGCCACCGGACGGACGGTCGTCGCGGCGGAAGCCGCCCGAGGGGCGGTCGTCGCGGCGGTCGCGGTTGAACGGACGGTCGTTGTCCCGGCGGAAGCCGCCGGACGGACGGTCGTCGCGGCGGAAGCCGCCGGACGGACGGTCGTCGCGGCGGAAGCCGCCCGAGGGACGGTCGTCGCGGCGGAAGCCGCCACGGTCGCCACCGCGGTCGTCACGGTTGAAGCCACCCGACGGACGGTCGTTGTCCCGGCGGAAGCCGCCCGAGGGACGGTCGTCGCGGCGGAAGCCGCCACGGTCGCCACCACGGTCGTCACGGTTGAAGCCACCCGACGGACGGTCGTTGTCCCGGCGGAAGCCGCCCGAGGGACGGTCGTTGTCCCGGCGGAAGCCACCGCGGTCGCCACCACGGTCGTCACGGTCGCGGAACGACGGACGGTCGTTGTCCCGGCGGAAGCCGCCGGACGGACGGTCGTCGCGACGGAAGCCACCGCGGTCGCCGCCACGGTCGTCACGGCGGAAGCCGCCGCGGTCACCGCGGTCGTCACGGTCGCGGTTGAAGCCGCCGCGGTCGCGGCGCTCGTAGTTGCCCCGCTCGTCGCGGGCCGGCCGCTCCTCGCGGCGCTGCTCCTCGCGGGCGGCGCGCTCGGCCTCGGCGGCAGCGGCCGCGACCTCGGCCTCGGCGGCCTCGGTGACCTCGGCGATCGCGCTCTCCGGGTCCTCGCCGCGCTCGCGGGCGGCCTGGGCGACGAGGCGGTCGGCCTCCTCGCGGAGCTCGACGGCGCGGCGCTGGAGGCGCTCCAGCTGACGGGTCAGGTCGACGACCTCGCGCTCGGCCTGCTTGGCCGAGTTGTTCGCCGAGTCGGCCTGGACCTCGGTCAGCGAACGGGCGCCGGTGATCTCGGCGACCTCGGGGTCGAAGGCGCCGGCACCGCCGACGATGTGGCGCGAGGCGTCGACGCCCGCGTCCTCCATGAGGCGGAAGATCTGGCGGCGCTGGTGCGGCAGGGCCAGGGAGACCACGACGCCGGAGCGGCCGGCGCGGGCGGTGCGGCCCGAGCGGTGCAGGTAGTCCTTGTGGTCGCCGGCCGGGTCCACGTTGAGGACCAGGTCGATGCCGTCGACGTGGATGCCGCGGGCGGCGACGTCGGTGGCGACGAGGACGTTGACGTAACCGTCCTTGAAGTCGGCGAGCGTCCGGGTACGGGCGCCCTGGGTCATGCCGCCGTGGAGCGCGTCGGCCTTCACGCCGGACTCGCGCAGCTGCTCGGCGACGCGGTCGGCACCGAGCTGGGTGCGGACGAAGATGATCGTGCGGCCCTTGCGGGCGGCGATCGCGGCGGTGACCGGGGCCTTGTCCTTCGGCTTCACGACGAGGACGTGGTGGGTCATCGTGGTGACGGCGCCGGCGGACGGGTCGACCTCGTGGGTGATCGGGTTCACCAGGTAGCGCTTGACCAGGCTGTCGATCTCGTTCTCCAGCGTGGCGGAGAAGAGGAGGCGCTGGCCGCCGGCCGGGACCTGGTCGAGCAGCTCGGTGACCTCGGGCAGGAAGCCCAGGTCGGCCATCTGGTCGGCCTCGTCGAGGACGGCGATCTGGACCTGCTCCAGGGAGCAGGCGCCGCGGTTGATGATGTCGCGCAGACGGCCCGGGGTGGCGACGAGGATGTCGACGCCGCGCTCCAGGGCGTAGATCTGGTTGCCCATCGACGTACCGCCGCAGACGACCTTCATACGGAGGCCGAGCACGTCGCCGTAGGGCTGGAGGGCGTCCGCGACCTGCATCGCGAGCTCACGGGTCGGGGTGAGGATGACGCCGCGGGGCTTCTTCTTCTCGGTGTCGCCGCCGGCCAGGGTGGCGAGCAGCGGGAGGCCGAAGGAGAGGGTCTTGCCGGAGCCGGTGCGGCCGCGGCCCAGGATGTCCTTGCCGGCCAGGGCGTCCGGGATGGTCGCGGCCTGGATCGGGAAGGGGGTGGTGACGCCGTTCTGCGCGAGCTTGCGGACGACGCCCTCGGGCAGACCCAGGTCACCGAAGGTGATCTCGGGGGTCTGGTCGGCGTCGTCGGCCTCGTCGGTCAGGTCGGCGGCCTCGACGGCCTCGTCGGTGATCTCTGCGTCGTCAGCCAGCTCGACGATCTCGGTGATCTCGTCGTTCTCGGGCATGACGGCGTGGTCAGAACTGGAAATGGACATGCGAAATGCGAAACCTTCCGGAGTCTCGGCACGCGCCCGTCAACTCCGTGTTTCGCACAAGACCGCCTCTATGCGGTCAGCCACGGCAAGGGAGAGTACGCGCCAGTCACGGCGCTCTTCGGTCGTGGCGCCGGGCAAATGGGATCAAACGATCTACCACCATACGCACTCTCCCCCACTCAAGGCAAACCGATCCAGGTCACACCGGGCTCACCTGCGGCGATGCCGCCGGCTCGGTGACCGCGCCGGCCGCGCGCAGACCACCCAGCTGGGTGGAGGGTCCCTCACTCGGCGGATCGGTCGGGTGGGAGGTCGGCTCGGGCGTGGGCTCCGGCGTCGGCTCCTGGGTCGGCTCCGGCGTCGGGGTCGGCTCCGGCGTGGGCTCCGGCGAGGGAGTGCCCCCGCCGCCGCCCGGCGCGCCTCCGGCCTCCCCGCCGGTTCCGCCCGTCCCGCCGCCGTCCCCGCTCCCGCCGCCGCTCCCGCCGTCGCCGCCCGCTTCCCCGCCGCCCCCCGCGGCCCCGGACGCGCCCCCCGCCCCGGTGTGACCGCCGGCCGTGCCGCCGCCCGGGGGCTGCGTCCCGGGCGGCACCGAGCCGCCGGGCTCGGCCGGGGCGGACGTCCCGGCGCCCGCGGAGGGCGTGGCGGAGGCGGAGGGGGAACCGCTCGGCACCGGCGACTTCGCGCCACCGCCCGCCACGTCGGGGCCGCCGGGCCGGTCGCCCTGCCCGCCGGCGTACGCGCCCCCGCCGCCGTCCGGCGCTCCGGAGCCGCCCTCCGGCCGGGCCGACGCGCCCGGCTTCCCCCCGGTCGCGCCCGGCGCCGGCTCGGCACCCTCGTCGCTCACACTCATACAGCCGCTCAGGCCGGCGCACGCGGCGACCGCGAGGGCGGCGGCGGCCCATCGAACGCGGGTGGGGAAAGGGCGCACGGAGGCACCTCCAGGACACAGAAGGGCGGGGAAGAAACGCGTCCCCCTGCCCAACTCCCCAGGCGTCACAAGGGACACGGCGCGACGGCCTCCTGTTCGAGCGCGATCTCCCCGGCTCAGCCGTAACCGAGCGCGTGCAGCCGCTCGTCGTCGATGCCGAAGTGGTGGGCGATCTCGTGGACCACGGTGATCTCGGTCTCGGCCACGACGTCCTCGCGGGACTCGCACATCCGCAGCGTCGGCCCCCGGTAGATCGTGATCCGGTCGGGCAGCACACCCGCGTACCACTCGCCGCGCTCGGTCAGCGGCGTCCCCTCGTAGAGCCCGAGCAGGTCGGGGTCGTCCGGAGAGGGCTCGTCCTCCACGAACACCGCCACGTTGTCCATCAGCCGCGTCAGCTCCGGCGGGATCCGGTCCAGGGCCTCGGCGACAAGCTCCTCGAACTCCTCGCGCGTCATCTCCAGCACGGGCCCATTCTCCCCTCCT
Source organism: Streptomyces sp. NPDC058052 (assembly GCF_042885515.1). Classification (NCBI taxonomy): domain Bacteria; kingdom Bacillati; phylum Actinomycetota; class Actinomycetes; order Kitasatosporales; family Streptomycetaceae; genus Streptomyces; species Streptomyces sp. NPDC058052. The sequence goes on along the minus strand of NZ_JBHVRX010000023.1, from coordinate 97,052 downwards.
CGGAAACCGTTTTGGCGATACCGCCCGCCATCCCATATGCTTCTCACGTCCCCGAGGCGCTGAGAAGCGCCCAGGTGGGGCCGTTAGCCCTCATCGTCTAGTGGCCCAGGACGCCGCCCTTTCAAGGCGGTAGCACGGGTTCGAATCCCGTTGGGGGCACGCACAACCGTGTGCGAGACTAGTGCTCGTACACAAGCAAGGCTCTGTGGAGCAGTTGGTTAGCTCGCCACCCTGTCAAGGTGGAGGTCGCGGGTTCAAGTCCCGTCAGAGTCGCTGAAGCTGGAAACAGCTTCGTGGCTGGGTAGCTCAGTTGGTACGAGCGATCGCCTGAAAAGCGATAGGTCGCCGGTTCGACCCCGGCCCCAGCCACAAGAGAGAAGGGCCCCGTTCGAAAGAACGGGGCCCTTCTTCATGCGTGGAAACCCGGAAACCCGGAGACCCGGAGACCCAGAAACCCGAAGGCCGAAACCCGAAGGCCGGACGGCCGGACCAGGGGCCCTCCCGGCGAGGGCCCCCTCCGCTCATTCCGGCCGGCTCCCCCCGGCCTCCGCTTCCGCCCCCGCGCCGGCCCGCGCCCGGCCACGCCCGCGCGCCGCCGCCACCATGCCGGCCACCGCGACCACCCCGGCCAGCAGCGCCCAGTCCGGCACCGCGCGGCCCCACTCCGCCACCCGCCGCTCCACCGCGAACGAGTCGTCCACCGAGAGCAGCCCCGGCAGCGCGGTCGTCCCGTCGAAGACCAGGAAGAGTGTGCCCAGGGCCACGAAGAAGAGGCCCGACACGAGCGAGGTCGAATGGATCGCGAACCGTCCGGCCCGCAGCTCCCGGCCGCGCAGCCAGCGCCGCCGCCCCAGGTCGTACCGCTCCCACAGCAGCGCGAGCACGAACAGCGGCACCGCCATCCCGAGCGCGTACACCGCGAGGAGCAGCCCGCCGTAGGCCGCGCTGCCGCTCAGCGCGGCCACCGTCAGGACGCTGCCGAGGATCGGGCCCGCGCAGAAACCGGCCAGGCCGTAGACCAGGCCGAGGGCGTAGACCGAGACCGCCGAGGTCGGACGGATCCGGCCGCTCGCCTCCGCCATCCGGCGGGAGGCGAAGCCCAGGCCCAGGATCTGGAGGACGCCGAGCCCGATGATCAGCCAGCCGCCCGCGGCCACCAGCAGGTCCCGGTGCCCGTAGAAGAAGCGGCCCGCCAGCGATCCGGCGGCGCCCAGCGGCACGAGGGTGGTGGCGAGGCCCGCGTAGAGGATCGCGGTCCGCGCCACCAGCTTCGCCCGGTTCTCGATCGAGTACGCGAAGAAGGCCGGCAGCAGCAGGGCGCTGCACGGGCTGAGCAGGGCGAGGAGACCGCCGAGGAAGGCGGCGAAGTAGCCGATCCCGGCCGTCACCGCGGGGCCCCCGCCTGTCCGGCCCTCGCCTTCTCCGCCGCCGCCTCGATCGCCTCGGTGAAGGTCTCCAGGGGCTGGGCGCCGGCGATCGGCCGCCCGTTGACCAGGAAGGACGGGGTGGAGGTGGCGCCGAGCGCGTATCCCTGCTCCTGGTCCTTCCGGACGGACTCGCGGGCCGCCGCGCCCTCGCTGTCCTTCGCGAACCGGGCGAGGTCGGGCACCCCGGCCTCCTCCGCGAGGGCCCGCAGCCGCTCCGTGCCGAAGCCCTTCTCCTTGGCCCCGTCCGCGTACGCCGCCTTGTGGAACTGCCAGAAACGGCCCTGCTCGCCGGCGGCCCAGGAGGCGCGCGCCACGGCCTCCGACTCCTCGCCGAAGATCGGGAAGTTCCGCCACTCGATGCGCAGGGTGCCGTTCTCGACGTACTTCTCCACCAGGACGGGCTCGGTGTCCCGGGCGAACTTCCCGCAGTAGCCGCACTTGAAGTCGGCGTACTCGATGAGGACGACCGGCGCGTCGGCGCGCCCCAGGGCGAGCCGGTCGGACGCGTCCCTGCGGGCGTACTTCTCCAGCTCCGGGTAGACCCCGGAGGCCGGGTCGGCGGTGACCTCGGCGACGGACGAGGAGCCGGAGGCGGACGGGTCGGCCGGCTTGGTGGCGGTGTACGAGGCGAGGGCGGCCAGCGCGGCGGCGACGGCCACACCGGCGACGATCAGCGCGGGACGGGTCTTGGAGGAGGACTGGGGGCTGGACATGAGGTGCACTCTAGACACGGGCCCGGAACACTCCGTGAGCAAGGTGTTCAAGCCACCACAATCCGGCCGCCGGAAGGCTCGTAAATCGGTTCGCCGCTTCTCGGCCGCAGGTGCGATCCTGGATTCCGTATGTCTACTTCCTTCGCCGCCCTCCAGTCCGTCCTGGCCGAGGTCTCGCTGCGGGACTCCCACCGGCTCGGCCGCCGTCTCGAAGGCGCCCGCCGCATCCGCAAGCCCGAGGCCCGTGAGGCCGTCCTGGACGAGATCGCCGCAGAGGCGGCCAAGGCCAAGGAGCGCGTCGACGGGCGCGCCGCCCGCGTGCCCGCCGTCACCTATCCCGAACAGCTGCCGGTCTCGCAGAAGAAGGACGAGATCCTGGAGGCGATACGCGACCACCAGGTCGTCATCGTCGCCGGTGAGACCGGCTCCGGAAAGACCACCCAGATCCCGAAGATCTGTATGGAGCTGGGCCGGGGCGTCCGGGGCATGATCGGGCACACCCAGCCCCGCCGGATCGCCGCCCGCACCGTCGCCGAGCGCGTCGCCGAGGAGCTGAGGACCCCGCTCGGCGAGGCCGTCGGCTGGAAGGTCCGCTTCACCGACCAGGTGAACCCCGACGCGACCTTCGTGAAGCTGATGACCGACGGCATCCTGCTCGCCGAGATCCAGACCGACCGCGAGCTGCGCGCGTACGACACGATCATCATCGACGAGGCCCACGAGCGGTCCCTCAACATCGACTTCCTGCTCGGCTATCTGGCCCAGCTGCTCCCCCGGCGCCCCGACCTCAAGGTCGTGATCACCTCGGCGACCATCGACCCGGAGCGCTTCTCCCGCCACTTCGGCGACGCCCCGATCGTCGAGGTCTCCGGCCGTACGTACCCGGTCGAGGTCCGCTACCGGCCGCTCCTGGAGGAGGACTCGGAGGAGTCCGACCGGGACCAGATCACCGCGATCTGCGACGCCGTGGACGAGCTCCAGAAGGAGGGCCCCGGCGACGTCCTGGTCTTCCTCTCCGGCGAGCGGGAGATCCGCGACACCGCGGACGCCCTCACCAGGAAGAAGCTCTTCAACACGGAGATCCTGCCGCTGTACGCCCGGCTCTCCCACGCCGAGCAGCACCGCGTCTTCCAGGCGCACTCCGGCCGCCGGATCGTCCTCGCGACCAACGTCGCCGAGACCTCGCTGACCGTCCCCGGCATCAAGTACGTGATCGACCCGGGCACCGCCCGGATCTCGCGCTACTCCCACCGCACCAAGGTCCAGCGCCTCCCCATCGAGGCGATCTCGCAGGCCAGCGCCAACCAGCGCAAGGGCCGCTGCGGCCGTACCTCGGACGGCATCTGCATCCGGCTGTACTCCGAGGACGACTTCCTCACCCGGCCGGAGTTCACCGACGCGGAGATCCTCCGCACCAACCTCGCCTCCGTCATCCTCCAGATGACCGCGGCCGGCCTCGGCGACATCGAGAAGTTCCCCTTCATCGACCCGCCGGACCACCGCAACATCCGGGACGGCGTCCAGCTCCTCCAGGAGCTCGGCGCGATCGACCCCACCGAGAAGGACCCGAAGAAGCGGCTCACCCAGCAGGGCCGGAAGCTCGCGCAGCTGCCCGTCGACCCCCGGCTCGCCCGGATGGTCCTGGAGGCCGACAAGAACGGCTGCGTCCGCGAGGTCATGGTGATCGCGGCCGCGCTCTCCATCCAGGACCCGCGCGAGCGGCCCTCCGAGAAGCAGGCCCAGGCCGACCAGCAGCACGCCCGCTTCAAGGACGAGACCAGCGACTTCCTCGCCCTCCTCAACCTGTGGCGGTACGTCCGCGAGCAGCAGAAGGAGCGCGGCTCCTCGTCCTTCCGCCGGATGTGCAAGCAGGAGTACCTGAACTTCCTGCGCATCCGCGAGTGGCAGGACATCTACAGCCAGCTGCGGACCGTCGCCAAGCAGATGGGGATACACCTCACCGAGCCCACGGACGACGAGAGCTTCCCCGAGCAGGCCATCCACGTCTCCCTCCTCTCCGGCCTCCTCAGCCACATCGGCCTGAAGGACGTGAAGGAGTCCAAGGAGGGCGCCGCCAAGGAGGGCCGGCGCGAGGGCACCCGGAACGAGTACCTCGGCGCCCGGAACGCCAAGTTCGCGATCTTCCCGGGCTCCGCGCTCTTCAAGAAGCCCCCGCGGATGGTGATGTCCGCCGAGCTGGTGGAGACCTCCCGCCTCTGGGCCCGGGTGAACGCCCGGATCGAGCCCGAGTGGATCGAGCCGCTCGCCCAGCACCTGGTGAAGAAGACCTACAGCGAGCCGCACTGGGAGAAGGACCAGGCGGCGGTCATGGCCTTCGAGAAGGTGACGCTGTACGGCGTCCCGATCGTCGCCGACCGCAAGGTGAACTACGGGCGGATCGACCCCGAGGTCTCCCGCGAGCTGTTCATCCGGAACGCGCTCGTGGAGGGCGACTGGCGCACCCACCACAAGTTCTTCGCCGACAACCGCAAGCTGCTCACCGAGGTCGAGGAGCTGGAGCACCGGGCCCGGCGCCGGGACATCCTCGTCGACGACGAGACGCTCTTCGACTTCTACGACAAGCGGGTCCCCGAACACGTCGTGTCCGGGGCCCACTTCGACTCGTGGTGGAAGCACAAGCGCCATGAGGAGCCGGAGTTCCTCGACTTCGAGCGCGAGATGCTCATCAACGAGAAGGCCGGGGCCGTCACCAAGGACGACTACCCGGACTCGTGGCGGCAGGGCGCGCTCAAGTTCCGGGTGACGTACCAGTTCGAGCCCGGCGCGGACGCGGACGGCGTGACCGTCCACGTGCCGCTCCAGGTCCTCAACCAGGTGACCGGCGACGGCTTCGACTGGCAGATCCCCGGCCTGCGGGAAGAGGTCGTCACCGAGCTGATCCGCTCGCTGCCGAAGCCGATCCGCCGCCACTACGTGCCCGCGCCGAACTACGCCGGCCGCTTCCTGGACGCGGTCGTGCCGGTCCAGGAGCCGCTGACGACGGCGCTCGCGCGGGAGCTCCAGCGGATGGTCGGCGTGCCGCTCACCCCCGAGGACTTCGACTGGGCGAAGGTCCCCGAGCACCTCAAGATCACCTTCCGGATCGTCGACGAGCGGCGCCGGAAGCTGGCCGAGGACAAGGACCTGGAGACGCTGCGCCTCAAGCTGCGCCCCAAGGCCCGCCAGGCGCTCTCCAAGGCCGCCCAGGCGGCGACGGCGGGCCCGGACGGCTCCGGCCCCTCCCTGGAGCGCTCGGGGCTGAAGGACTGGACGATCGGCACGCTCACGAAGGTCTTCGAGACCAAGCGGGGCGGGCAGCCGGTGAAGGCGTATCCGGCGCTGGTCGACGAGGGCGACTCCGTGGCCGTGCGGCTCTTCGACTCGCAGGCCGAGCAGGCGCAGGCGATGTGGCGGGGCACCCGGAAGCTGATCATGCTGAACATCCCGGTGAACCCGGCGAAGTTCGCCTCGGACAGGCTCACCAACCAGCAGAAGCTGGCCCTGTCGGCCAACCCGCACGGCTCGATCCAGGCCCTCTTCGACGACTGCGCCACCGCCGCCGCCGACCGGCTGATCGCGGACCACGGCGGCCCGGCGTGGGACGAGGAGTCCTTCCGGAAGCTGTACGACAAGGTCCGCGCCGACCTGGTGGAGCTGACCGTCCGCACGGTGGGCCAGGTCCAGCAGGTGCTGGCCGCCTGGCAGGCGTGCGAGCGGCGGCTGAAGTCGACCGCCAGCCCGGCGCTGCTGCCGAACCTCCAGGACGTGCGGACGCAGCTGGCGTGGCTGATGCCGGCCGGTTTCGTGACCCGTACGGGGCTCAAGCGGCTGCCGGACCTGATGCGCTATCTGGTGGCGGTGGACCGGCGGCTCCAGCAGATGCCGACCGGGGTCCAGCGGGACACCACCCGCATGGAGAAGGTCCACGAGATGCTCGACGAGTACGCGTGGCTCCTGGAGCAGCTGCCGAAGGGGCGGCCGGTGCCGGCGGAGGTCACCGACATCCGCTGGATGATCGAGGAGCTGCGGGTGAGCTACTTCGCGCACGCGCTGGGCACCGCCCATCCGGTCTCGGACAAGCGGATCGTGAAGGCGATCGACGCGGCCGTGCCGGGCCCGGCGCGGTAGGCGTTCCACCGGCGGGCCGCCCGCCGGTGGTGAGTTCGACCAGACCGCTGACCTGCTGTACAGTTCTTCTCGCAGCCACGGAAGACCGGCTGCGATGGCTCTGTGGAGCAGTTGGTTAGCTCGCCACCCTGTCAAGGTGGAGGTCGCGGGTTCAAGTCCCGTCAGAGTCGCTTCGGTAGAAGGCCCGCATCATCTCGATGCGGGCCTTCTTCGTCATGTCCGGAAGCCCGCGCCCGCGCCGATGGCCGCGTCGGCGCCCGTGCGGGCGCCCGTGCGGGTGCCTGTGCCGGCATCGGCGCCCGCACCGCGTGACGCCCGCCCCTCTGCGCACTCTCCAGCGCCTGCGCCTGTGCCCGCGCCGGATCCTGAGCCGGTGTCGGGCGCCCCGGGCGCGCCGCTCGCGCCGGGGCCCGCTTCCGCGCTCCGGGACGGCCTCCGGGGGGTGCGCATGAAGCCCACTCGAACGGGGGACGAAAGTCCCACCAGCCGGTGACCAACGGCGGGTGGGAGGGTGCCGCCCGGGTGGCAGGCTGTTCTATGGCAAGGCTTCGGTGGTGTGACGGGAGTCACGGAAAGTCCTTCAGAAACCCCCTCGTTTACACCACCCCTACAACAGCTCAATTTAATACGTGCAATTGCACCCATGTTCGACGGGTGGAAGAGGGCACAAAAAGACGATCGCGCTGGACCCGGCGGAGTCCAGCGCGATCGATGACGGTGGCCTGTTGGGGCAGGAACCGCCGGCAGAGCTGTGGGACGGGCGACCGGATTGGGGGACCCGGACGTGCCCGGTGTTACGGGGTGTTGCGCGTGAAGCTGAAGCCTCAGGCCTCGCTGCGCTGCTGCGGAATGCCCGCCAGCAGGGCGCGAACCTCGGCCTCGCGGTACCGGCGGTGTCCACCCAGGGTGCGGATGGACGTGAGCTTGCCGGCCTTGGCCCAGCGGGTCACCGTCTTCGGGTCCACGCGGAACATCGTGGCGACCTCGGCAGGGGTCAGCAGCGGCTCGGCATCAGGGGTGCGAGCGGTCATGAGCGGCCTCCTCGGGAGAACCGAACCTTCTCGGTTCTTTCCTCTAAATTCTGCACCTTGACCCGCCTTGCCCGAAATGGCAGAAGCGGGTCGAGTCGGTTATAGGACGAACGGCTTGTCCTCGGCACTACAACTACACCATCCGTCCAGCCGCGTCGGCCAAACCGATGGAATTGCCCTCGCAGGTGTTCATCAGCGGCGGAAGTCGACTGACCATGCCATAACGGACAGTCACGCCACTGTGACGATCAGTCACAGAGCGATCAGGAGTCCTCGGACCCCCCATAGAGTGCAATGCTGAGCGTTCCGCCCAAAGTTGGGCGGAAGGAACCCTCCCCGGACTCCTTGTCCTATTTTGGCACGAGGGTAGGTGATCGACGCAAGGGTGCGTTTAGTGCTGTCCGTCACCCTTGAGCCAAAGGCCCGGTTCAGGACCAACGTCCCGCCGGTTCCGGCCAGATCGTTCCGGCCAGACACCATGAAGATCATTTACCCCGGAGGCACACGTCTTGTCCATGCACACCTGACGAAGATGCCCGACCTATGTCAATTCGCGTGACGCAGGTCCCTGACGGCCCGCCAGCGCTCCGCGAGCCGGGCGTACACCTCGGCCGCCACGACGTCGTCCCCCGACCGCAGCGCCGCCAGCCCCTCCGCCACGTCCGCCGCCGACCGGTCCTCCGCCAGCCGCCCCTCCGCCACCGCGTGCACCAGACCGCCGTAGTCCAGCTCCACCAGCGCCCGCGGATGGAACTCCTCCAGCCAGCGGCCCACGTCGACCAGACCCTGGACCAGCGCGCCCTCGTCCATCGAGTCCCGCAGCGCGCGCAGCGCCCGGGCCAGCCGGCGCCGCGCCTGCGCCATCGTCGTCCGGTAGCGCAGTACCGGCGCCCGCCCCGCCGCCCGGTCCCCCGGCTCGTACACCCGCTCCTCGTCCCCGAAGAGCGCGAACCAGCGCAGCGGCACCTGCCACACCGCGGTCCTGATCCACGGCCGCGCGTCCGGGTTCCGCTCCAGCCACCGCTCGTGATCCGCCTCCACCTGGACCCGCACCACCGGCGGCAGCATCGCGTCGAGCACCGGCGCCGGCAGCCCGTTCTCCGCCACCAGGTCCCGCAGCGCCAGCCAGCCCCGCAGCCGGGTCCGCCACGGGCAGACCACCACGACCCCGTCCAGATGGGCCACGAACGCCTCGCCGCTCTCGTGCACCGGGACCGGCACCGGCGGCACCGGCACCAGATCCGCCAGGGAGCGCCTCAGCTCGTCCTGGGCCCCCGGGGTGCGCGGCCTGCGGGCGTAGCGCGCCCAGTGGGTCCGCTCCGGCTCGGGGAAGGCGGCCAGCGGCTCGTACACCCGGAGATATGAGGCGTACGGGACGAGCAACGTGGAGTCGACCGACATGCCGCGAATCCTTCCACGCGGGTACTCCCCGAGGGGGTGATCCGGCCCACTCCGCCCTTCCTACGCCCAGGTAGGACTTAATCTCATGGCGCAATGGGTCCTCCCCCACCCACAAGGAGGACCTTCCCGCCGCTTCCTCCTTGGGAGTCACCACCGTGACCGCAACTGACGGCGTCCTGCACACCCTGTTCCACTCGGAGCAGGGAGGCCACGAGCAAGTCGTGCTCTGCCAGGACCGCGCCACCGGCCTCAAGGCCGTCATCGCCCTGCACAACACCGCCCTCGGCCCCGCCCTCGGCGGCACCCGCTTCTACCCGTACGCCACCGAGGGCGAGGCCGTCGCCGACGCCCTCAACCTGGCGCGCGGCATGTCGTACAAGAACGCCATGGCCGGGCTCGACCACGGCGGCGGCAAGGCCGTGATCATCGGAGACCCCGAGCAGATCAAGACCGAGGAGCTCCTCCTCGCCTACGGGCGCTTCGTCGCCTCCCTCGGCGGGCGCTACGTCACGGCCTGCGACGTCGGCACCTACGTCGCCGACATGGACGTCGTGGCCCGGACGAACCAGTGGACCACCGGCCGCTCCCCCGAGAACGGCGGCGCCGGCGACTCCTCCGTCCTGACCGCCTTCGGCGTCTTCCAGGGCATGCGCGCCTCCGCCCAGCACCTCTGGGGCGACCCGACCCTGCGCGGCCGGAAGGTCGGCGTCGCCGGCGTCGGCAAGGTCGGCCACTACCTCGTCGAGCACCTCCTGGCCGACGGTGCCGAGGTCGTGATCACCGACGTCCGCGAGGAGTCGGTCCGCCGGATCACCGACAAGCACCCGCAGGTCCAGGTGGTCGCCGACACCGACGCCCTGATCCGCGTCGAGGGCCTGGACGTCTACGCGCCGTGCGCGCTGGGCGGCGCGCTCAGCGAGGACACGGTGCCGTTCCTGACGGCGGCCGTCGTGTGCGGCGCGGCCAACAACCAGCTCGCCCACCCGGGCATCGAGAAGGACCTCGTCGAGCGCGGCATCCTCTACGCGCCGGACTACGTGGTGAACGCCGGTGGCGTGATCCAGGTCGCCGACGAGCTCCACGGCTTCGACTTCGACCGGTGCAAGGCGAAGGCCACGAAGATCTTCGACACCACTCTGGAGATCTTCGCACGTGCGAAGGTGGACGGCATTCCGCCGGCCGCGGCCGCCGACCGGATCGCCGAGCAGCGGATGGCCGAGGCGCGACGGGCCTGAGCTCGGCGCCTCACCGGGAGTGACCGGCCCGCCGTCCGCGAGACTTCGCTCACGCCGGTCGGCGGGTCGGCCCCCCAGAAGAGGTTAAAATCGCGATTGACCAGCGAGGAAAGGGCGCCTCGATGGTTCTGTACCGGGGTATGTGATGCGCGCGGCGTACCGTAGACCCGAGGAAACAGGTACCGTTGAAGCCCTACGGACCGGTCTCTCTGTCGAGAGTCCGTTTCGCATCATGAACGCGTGTCAAGACTCTGGGGCCAGCGAGCCCCGTCACCGAGGGGGTCGAGCCATGGGGCGCGGCCGGGCAAAGGCCAAGCAGACCAAGGTCGCCCGCCAGCTGAAGTACAGCAGCGGCGGGACTGACCTGTCGCGTCTGGCCAATGAGCTGGGCGCTTCGACTTCGAGCCAGCCGCCGAATGGCGAGCCGTTCGAGGACGACGACGAGGAAGACGACCCGTACGCGCAGTACGCGGATCTCTACAACACCGACGACGAGGACGAGGACGACGAGTCCGGTCCGCAGTCGCCGCAGCGTCGCGCTTGACCTTCTGAACGCCGAAACTCGGTCCGGGCCTCCCGGACCGGGTTTTCGTGCTGCTCAGGGCGGGTGAGCGGGGCGCGCGGACGCCGTGGGCCACAGACGGCGCCGGAGACACGAGGAAGGGGCACCCCGGGCGGGGTGCCCCTTCCTCGTGCGCTCGGGCCGTGACTACTTCGCGTAGTCGCCGACCAGCTCCGCGCCGGAGTCCTTGTCGCCGCGCTCGGTGATCTCGCCGGCGACCCAGGCGTCGAGCCCGCGGTCGGCCAGCGTGGCGAGGGCGGCGTCGACCGACTCGGCGGGGACGACGGCCATCATGCCGACACCCATGTTGAGGGTCTTCTCCAGCTCCAGGCGCTCGACCTGGCCGGCGGTGCCGACGAGGTCGAAGATCGCGCCCGGGGCCCAGGTGGAGCGGTCCACGGTGGCGTGCAGCCCGTCCGGGACGACCCGGGCCAGGTTGGCCGCGAGACCGCCGCCGGTGATGTGGCTGAAGGCGTGCACGTCGGTGGTCCGGGTGAGCGCCAGGCAGTCCAGCGAGTAGATCCGGGTGGGCTCCAGGAGCTCCTCGCCGAGGGTGCGGCCCAGCTCCTCGACCTGCTGGTCGAGACGCATGCCGGCGCGGTCGAAGACCACGTGGCGGACGAGCGAGTACCCGTTGGAGTGAAGCCCGGAGGAGGCCATGGCGATGACCGCGTCCCCCGTACGGATGCGATCGGCACCCAGGAGACGGTCGTGCTCCACGACACCGGTGCCGGCGCCGGCCACGTCGAAGTCGTCCGGGCCGAGGAGGCCCGGGTGCTCCGCCGTCTCGCCGCCGATCAGGGCGCAGCCGGCGAGGACGCAGCCCTCGGCGATGCCCTTGACGATGGCGGCGACCCGCTCCGGGTGGACCTTGCCCACGCAGATGTAGTCGGTCATGAAGAGCGGCTCGGCGCCGCAGACGACGATGTCGTCCATGACCATGGCGACCAGGTCGTGGCCGATGGTGTCGTACACGCCCATCTGGCGGGCGATGTCGACCTTCGTGCCGACGCCGTCGGTCGCCGAGGCGAGCAGCGGACGCTCGTAGCGCTTGAGGGCGGAGGCGTCGAAGAGGCCGGCGAAACCGCCGAGGCCGCCGAGGACCTCGGGGCGCTGCGTCTTCTTCACCCACTCCTTCATGAGCTCGACGGCGCGGTCGCCCGCCTCGATGTCGACGCCCGCAGAGGCGTAGCTGGCACCGGTGGTCTGAGACATGGGGTTCAGAGCTTTCGTGTCGTTACTGCGGGTCTGCAGCGGGGTCTTACGGACGGCGCAGGGCGTCGGCGGCCGCGGTGGCGGCCGGCCCGGCGGCCAGCTCGGTCTCCAGGAGCTGCTTGCCGAGCAGCTCGGGGTCCGGGAGTTCCATCGGGTACTCGCCGTCGAAGCAGGCGCGGCAGAGGTTCGGCTTGTCGATGGTGGTCGCCTCGATCATCCCGTCGATGGAGATGTACGAGAGCGAGTCCGCGCCCAGCGACTTGCCGATCTCCTCGATCGACATGCCGTTGGCGATCAGCTCCGCGCGGGTCGCGAAGTCGATGCCGAAGAAGCACGGCCACTTCACCGGCGGGGAGGAGATCCGGATGTGGATCTCGGCCGCGCCGGCCTCGCGGAGCATCCGGACCAGGGCGCGCTGGGTGTTGCCGCGGACGATCGAGTCGTCGACGACGACCAGGCGCTTCCCCTTGATGACTTCCTTGAGGGGGTTCAGCTTCAGCCGGATGCCGAGCTGGCGGATGGTCTGCGAGGGCTGGATGAAGGTGCGCCCGACGTAGGCGTTCTTCACCAGGCCGGCGCCGAAGGGGATGCCGGACGCCTCCGCGTAGCCGATGGCGGCGGGGGTGCCGGACTCCGGCGTCGCTATGACCAGGTCGGCCTCGACCGGCGCCTCCTTGGCGAGGCGGCGGCCCATCTCCACGCGGGAGAGGTAGACGTTCCGGCCGGCGATGTCGGTGTCGGGACGCGCCAGGTACACGTACTCGAAGACACAGCCCTTGGGCTTCGCTTCCGCGAATCGCGAGGTGCGGATGCCGTTCTCGTCGATCGCGATCATCTCGCCCGGCTCGACCTCGCGGACGAAGCTGGCGCCGCAGATGTCGAGGGCGGCGGACTCGGACGCGACCACCCAGCCGCGCTCCAGCCGGCCGAGGACCAGCGGGCGGATGCCCTGCGGGTCGCGGGCGGCGTAGAGCGTGTGCTCGTCCATGAAGACGAGGGAGAAGGCGCCCCGGACCTCGGGGAGGACCTTCGCGGCGGCCTGCTCGATGGTGAGCGGCTTGCCGTCCTCGTCCACCTGGCCGGCGAGGAGCGCCGTGACCAGGTCGGTGTCGTTGGTGGCGGCGACCTGGGTGGCGCGGCCGTCCTTCTTGGGAAGGTCGGCGACCATCTCGGCCAGCTGCGCCGTGTTCACCAGGTTGCCGTTGTGGCCGAGCGCCAGCGAACCGTGGGCGGTGGCCCGGAAGGTCGGCTGGGCGTTCTCCCACACGGAGGCCCCGGTGGTCGAGTAGCGGGCGTGACCGACCGCGATATGACCCTGGAGGGAACCGAGAGAGGTCTCGTCGAAGACCTGGGACACGAGGCCCATGTCCTTGAAGACGAGGATCTGGGAGCCGTTGCTGACCGCGATTCCCGCGGATTCCTGACCCCGATGCTGGAGGGCGTAGAGCCCGAAGTACGTGAGCTTTGCGACCTCTTCACCCGGAGCCCAGACACCGAAGACGCCACAAGCGTCCTGGGGGCCTTTCTCGCCGGGAAGCAGGTCGTGATTGAGTCGACCGTCACCACGTGGCACGTCTTCGAGTCTAGGGGACCTCGACCGCAGGTCCGAATGGGAGAACGGTCCGCGGACGGCGCCCGTACGATCGCACCAAAAGATCGCCGCGTACTTGGAGGGGCCTACAAGGCAGGCGCCGGAAGGGTTCTTCCCCCGCACGCCCCCTCGGATCACACGCTCGTACCAGCCCGCCGAGCCCTCCGCGATGTGACGCAGAACGCACGCACCAGGGGTTTCACGGGCGTTTCGATCACGCGAACTACGCGCGTCGACCCGGGGGTCCACCGTTGACCCGGCCCCGCCCTTCGGCGAGGCTCCTGGCCCATGCAGCCCCGCAGTGACCGAGCGGTCACCCTCGTCCGGCGCCGGCACGTGGACCTCGTCCGCGTCGCGAGCGCCGGCTGTCGCCGCGCCTGACCGGCCGGCCCCCTTCCCCGCCGTGCCCGACCGGCCGGCCCCCGCCGCTCGCCCCGCCCGCTGCAGCCCTCCCCCTCCGCTCCCCCTCCGCACCTCCTCCGCACCCCCGCCCTCGGCGCCGTCCCCCGCCCGCCGGGTCCCGGAGGCATGCCCGTACGTCCTTCTGGAGACCCACCATGTCCACGCCCCTGTCCCGCCGGGCCTTCGGCGGAGCCGCCGCCGGTGCCGCCGCGGTGGCCGCCGTCGGCGCCGTCCCCGCCCACGCCGCCCCCGCCCCGGCCGCCGCCCCCGCGGAGCGCCCCTTCCGGGCCGCCCGCCCGCGCCGCCACTCCCGGCGGCCCAACATCCTCTTCATCCTGGGCGACGACCTCGGCTGGGCCGACCTCTCCGCGTACGGCTCCCCGCACATCCGCACCCCGCACCTCGACCGGCTCGCCCGCGGCGGCGTCCGCTTCACCGACGCCTACTCCGGCTCCGCGACCTGCTCACCCACCCGCTTCAGCCTCTACACCGGCCGCTACCCGGGCCGCACCGAGGGCGGCCTGGCCGAGCCGATCGCCGACAAGTCCGTCGGCCTGGAGCCCACCCACCCCACGCTCGCCTCGCGGCTCCGCGACGCCGGATACGCCACCGCCCTCATCGGCAAGTGGCACTGCGGCTACCTGCCCGACCACTCCCCCACCAAGTCCGGCTGGGACGAGTTCTTCGGCAACTTCGGCGGGGCCCTGGAGTACTACTCCAAGCTCGGCCTCGGCGGCGAGTACGACCTCTACGAGGGCGACGCCGAGTACAAGGACCTCCGCTACTACACCCGGATCCTCACCGAGCGCGCGAGCGAGTACGTCAGCCGCGACCACGAGAAGCCCTGGCTGCTCAACCTCAACTTCACCACCCCGCACTGGCCGTGGATCGCCGACGGCGACGAGGAGGCGAGCGCCGAGATCGTCCGCCGCGTCAAGGCCGGCGACCGCTCCGCCCTCTGGCACCAGGACGGCGGCTCGGTCGAGAAGTACAAGGAGATGGTCGAGGACCTCGACCGCTCGATCGGCGAGGTCCTCGCGGCGCTCAGGCGCTCCGGCCAGGAGCAGGACACCCTCGTCTTCTTCGCCAGCGACAACGGCGGCGAGCGCTTCTCCTACAACTGGCCGCTCGCCGGCAACAAGGGCTCCCTCCAGGAGGGCGGCATCCGCGTCCCCTCGATCCTGCGCTGGCCCGCCCGGATCGACGGCGGCCAGGTCAGCGACCTGCCCGTCTTCACCCCCGACTGGACGGCGACCCTGCTCGACCTGGCCGGCGCCCGCCCCGACCCCGCCTACCCGCTCGACGGCACCAGCCTCGCCGGGCACCTGCTGCGCGGCGAGGCGGTCCCCGAGCGGGACCTCTTCTGGCGGGTCAGGGGCGAGCGGGCGCTGCGCCGCGGCGACTGGAAGTACTACCGGGGCAAGTCCGGCCGCGACCAGCTCTTCGACCTCTCCGCGGACGCCCGCGAGCAGGCGGACCGGGCCCCCTTCGAGCAGGCCAGGCTGGCCGGGCTCCGGGCCGCGTGGGAGCGGATCGACGCGGGGCTGCTGCGCTACTGAGCCTGCTCCGCCCGCGCGGTCAGACCCTCGCCGGCACCGTCGGTGAGGGTCAGGGTCCGGTGCTCCAGCCGGTAGGAGAGCGGCCCGTCGAGGAGCTCGTACAGCTTGGTCTCCAGGGTCATCTGCGGGCTCCCGCACATCATCCGGGTGGTGGCGGCCGGTCCCTCGACGGTGAGCGTGCGGGCCTTCTCGTCGATCTTCGCGGTCGCGGAGAAGTTGTTGCAGCCGAGGTTGCCGGTGACCTTGCCGTCGGCGCCGATCACCAGGCGCGCCTTGTCCTCGGCGCCCGCCGGGAGGGAGGCGGCGGTGTCGAGGGAGACCAGGCCGTCGACCTTCCAGGTGGTGCCGCGGAGCGGGGCGGACGGTTCGGCGGTCAGCTCCACCTTCTTCCCGCCGTCCGGGGAGGCCAGGGTGAGCACGCCGTCCTCCAGGGTGCCCTTCAGGGGCCCGGTGAAGGCGGCGAGGAAGGCGGTCTCGAAGCGCTGCCGGTCGTCGGGGCAGCCCCTCTCGGTGACCTCCTCCTGGGTGACGGTCACGGTGGCGCCGTCCACGGCGACGCCCGCGCCGAAGCGGTTGCAGCCCGTACTGCCCTGGGCACGGCCGTCCTCGGCGAAGTCGACGGCGGCACCGTCGGGGGCCTGCGCCCGGCTGCCGTCCACGGTGACGGCGGCCACCGTCCAGTGCGTGCCGGTGAGGGGGAGGTCGGGATCTCCCGCGCCGCCGCTCCCCGCCCCCTCCTCCTGGCCACAGGCGGTGAGGGGCGTGAGGACGGCGAGCAGGACGGCGGCGGCGAGGGTGCTGCGCGGCTTCGGCATGCCGGTGGGACGCGGCGGGCCCGCGACGGGTTCCCGCCCTCAGCCCATCAGGGGGAGCAGCTCCGTCAGGTCGGCGCGTTCGCCGCTGGCGGCGATCCGGGCCGCGTCGAGCTCGTCCGCCCAGCCGGTACGCCCGGTGGCCAGGCGGATCCAGGTCAGCGGGTCCGTCTCGACGACGTTCGGCGGGGTGCCCCGGGTGTGCCGGGGGCCCTCCACGCACTGCACCACCGCGTACGGCGGGATCCGGACCTCGACCGCGCCGCCGGGGGCCTTGGCCGCGAGGGCGTCGGCGAGCAGCCGGGTGCAGGCCGCGAGCGCCTGCCGGTCGTAGGGGATCTCCGTGCCGGTCGCGGCGGCCAGGTCGTCGGTGTGGACGACCAGTTCGACGGTCCGGGTGACGAGGTGGTCGGCGAGCGTCATGGCGCCGAAGCGGGTCGGGAGGAGCCGCTCGCCGTCGGCGCCGGCCAGCGCCTTCCCGAAATCGTCCGCCACGCGCGCGTACAGCCCGGGCAGGTCGGCGGCGTCGAGCGCCCGCACGTCCTCGTCGATCCCGGCGGCACCGGTCGCGGTGGCCAGGGGCCAGTCCAGCAGGACGAGTTCGCGGCGGGCCGGCTCGGGGCCCCCGAGGCCCCGGACGACCGTGCCGAGGGCCATCGTCACGTGCGCGGCCAGCTCCCGGACCGTCCACGTGCCGAGCCGGGTGGGCCGGTCGAGCTCCTCCGGCGGCAGGGCGAGGACCGCGTCCCGCACGTGCCCGAACTGGGCGAGGACGGCGGTGCGGATCTTGGCGGGGTCATAGCTGCGGGCGCGCTTCTTGGCCGGTGGCATGGGCAGAGGCTAACGCCGAGACTTGAGGGAGGGGGCCGACTCACGTAAGGCGGTGGCGGGACCATGACCCATCACGAGCACCCCGACGCGGCTCTGGTGCGCAAGGGGTACGAGGCGTTCACCGCCGGCGACATGGAGACGCTCGCCTCGCTCCTGACCAGCGACTGCACGCACCACGCGCCCGGCGACAACCAGATCTCCGGGCACTTCAAGGGCCGGGACAACGTCCTGGGCCTCTATGCCAAGGTCTCCGAACTGACCGGCGGCACCTTCCACGTGGAGCTGAAGGGCGTCTACCCGGACGGCAGGGGCCACGTCATGTCCGTCCACACCTGGCACGCCGACAAGGACGACCGGGGCATCGAGATGGACGGCGGCCTGTTCTTCACGGCCATCGGCGGCAAGATCTCCGACATCGACGAGTGCGTCGCGGACATCACCGAGGCCGACGCCTTCTGGGGTCAGGCCGCCGCGTAGGCGACGTCCCCGGGCACCGAGAAGGTCTCGCCGTTCCGCGGCACGCCGACACCGCGCCAGGTGAACGGAACACCACGCGCGGTGTCCAGGTCCGGGCCGTCCATCAGCTGGAAGTGGACGTGCGGCTCGGTGGAGTTGCCGGAGTTCCCGCAGGCGGCGAGCGGCTGCCCGGCCGTGATCCGGTCCCCGGGGCGCACCCGCAGCGAGCCGCGCCGCAGGTGGGCGTAGACGGCGTAGGTGCCGTCCCCCAGGTCGAGGACGAGGTGGTTGCCAGTCACCCGGCGCGGTCCGGCGACCGCCCGCACGGCCGACTCGACGAGCAGGAGGTAGGCGAGGGCCGGCAGCGAGGCCCGGCCCAGGTGGTCGCGCTGCCGGTCCTCGGCGTGCACGACGGTGCCGTCCGCGACCGCGAGGAGCGGGGCACCGAAGGCGGGGTACGCCTCGGGGCCGCGGGCGAGCGGGACGAGCGCCGCGAAGGCCGGCCGGGGCCGGTCCGGGTCCTCGGCGACGATGTCGATCGCGTACGCCTGCCCGTAGGCGCGGGTGCCGTGGCTGGGCACGCGGTCGGCGGGGCTGTTGAGCGCCGACCAGGTGCCGGTGACCGGCGGGCCGACCTCGACGGGCTCGCGCGGACCGCGGGCCGCGGCCCGGCGGGCGGCGACGGAGAGGCCCGTGCCGAGCGCGGCGGCGGCGAGTAAGGGCAGCCAGCCCACGGCGTACGGGTAGGGCGGCTCGACCACGACCGAGCCGAGGGCCTGCGCGACGAAGAGCGCCCAGAGCAGCCGGTGGAGCACGGCGCAGACCTTCCGGGCCCGATGTGGGTGCGGTGCGGACATGCGGGTTTCCTCCCGGGACGGGTCAGCGGCGGGCGGCGGCGAGGACGACGAGGAGGGGGACGACGCGTTCGGCGGGGACCTCGTGGCGGGCCCGGCCGCCGGGGCGGAGCCAGCCGGCGGCGGTGAGCTGGCGGAGGTGGTGGTAGATCTGGCCCGTCGTGCCGAGGTCCGCGAGCTCGGACAGCTCGGCCACCGTGCGCCGGCCGCCGAGGATCTCCCGCAGCAGCCGGAGCCGTACGGGATGCCCGAGCGCGGCGAGCGCCTCGACCGGGCCGTCGTCCTCCAGGACGTCCTCGGTGAGGGCGCCGGTCTGCCACTCGTACCGCTCCCCGGTGGGCAGGCGGACGGCTCCGGTGAAGAGGACCCCGCCGTCGGCGGCCTCGGCTCCCGCCAGGCGTTCCTTCCAGCCGTCGAGCGCCCAGAAGTCGCCCTCGTACGCCCCGCCCGTCCCGGCGGCGGCGCCGGACTCCAGTGCGGCGACCCGGGCCTCCAGTGCGGCGACCCGCTCCTCGATCTCCATGACATCAGAGATTACGACATCACGTAATTCCGTACAACAGGGCACGGAAAAACCCCCGCCCGAGCGGGGCGGGGGTTCTTCCGTACGGCGTGGTCTCAGGCCAGCAGGCCCGGGATCGTCGCCTCGTGGGCAGCGCGCAGCTCCTCCAGGGAGAGCTCGAACTCGCCCTGGACATCGACCACGTCACCGTCGACGACACCGATGCGGGTCGCCGGCAGGCCGCGGGCACCGCACATGTCGGTGAAGCGGAGCTCCTCGCTGCGGGGAACGGCGACGACCGCACGGCCGGCCGACTCCGAGAAGAGGAACGTGAAGGCGTCCAGGCCCTCGGGGACGACCAGGCGCGCGCCGTTCCCGCCGCGCAGGCAGGACTCGACGACCGCCTGCACGAGACCGCCGTCGGACAGGTCGTGCGCCGCGTCGATCATGCCGTCGCGGGAGCCCGAGATCAGGATCTCGCCGAGCAGCTTCTCCCGGTCGAGGTCCACGGCCGGCGGCATGCCGCCGAGGTGCTGGTGGATCACCTCGGACCAGGCCGAACCGCCGAACTCCTCCTTGGTGTCGCCCAGCAGGTAGAGGAGCTGGCCCTCTTCCGCGAAGGCGATCGGGGTGCGGCGGTTGACGTCGTCGATCACACCGAGGACGGCCACGACGGGCGTCGGGTGGATGGCGACCTCACCGGTCTGGTTGTACAGCGAGACGTTGCCGCCGGTGACCGGGGTGCCCAGCTGGAAGCAGCCGTCGGCGAGACCGCGGGTGGCCTCGGCGAACTGCCACATCACGGCCGGGTCCTCGGGCGAACCGAAGTTCAGGCAGTCCGAGATGGCGAGCGGCTTGGCGCCGGAGGCGGCGACGTTGCGGTACGCCTCCGCCAGCGCGAGCTGCGCGCCGGTGTACGGGTCGAGCTTGGCGTACCGGCCGTTGCCGTCGGTCGCCATGGCCACGCCGAGGTTGGTCTCCTCGTCGATGCGGACCATGCCCGCGTCCTCGGGCTGCGCCAGGACCGTGTTGCCCTGCACGAACCGGTCGTACTGGTCCGTGATCCAGGACTTCGACGCCTGGTTGGGGGAGGAGACGAGCTTGAGGACCTGGTCCTTCAGCTCGGCACCGTCCTGCGGCCGGGGCAGCTTGCCGGCGTCGTCGGCCTGGAGCGCGTCCTGCCACTCCGGACGGGCGTACGGGCGGTGGTAGGTCGGGCCCTCGTGGGCGACGGAGCGCGGCGGCACGTCGACGATCTGCTCGCCGTGCCAGAAGATCTCCAGGCGCTCGCCCTCGGTGACCTCACCGATGACGACCGCGATGACGTCCCACTTCTCGCAGATCTCCAGGAAGCGGTCGACGTGCTGCGGCTCGACGATCGCGCACATGCGCTCCTGCGACTCGCTCATGAGGATCTCCTCGGGCGAGAGCGTCGCGTCGCGCAGGTGCACCTTGTCGAGGTCCACGCGCATGCCGCCGGAACCGGCGGAGGCCAGCTCGGAGGTGGCGCAGGAGAGCCCGGCGCCGCCGAGGTCCTGGATGCCCGCGACGAGCTTCTCCTGGAAGATCTCCAGGGTGCACTCGATGAGGAGCTTCTCCTGGAACGGGTCGCCGACCTGGACGGCGGGGCGCTTGGTGGGCTTGGTGTCGTCGAAGGTCTCGGACGCGAGGACCGAGACGCCGCCGATGCCGTCGCCACCCGTGCGGGCGCCGTACAGGATGACCTTGTTGCCGGGGCCGGACGCCTTGGCGAGGTGGATGTCCTCGTGCTTCATCACGCCGATGCAGCCGGCGTTGACCAGGGGGTTGCCCTGGTAGCAGGAGTCGAAGACGACCTCGCCGCCGATGTTCGGCAGGCCCAGGCAGTTGCCGTAGCCGCCGATGCCGGCGACGACACCGGGCAGCACGCGCTTGGTGTCGGGGTGGTCGGCCGCGCCGAAGCGGAGCGGGTCGACGACCGCGACCGGGCGGGCGCCCATGGCGAGGATGTCGCGGACGATGCCGCCGACGCCGGTGGCCGCGCCCTGGTAGGGCTCGATGTACGAGGGGTGGTTGTGCGACTCGACCTTGAAGGTGACCGCGTACCCCTGGCCCACGTCGACGACGCCGGCGTTCTCGCCGATGCCGACGAGCATGGCGTCGTTCTCGGGGGTCTTCTCGCCGAACTGCTTCAGGTGGACCTTGCTGCTCTTGTAGGAGCAGTGCTCGGACCACATGACCGAGTACATGGCGAGCTCGGCGCCGGTGGGACGGCGGCCGAGGATCTCGCGGATGCGCGCGTACTCGTCCTCCTTGAGGCCGAGCTCCTTCCAGGGCTGCTCGCTGTCCGGCGTCTCGCTCGCGTGCTTGACGGTGTCGAGGCTCATCAGGCGTTGACCAGCTTCTTGAGGATCGAGGTGAAGAAACCGAGACCGTCCGTCTTGCCGGTGCCGATCAGCGGTTCGACGGCGTGCTCGGGGTGCGGCATGAGGCCGACCACGTTGCCCGCGGCGTTGGTGATGCCCGCGATGTCGCGGAGCGAGCCGTTGGGGTTCACGTCCAGGTAGCGGAAGGCCACCCGCCCCTCGGCCTCCAGCTCGTCGAGCGTGCGCTCGTCGGCGACGTACCGGCCGTCCATGTTCTTGAGCGGGACCTCGATCTCCTGGCCCGCGGAGTAGTCCGAGGTCCAGGCGGTCTCCGCGTTCTCCACCCGCAGCTTCTGGTCGCGGCAGATGAAGTGGAGGTGGTTGTTGCGCAGCATCGCGCCCGGCAGCAGGTGGGCCTCGGTGAGG
This sequence comes from Streptomyces sp. NPDC058052, assembly GCF_042885515.1. Lineage (NCBI taxonomy): Bacteria > Bacillati > Actinomycetota > Actinomycetes > Kitasatosporales > Streptomycetaceae > Streptomyces > Streptomyces sp. NPDC058052. Next base: position 75,562 of record NZ_JBHVRX010000023.1, on the reverse strand, counting down.
ATCTGGAAGCCGTTGCAGATGCCGAGGACCGGCATGCCGGCCTTCGCCTGCTCGATGATCGTCTCCATCACCGGCGAGAAGCGGGAGATGGCGCCCGCCCGCAGGTAGTCGCCGTAGGAGAAGCCGCCGGCGAGGACCACGGCGTCGACCTGCTTGAGGTCCTTGTCGCGGTGCCACAGCGAGACCGGCTCGGCGCCCGCGAGGCGGGCGGCGCGCAGCGCGTCCTGGTCGTCGAGCGTGCCGGGGAAGGTGACGACGCCGATGCGAGCGGTCACGACTCGACCTTCACGACGAAGTCTTCGATCACGGTGTTGGCGAGGAAGGTTTCGGCCATCTCATGGATGCGGGCGAGGGCGGCGTCGTCGACCGGTCCCTCCACCTCCAGCTCGAAGCGCTTCCCCTGACGGACGTCGGCGATTCCGGCGAACCCGAGGCGGGGCAGTGCACGCTGCACCGCCTGTCCCTGCGGGTCGAGGATCTCCGGCTTGAGCATGACGTCGACTACGACGCGTGCCACTGGCACTCCCGGTGGTGTGTTGCGTGGGCGGTTCCCTCAGCGTACCTGCCTCCAAATTCTACGCGGGTAGAGATCTGAAGGATCCTACAAATGCCCAGGCCGGAAGCCACCCCCCGGCGAAGATCCACTCCAAACCCCCTACACCCCGCCGCACATGAAATGCGAGTGAAATATTGCGCGCCCCATTGCCCCGGGACACGCTGAGACAATTGACAGGGCTTCACAATGCGACACCCGTCGCTGTACAAAGGAATCCAGAGGAAAACAGCATTGTCCCCGGGCAGTCAGCGGCCTGGTGTCACCGCACGTCAGAGGCGCACCCACAGCCCTTGACAGGTGGCGGGCCACAGGAAAGGACCGATATCCGTGGCGCAGCGAGTGGTGGTCACCCTCTCCGACGACATCGACGGCGGAGAAGCGGCGGAAACGGTCGCGTTCGGTCTCGACGGGAAGATGTACGAGATCGACCTGAATGCTGCCAATGCAAAGAAACTCCGCAAGGCCCTCGCGCCCTACCTCGCGGCCGGGCGGAAGCAGACGGGCAAGGCGGCGGCCGGTGTGACCGGAGCCACCACCACGTTCACGCACACCGCCCTCGCCCCCGACCCGGCGGCGGTCCGCGCCTGGGCCCAGTCCAACAAGATGGACGTGCCGGCCCGGGGCCGCATCCCCAAGCGGGTCTACGAGGCGTTCCGCGCCGCGAGCTGACACCGCGCGGACACCGGGCGGAGCGGGGTCCGCGGCACGGGGGGCGGAGCCGATTTGCATTCCACCCCCCATGATCCGCTAGAGTCTGGAACACGCCGAGGGGCAAGGCCGAAAAGCCGAACCCCACGCAGCGTGCGGGTGTAGTTCAGTAGTAGAACGTCCCCCTTCCAGGGGGAAGGCGCAGTGTGCGATCCCTGTCACCCGCTCTGCATCACGGTTACCGACCACTCCGGTGGATCAGGTAGAGTGGTGCTCGCACCGCCCGGTGAAAGCCGGTCGGGAGCAATGCGGACGTGGCTCAGTTGGTAGAGCATCACCTTGCCAAGGTGAGGGTCGCGAGTTCGAATCTCGTCGTCCGCTCAGGGTTGAAGGCCCCGGTTCAATGAACCGGGGCCTTCGTCGTTTCTCCCTCTCTCCCCTCCACTTCGCCCCTCCTCCCGTCTTCCCGTCTTCCTCATGGCCCCTCATGACATTTGTCAGTGCGGGAGATGACAGCGCGCACTGCCCTCCGCCCGATCCGGACGGGAGGCTGGAGCCATGACAGCTGAAGCCCCCACACCGGCCATCGAGGCGACCGACCTGAGCCGCAGCTACGACGGCGGTTTCGAGGCCGTGCGCGGCATCTCGCTCACCGTGCCCCGGGGCGAGATCTTCGCCCTCCTCGGCACCAACGGCGCCGGCAAGACCTCCACGGTCGAACTCCTGGAGGGCCTCGCCGCCCCGACCGGCGGCACCGCCCGCGTCCTCGGCCACGACCCGTACCGCGAACGCTCCGCCGTCCGCCCGCGCATCGGCGTCATGCTCCAGGAGGGCGGCTTCCCCTCCGACCTCACCGTCGCCGAGACCGTGCGCATGTGGGCCGGTGTCACCAGCGGCGCCCGGCCCGCCGGCGAGGCCCTCGCCTCCGTCGGGCTCACCGGCCGCGAGAAGGTGCGGATCAAGCAGCTGTCCGGCGGCGAACGCCGCCGCCTCGACCTCGCCTGCGCCCTCCTCGGGCGCCCCGAGGTCCTCTTCCTCGACGAGCCCACCACCGGCCTCGACGCCGAGGGCCGCCGCGACACCTGGGCCCTCGTCCGCTCCCTGCGCGAGCAGGGCACCACCGTCCTCCTCACCACGCACTACCTGGAGGAGGCCGAGTCCCTCGCCGACCGGCTCGCGATCATGCACGCCGGCCGGATCGTCCTCTCCGGCACCCCCGCCGAGGTCACCGCCGCCCAGCCCGCCCGGATCCGCTTCGCGCTCCCCGCCGACGTGCCCGCTGCCCGGCTTCCGCTCGGACTGAAGGCCGCCGCCGACGGCGACCGGATCGAGATCCGCACCCACGCCCTCCAGGACGACCTCACCGAACTCCTCGGCTGGGCCCGCGACCACGGCGTCCGGCTCGACGGGCTCGACGCCCGCTCCGCCTCCCTCGAAGAGGCGTTCCTCGACATCGCCTCCCGCACGGAGGACACCCCCGCCGGCCCGAAGGAGTCCGTGACCCGATGAGCGCGACCGCACCCACCACCACCGGCAGGCCGTCCACCACCCTCACCCGGCTCGCCGCCCTCGGCCGGGCCGAGCTGACCCTCCTCGGCCGCAACCGCAACAACCTCTTCATCGCCGCCGCCATGCCGCTGCTGATGATCTTCCTGCTGCGGTCCTCCCTCAAGGGCATCGACGAGGCCACCCTCGGGATCTCCCTCTCCGCCGCCACCCTCATCGGCGGCACCGGCATGGTCCTGCTGCTCGTCGTCTACATGAGCTTCGTCTCCAGCCTCACCGCCCGCCGCGAGGAGCTCGTCCTCAAGCGGCTGCGCACCGGCGAGGCCACCGACACCGAGATCCTCGCCGGCGCCGCCCTGCCCGCCACCGCCATCGCCCTCGTCCAGTGCGCGATCCTCACCATCGGCGGCTTCACCCTGCTCGATGCCGACGCCCCCGCCCGCCCCGACCTGCTGGTCCTCGGCCTCGTCACCGCGATCGTGCTGCTCGCCGGGCTCGCCGCGCTCACCACCACCATCACCCGCACCGTCGAGAGCGCCGGCCTCACCACCCTGCCGCTCTTCCTCGTCTCCTCCTTCGGCTCCGGCCTCTTCGTCCCCCGCGACGCCCTGCCCGGTCTCGCCGCCGACCTCGCCCAGCTGCTTCCGCTGAGCGGCGCCATGGAGTTCGTCCGGGCCGGCTGGCTCGGCACCGCGCACGCGGGCAGCCTCCTCACCGCCGCCCTCAATACAGTGGCCTGGGGCGTCCTGACGGGGTGGGCGGTCCGCCGCTGGTTCCGCTGGGAGCCCCGGCGCTAGGGCGGGACCGGAGGGGAGACAGGACGGGATGTCCTCGATGACGGGATGGTGGTCACGGCGCAGCGTCGCCGGGAAGGTCGAGCTGTACACCCGGTGGACCTTCCACCTCATGGCCCCGGTCGAACTGGTCGCGCTCGGCGGCCTCCCGCTCAGCCGCGGCGAGGACAGCGCGCTCGGCACGGCCGGAGCGACCGGCCTCCTCCTGTGGATCGTGGTCCACTGCGGGCTCTGCGTGACGCTCGCCTCCCGGGCCTTCGACCACACCACCGGCACCCGGCCGCGGCCGGTCCGCCTCGCGGTCGTCCTCGCCGCCGCCACCGCCGTCGCCGACATCGCGATCGCCGGGCTGTGGACGGCCGGCGCGCTGCCCGACGCCTCGGTGAACGCGGGTGTGATCGTCGTCACCTCGCTCTTCACCGGCGGCGCACTCGTCCTCTGCCTGGACCGGGTCCGGGAGATGGCGGGCGCGGTCCTCGGCACCGCCGTCGCCGCCGCGCTGCCGGTCGCCGCCTTCGGCCACGGCCTGCCGGCGTCCGTGGCCACCTTGGCCGGCATCCTCGTCGGCGGTGGTGGGTACGCCGCCGCCTGCGGCTTCTCCTCCTGGCTGCTGCGCGTCGTCCAGGAGCTGGAGCGCTCCCGCGACCTCAAGGCCCGGCTCGCCGTCGCCGAGGAGCGGCTCCGCTTCGGCCGCGACCTGCACGACGTCATGGGCCGCAACCTGTCGGTGATCGCGCTCAAGAGCGAGCTGGCCGTCCAGCTCGCCCTGCGCGGCCGGCCCGAGAGCGTGGACCAGATGACCGAGGTCCAGCGGATCGCCCAGGAGTCCCAGCGGGAGGTCCGGGAGGTCGTCCGCGGCTACCGGGAGGCCGACCTGAGGGTCGAACTGGAGGGCGCCCGCGGAGTCCTCGACGCCGCCGGCATCGACTGCGCCGTCACCGCCCCCGCCCTCGACCTGCCCTCCGGGGTGCAGTCCGCGCTCGGCTGGGTCGTCCGCGAGACCACCACCAACGTGCTGCGCCACGGCGACGCCCGCCGCTGCGCGATCACCCTGCGGCGGTCGGCGGAGACGGTCCTGCTGACTGTCGAGAACGACGGGGCGGTGGTGCGGGACGGGGCCGCCGCCCCCGGGCGTACCGGCTCCGGCCTCGCCGGACTGCGCGAACGGCTCGGCGCGGTGGGCGGCACCCTGGAGGCCGGGTTCACGGACCCGCAGTCCTTCCGCGTCACCGCCCGGGTGCCGCTGGCCGTGCCGGGGACCTCCGGCACCCGACAGGAGAGGGAGACGGTCGCGTGACCGAGCCCGTACGCGTCCTGCTCGCCGACGACGAGCACCTGATCCGGGGCGCGCTCGCCGCCCTGCTCGCCCTGGAGGACGACCTGGTCGTCGTCGCCGAGGCCGCGACCGGACCCGAGGCGCTCGCCATGGCCCGCGCCCACCGGCCCGACGTCGCCGTCCTCGACCTCCAGATGCCGGGGGCGGACGGTGTGACGGTGGCCACATCGATCCGGGACGAACTCCCCGACTGCCGCACGATGATCGTGACCAGTCACGGCCGCCCCGGCCACCTCAAGCGGGCCCTCGCGGCGGGCGTCCGCGGCTTCGCGCCGAAGACCGTCAGCGCCCAGCGGCTGGCCGAGCTGATCCGTACCGTGCACGCCGGAAACCGCTATGTGGACCCGGAGTTGGCGGCCGACGCGATCGCCGCCGGAGACTCGCCGCTGACCGCCCGCGAGGCCGAGGTGCTCGAACTCGCCGCCGACGGCGCCCCCGTCACGGAGATCGCCCGGCGGGCCGCGCTCTCCCCCGGCACGGTCCGCAACTACCTCTCCTCCGCCGCCGCGAAACTCGGTGCGGAGAACCGGCACGCGGCAGTGCGTCTCGCCCGGTCGAAAGGTTGGGTATAGTTAGCAGCGCGCTACGGCGCATGCGGACGTGGCTCAGTTGGTAGAGCATCACCTTGCCAAGGTGAGGGTCGCGAGTTCGAATCTCGTCGTCCGCTCAGTGTGAAGGCCCCGGTTCATCGAACCGGGGCCTTCGTCGTGTGCGCGGACAGCGGTCGGTGCCGCACGAGCCCGGGCGGCCGTACGGGCCCCGGGCGGGGACCCGTACGGCACCGGTCCGGGTCGGCTAGAAGCGGTCGGACCAGGACTTGCCGGTCAGCAGCTCGTACGCCTCCAGGTACTTGGCGCGGGTGGCGTCCACGATCTCCTGCGGGAGCGCCGGCGGCGGCTGCTCGCTCTTGCGGTCCCAGCCGGAGGCCGGGGAGGTCAGCCAGTTCCGCACGAACTGCTTGTCGTACGAGGGCTGGGCGCGGCCCGGCTGCCACTGGTCGGCCGGCCAGAAGCGGGAGGAGTCCGGGGTCAGCACCTCGTCGGCGAGGATCAGCGTCTCGCCCTCGAAGCCGAACTCGAACTTGGTGTCGGCCAGGATGATGCCCCGCTCGCGGGCGATGTCCCGGGCCCGGCTGTAGACGGCGAGGGTGGTCTGGCGCAGCAGGGCGGCGGTCTCCGCGCCGACCTGGCGGGCCACTTCCTCGTAGGAGACGTTCTCGTCGTGGTCGCCGACGGCGGCCTTGGTCGCCGGGGTGAAGATCGGCGCGGGCAGCTCGGAGCCGTCGGTCAGCCCCTCGGGGAGCGCGAGGCCGCAGACCGTGCGGGACTCGTCGTACTCGACGAGGCCGGAGCCGGTGAGGTAGCCACGGGCGACGCACTCGACCGGGACCATGTCGAGCGACTTGCAGATCAGGGTGCGGCCCGCCCAGTCGGCGGGGGCGCCGGCCGGCAGCTCGGTGGAGAGGACGTGGTTCGGCGCCAGGTCGGAGAGCTGGTCGAACCACCACAGGGAGAGCTGGGTGAGGACGCGGCCCTTGTCCGGGATCTCGGTGGGCAGGACCCAGTCGTACGCGGACATGCGGTCGCTCGCCACCATCACGAGCTCGCCGGCCCCGTTCCGGTACAGGTCGCGCACCTTGCCCGTGTGCAGGTGGGTCAGGCCCGGGACCTCGACGGGCTCGGGCTTTTCTACGAATCCGGACACGGTTCCTCCGCGTAGGTTGATCCAGGAACGGTCCGATTCTCTCGCACGCGCGACCGGGCCCGCCGACCGGGGCGGCCCGCCCCGGTCAGTCCCTCTTACAGATGCGGTCGAGGAGGTTGGCGGTGGCGCGCTGGACGCGGGCGTCGACATGGCCCGGCCGGTCCAGCGCCGGCGACCAGGCGAAGGTTCCGGAGGCGAAGACCCAGGCCCCGGACGGCGCCCGGTAGAGGCTGGTCTCCTGGTGGCGCAGGACGCCGTCGCCGTCCCGGTAGGGCGAGTGGGCGAGCAGGATGCGGCTCTCGTGCTCGGGGAGGGCGGTGCGCGGGAAGTAGCGGTCCGCCTCTCCCGCGACCAGGCCGGGCAGCTCGTCGCCGTCGCCGGCGCCGGTCGCCTCCCAGAGCCAGTGCTCCGCGTTCCGCACGACGAGCGGGTGCGGCTCGGGCACCCGGCCCGCGTACTGGATGCCGAGGAGCTGCTGCTCGGGACGGTCCACCTCGCGCCACAGGGCGGGGCGGCCGGGGCCCCGGCGCTTGCGGCAGGTGAGCAGCCGGTCCGGGACGCCGGACGGGGAGGGGCCCAGCTCCACGTGCCAGTACATGGTGTTGGCGGAGAGGAAGACGAGCGAGGTGCCCTGGTCGCGGGCGCGTTCGGCGGCCTTGCGCATCGGGGCGGACCAGTACTCGTCGTGGCCGGGGAAGACCAGGCCCCGGTAGCGGGTCGGGTCGATCCGGCCGGCGTGCAGGTCGCGGGTCTCGGCGTAGGCGAGGTCGTAGCCGTACCGCTCCGCCCAGCGGATGAAGTCGTAGGCGTGGCCGACGTGCAGGGGCAGGCCCGCGCCCGCGTACGGCCGGTCGAAGGAGACGGTGATGGCCGCGTCCTCCTCGCCGAGCAGCCGGCCCTCCTCGTCCCAGGCGTGGTAGAGGCTGGCGCCGGTGTGCCCGTCCTCCGGGTAGAGGTTGTACGCCTGCCAGGTCACGTCCGGGAGGACGAGGAGGAGGTCCGCCGGGTGGGAGTCGCGGACCGTGAAGGGGACGTGGGAGCGGTAGCCGTCGGCGGTGGTGAGGACGGCGACGTACGCGCCGATCGACCAGTAGCTCGGGACCTGGAGCCGCCACGACTGCCACCAGTGGTGGCAGGAGACCGTGCGGTCGGCGGTGAGCGGGGGCGGCTGGACGATGCCGGAGAGCCGCGGGCTCGTGGTGATCTTCGCGGCGCCGTCGCCGCCGTAGTGGCCGATCCGGTAGACGTCGACCGAGAACGGCTGCGGCGGGTCCACGGTGACGTGGAAGTCGATCGACTCGCCGGGGGCCACGGCGCCGCCGGAGGCGAAGCCCTTGATCTGGCGGCGTACGTCGTCGGCGGTGCGGGGTCCTCCGGCGCCGCCCCCGGCGAGGGTCTCGTCCGCGTACCAGGGGACCATCTGCCCCGTGTCGTCGAAGTAGTTCTCCGAACCGCGCAGCCAGGGCAGCGGGCCCTGGCCGAAGGGATCGGAGACGGCGTGCGCGAGCGCGCCCGACTCCCAGCGTCTGATCTGCTCCGCCCCCATGACGCGCCCCTCCTCGACTCCCCCGGTCAGTGCCGCCGGCCCCTGCCCGCGGATGGTGCCCCTGTCAGTGCCGGTCTCCAGCACATCACATAACGCACGCGGTCCGTCACCGTTCGTCGTGAAATCGATGAAGGTGGAACACGACCCTCCGGTAGGGCCGTCGCCGGGACCGCCCGCGGCGGGCGGCCCCGGTGGGCCTCAGACGAGGCGGACGGGCTTCTCCGGGCGGACGCCCGTGCTGCTGAGCCAGGCCCGCAGCGGTGCCGGGTCGCCCTCCTCGACCAGGGCCAGCACGCGCGGTCCGAGGTCCGCCGCCCGCTCGCCGCCGACGAGCAGCGCGGGCCCGTCGAGCCAGTCGAGGCCGGGCGCCGCGCCGGTGGTGTCGACGGCGGCGCAGCAGACCAGGGCGGTCACGTGGTCGGCGAGCAGGTCCCGGCCGGTGCGGGGCGGGAGCAGCGGGCAGAGCGGCCAGGGCCCGTCGGGGCCGGTGAACCCGGCGGGGTCGCCGCCCGCCGGCGCGGCGGCCGCGACCCGGGCCTCCCGCTCGGCCTCCTCGCGGGCGACCTGGGCGCTGAGCGCGGCGGCGAGCGCGTCGGCGGCCGGGTTGCCGGGCTCGTCGTCGGCCTCGTCCCCGTCCTCCGCGCCGGCCGGTACGACGGGGAGGTCGTCGTCCTCCGGCGGGTCCAGGTCCCGGTACGGGGCGGCCGCGGGCTCGTCGTCCGCCGAGGGGCCGGTCTCCGGCGGGGCCGTCAGGTGGCTGAGGACCCGGGTGAGGGTCGGGCCCTCGGGAGTGCCGGGGACGGGGGCCGCGGTCAGGCGGTCGAGGACGTCGTGGAGGCGGGCCGCGTCCGCGCGCCACTTCCGGTCGACGACCTCCTCCGGGTACCGGCTCCACTCGACCGGAGCCCAGTCCGGGCCGGGCTCGGCGGGGCCGCCGTGGAAGAGCCGGGCGGCGAGCAGGGAGGCGGCCTCGTCGACGGCGCCGGGCTCCTCCAGGAGGTCGCAGGCCGGGCGCTCGCCGAGCCGGGAGGAGAAGCCCTCGGCGAGGCGGTCGCGGTGCGACAGTTCGGTCAGCGCGGAGACCACGCCCGCGTCGAGGCGGGAGGGCCAGCGGCCCACCCGCCAGGCGGGCAGCGCGACCCGGGTGAGGAGCCGGTCCCAGCCCGCGTAGGCGAGGCCGACCTGCTCCTGGGCGACGATCCGGGTCCCGTGGTCCACGGCCTGGGCCCGCTCGGATCCGGCGGCGGCGACACCGCGCTCCATCTCGGCGGCGTGCGTGCCGCAGGCCCGCAACAGCAGCCGGGCCACCCGGCCGACGCCCCGGCGCAGCGGGCCGAGGCCGGGCTCGCCGGGGACGGCGACGGCCGCGTCGAGCCCGCGGACGAAGCGGCGGGCGGCGGCTATGTCGGGGTCGGCGGCGGGGCCGGTGCCGGCGACGACGGGGGCGAGGACCGCGCGCAGCTCGCCGACCCGCATCCACCACAGGAACGGGGAGCCTATGACGAGGACGGGGGCGGAGGCCGCGCCCCGGGCGGAGGCCGCGCCGGGCCCTCCGGCTCGGGCGTGCGCCCGGTGGGAGCGGTCCTCCAGCCAGCTGTCGCAGTCCGGGGTCAGGGCTATCGCGGAGGGCGCGGGGACGCCGAGCCGGTCGGCCAGGTCCCGCACGAGGCGGTGCAGGTCGGGGGCGGCGGTCTCGGTGAGCTCCACCGTCGGCGTGACGGCCGGGCGCGCGCGGGCGACGACGAGGGCGACGGCCGCGGCGGCGAGGAGGACGAGGACCGCGAGGACGGTCGTGATCCAGAGGGCGGTGGTCCAGCCCGTACCGGTGAAGTGGCCGGTGACCTCGCCCGCGTACAGCACGACGGCGACGGCGGCCGGGAGGATGGAGGCGCCGAGCGCCCGCCCCCGGACGCGGAGGACGGCGAGGGCGCGGGAGCGCGCGGCCCGCACGCCCCACTCCTCGCCGAGGCCGCTGTCGCTGCCGCCGTTTCCGAAGCCGCTGCCGGACACGCCGTACCTCACCCCCTCTGCCTGTCCTCGACGGGACTACCCGTGGTGGTGTTGCTCACTCCCCCACTGTGGCACCCGTCACCGACATCGCAATGCCGGTGGGCCAAGTGCCGGAACGCCTGCGCCGCACCCTAGTTGGGGGTTCGGCGGGCGTCATCCAGATAGGCGAGTCGTCACCCGAACGAATGGCTTTGGGTAAAGGTGGTGCCGGTGGCGCGGCCGTGCGCTTGACTGCGCGACCGCGCCCGTACTCCCGTGACGGGTCAGGCTCCGGCGGCCTTGAGGGCGATGTCCGTACGGTGCTGGGAACCGTCAAGGCGGATGCGGCCGACTGCCGCGTAGGCGCGCTCGCGGGCCTGCGCCAGGTCCGAACCGGTGGCGGTGACGGACAGGACGCGGCCGCCGGCGCTCACGACCGCCTCGCCGTCCCGCTTGGTGCCCGCGTGCAGCACGTACGCGTGCGGGGCGTCCTGCTCCGCGATCTCGGCGAGGCCCTCGATGGGGTCGCCGGTGCGCGGGGTGTCCGGGTAGTTGTGCGAGGCGACGACCACGGTGACGGCGGCGTCGTCGCGCCAGGCCAGCGGGGCCTGGTCGGCGAGGGTGCCGTTGGCCGAGTGCAGCAGCACGCCCGCGAGCGGGGTCTTCAGACGGGCCAGGACGACCTGCGTCTCGGGGTCGCCGAAGCGGGCGTTGAACTCGATGACCCGCACGCCGCGGCTGGTGATCGCCAGACCCGCGTAGAGCAGGCCGGAGAAGGGGGTGCCGCGGCGGCGCAGCTCGTCGACGGTCGGCTGGAGGACGGTCTCCAGGACCTCGTCGACCAGCTTCGGGTCGGCCCAGGGCAGCGGCGAGTAGGCGCCCATGCCGCCGGTGTTGGGGCCCTCGTCGCCGTCGAGCGCGCGCTTGAAGTCCTGCGCGGGCTGGAGCGGGAGGACGGTGGTGCCGTCGGTGATCGCGAAGAGGGAGACCTCGGGGCCGTCCAGGTACTCCTCGATGACCACGCGGTCGCAGGCGAGCGCGTGGGCGCGGGCCGTCTCGACGTCCTCGGTGACGACGACGCCCTTGCCGGCCGCGAGACCGTCGTCCTTGACGACGTACGGGGCGCCGAAGGCGTCGAGGGCCTCGTCGATCTCGGCGGGGGTGGTGCAGACGTAGCTGCGGGCGGTCGGCACGCCGGCGCCGGCCATGACGTCCTTGGCGAACGCCTTGGAGCCCTCGAGCAGCGCCGCCTCCTGGGAGGGGCCGAAGACCGGGATGCCGACGGCGCGGACGGCGTCGGCGACACCGGCGACGAGCGGCGCCTCCGGGCCGACGACGACCAGGTCGGCGCCGAGGCCGGTGGCGAGCGCGGCGACCGCGCCGCCGTCCAGCTGGTCGACGGCGTGCAGCTCGGCGACCTCGGCGATTCCGGCGTTGCCGGGCGCGCAGTGCAGAGCGGTGACGTCGGGATCGAGGGAGAGAGAGCGGCACAGGGCGTGTTCGCGGGCGCCGCCGCCGATGACGAGGACCTTCACGCCAGCCAGGGTAGCCCGCCGGCCGGCAAGGACCTTGTGCGGGCCACCGAGCGAGACGGCCCTAGTCGTTCGTGTATTCCTCCACAACGGTGGCGCCGAGCTCGCGGACGATCAGCTCGTGCCCGGAGAGCGCCGACTCGACGAGGTCCGGATCGTCCTCCTCCGGCACGTCGTCCTCGGGCGCGACGGGCTGCGGCTGCCGCTGTACGGGAGCGGGCGCCGGGGCCTGCGCGGCGGCCTGGGGGACGGGCGGGGCGGCCTGCGCGGGAGCGGGCGCGGCCGCCTGCGGGACGGACGGCGCGGCCGGGGCCGGGGCCGGGGGCCGCCCGCCGCCGAAGCCACCGCCACCGCCTCCGCCACCTCCGCCACCGCCGAAGCCGCCACCGCCTCCACCGCCGAAGCCGCCACCGCCGCCGCCGGAGAAGGAGCCCGCGCCGGGCGGGGGCGCGGAGCCGCCGGACGGGTCGACGATCGCCTCGACCTTCCAGTGCACGTTGAACTGCTCGGCGAGCGCGGCCTTGAGGACGTCCTCGCTGCCGCTGCTCGCGAAGTTGTCCCGCGCGCCCGCGTTGAGGAAGCCGATCTGGAGCGTGGTGCCGTCGAACCCGGCCACCTGCGCGTTCTGGCTGAGCAGGATCCAGGTGAAGCGGCGCCGGTTCTTGACGGCTTCGAGGACGGACGGCCACATGTTCCGCACCTGGGCGGCGCCGGCCGCCATGTCGCCGGACGGAGCCTGCCCGGCCGGCTGCGGCTGCGCCTGCGGCGGGGAGGCCGGGGCGGGCGCGGGCGCGGCGGCCTGGGGCGCGGCGGTCGGCCAGCCACCGGGGCGCGCGGCCCCGGGCCAGGCACCGGGCCGGGCCGCCTCCGGCTGGGCCGGCGGCTGCTGCGCGGCCTGGACGGGGGCGGGCGCGGGGGCCGGGGCGGCCTGCTGCGGGGGCGGCGGCGGGGCCATCGGCGTATGGGCGTCGGGGCCGGGGACGTACCCCATCGGCGGTCCGGCGGGCGGCGCCGGCGTGAAGACGGCGGCGGCCGGCGGCGCGGCGGCCGCCCCGCGCTCCAGCCGGTCGAGGCGCGCGAGCAGCGACCGCTCGTCGTCGAAGGCGGCGGGCAGCAGCACGCGCGCGCAGATCAGCTCCAGCTGGAGGCGCGGCGAGGTGGCGCCGCGCATCTCGGTCAGCCCCTCGTTGACGAGGTCGGCGGCGCGGCTCAGCTCGGCGGCGCCGAACACCGACGCCTGGGCCTGCATCCGCTCCACGACGTCGACGGGCGCGTCGATGAGCCCCTTCTCGGCGGCGTCGGGGACGGCGGCCAGGATCACCAGGTCCCGCAGCCGCTCCAGCAGGTCGGCGACGAACCTCCGGGGGTCGTTCCCGCCCTCGATGACCCGGTCGACGACCTCGAAGGCCGCCGCGCCGTCGCCCGAGGCGAAGGCGTCCACGACGGAGTCGAGCAGCGACCCGTCCGTATAACCGAGCAGCGAGGTCGCCATGGCGTACGTCACACCGTCCTCGCCGGCACCGGCGAGGAGCTGGTCCATCACCGACATCGAGTCACGCACGGATCCGGCGCCGGCCCGCACGACGAGCGGCAGCACCCCGTCCTCGACGGGGATCCCCTCCCGCCCGCACACCTCGCCGAGGTACTCCCGGAGCGTCCCCGGCGGCACCAGCCGGAACGGGTAGTGGTGGGTGCGCGACCGGATGGTCCCGATGACCTTCTCGGGCTCGGTCGTCGCGAAGATGAACTTGAGGTGCTCCGGCGGCTCCTCGACCACCTTCAGCAGGGCGTTGAAGCCCGCCGAGGTGACCATGTGGGCCTCGTCGATGATGTAGATCTTGTACCGGCTGGAGGCGGGCCCGAAGAACGCCTTCTCCCGCAGGTCACGGGCGTCGTCCACACCACCGTGCGAGGCGGCGTCGATCTCGATGACGTCGATCGACCCCGGCCCGTTGCGCGCGAGGTCCCGGCAGGACTGGCACTCCCCGCAGGGCGTGGGCGTCGGCCCCTGCTCACAGTTCAGGCACCGCGCCAGGATCCGCGCGCTGGTCGTCTTGCCACAGCCGCGCGGCCCGCTGAACAGGTACGCGTGATTGACCCGGTTGTTCCGCAGGGCCTGCTGCAACGGGTCGGTGACATGCTCCTGCCCGATGACCTCGGCGAAGGACTCGGGGCGGTAGCGGCGGTACAGCGCGAGAGACGACACGTATACGAGGTTATAGGCGCCCGCCGACAACCCGGGAAAGGAGAGGGAGGGGCGGGGCGGAGTCGGGTCGTGGGGGGCGTGGCGGGGGAAGGGGCCGGCGGGACGGGGTCCGCCGCCGGGCAGGGGCGCGAGGCTTGATCCCGTAGCGCCGGGGAAACCTCCGAGGCCCCCAGGCCCTCGCGGGCCCTCCGAGTCTCCGGCTCTCAGAACTCCCCGAGTCTCCGGCTCTCAGACTCCCCGAGTCTCAGAACTCCCCGGCTCTCAGAACTCCCCGAGTCTCCGGCTCTCCGAGACTCCGGGAACGCAAGCGCCCCCCACGCACCCGCCAGAGCCGACCTACCCTTGCTGCCTTCCGGCCCTGGGGGAGTTCAGTCAGATAGCGCCGCGTGAGGGGCTCCGCCCAGACTACCCGATCGGAGCCGCTTCCCCGACCCTCTCCCCCGCACCTTCCCCACCCCACGGATCACGTTCGCGAGCACCCTCCACGGTCATGTAATGTTCTTCCCGGAGGATTCGCCTAGTGGCCTAGGGCGCACGCTTGGAAAGCGTGTTGGGGGCAACCCCTCACGAGTTCGAATCTCGTATCCTCCGCCAGCCCGAAGGGCCGGACCGTGAAAACGGTCCGGCCCTTCGGCGTTTCCCGGCCCGGGCCGGTCACACGGGGCAGGGGCGGTACTCCAGGCTCAGCTCGCGGTCGACCGCGTAGCCGGTGCGCGTGGAGGCGTCGACGCCCTGCGGCCAGGAGTGGGGCCGAGGGGATTGCCGCACCCGCCTGGTTCCGGGCCTTCAGGGCGCGGACGTCCTCCTGGGGCATCCCGGCGCGGGTGATCGCCTTGGCCTGGCTGCGCATGTCGACCAGCTCCCGGGCGATCTCCTCGCCGGTCGCGCCGGCCTCCCGCATGGCGGCCTCCGTGCGGCGCATGGCCTCCCGGAGCCCGCGATACCGCATCCGGGTCCGCTGGGCCTCCACCTTCTGATCCATCGGCATCACCCGGATCCGGCACAGGGGTCGTCGGCGGAGGCGGGCCGTTCCAGCGGAACTCGTGACGGGGAGTGAGGTCGCTACGCATGCGCGCGTCCTCTGGGAGCGGTGCGGATCCCTTCACGCAGGCGCACCGATGATCACTCCTACGGGCTTGCGGTCCGCCTGCCCAAACCTGCGCGAAACCACCTCTGACCTGCATTTTCATGCCGTCACACCCGTGAATCCGCTCCATGGAAGAGATGCTTTTTCGACGTTCCGTTCACCGGATCGGGCGGTGATCAGACGGAGGGACGTTCCTGCGCCATCCACCCCGTAGCGGAGCCGATACGTTCTGTGACGACCAGTCGGCTCATCAAGCATCAGGGGCAACTCATGGGGAAGTTGAGGAAGTCGGTAACGGCGGCGGTCGTCGCGGGGCTGTTCTTCGCCGGGGCGGGGGGTGCAGCCGCGAGCTCATGGCACGAGATGAAGCTCGCTACCCCCGGGGCCAGCTTCAAGGGCCGGTGGGCGTGGCAGTCCAAGAACATCGTCCCGAGCGGTCTGCATGTGAAGGGCACTCTGAAGGACGAGAAGCCCAACGATGGCCACAACGTGTACCTGCGGCTGAGGGTCTACTCGTACCCGTGGGGAGAGATTCGCGGAGTCCAGCGGAAGGCCGTCACGGTCGACAAGGTGCTCTCCGACGGCGCGGTCCTCGTCACGAAGGAGGTCCGTATGCACCTCTGCCGGGACCGGGGTTCGCTCAGGCCGGACAACTGCACGCCGCTCCGTCTGTTCAAGCGGAAGTAGCCAGTAGCCGCGCGGGAGCCGCCTTCGGGCGGCTCCCCTTCTCATTGGAGCTCAAGCGATGGACACCGTCCTCCGCGCCGAGGGCGTGGACCTCTTCTACGGCGAGCAGCACGCAGTACGCGGAGCCGACTTCAGCCTGGCACGGGGCGAAGTAGCTGCGATCACGGGGAGCAGCGGGTCGGGCAAGTCATCCCTGCTGTACTGCCTCGCCGGCGTTCTTCCGCCCACCAACGGCACCGTCTCCTTCGAAGGAGTTCCGTTCTCCACACTGCCCGATGACGAGCTGAGTGCCTTACGTCGGGAGCGGATCGGCTTCGTGTTCCAGTACGGGGAACTCCTCTCCGAATTGACTGTCGAAGAGAATGCGGCGCTACCACTCCGTCTCGCCGGTATCGACAAGAACCGTGCTCACGCGATCGCTGCTCAGGTGCTGGGACGGCTGGGCTTGGGGGACCTTCTGCGCCGCAGGACTTCGAAACTCTCCGGAGGCCAGGCCCAACGCGTTGCGGTGGCGCGCGCTCTCGTACATCGCCCTGACGTCGTGTTCGCCGACGAGCCGACGGGTGCTCTGGACAGCACGAACGCGGCTCATGTGCTGGACGAGTTTCTGCAGTTGGCCAGGAGCCAGCGCACGGCTGTCGTCATCGTCACTCACGATGCCGCCGTCGCGGCTAAGGCCGACTCCCAGTACACGATGTCGGACGGTGTCCTAGCCCAGCGGGTGGCAGTGTGAACCCGCTGCTGCTCGGGTTCCGTCTCCTCTGGGGCAGCGGTCGCCGAGGACGTATTCGATTCCTGCTCATGGCGCTCGGATCCGCACTCGGTGTGGCCTGCCTAGCGGCCGTCATGACCATTCCCACGATCGTCGCATCCCACGACGCGAGAACGCAGGCCCGGGAGATCCAGCCGGGCAAGCACAGCAACGTCGTGTTCTACGAGCTGCTGGATCCCTACGGCTCGCAGCCATTGCAGCGCACGTTTCTGGCCCGGAAAGCACCGGGACCCGTTCCGCTCCCTCCAGGCATCGAACGGCTGCCGACCGCCGGCGAGGCGATCGTCTCGCCGAAGCTCAGCCAGGTCATGGAGACCAGCGCCGGGGCACGAGGACTCGTCCCGGGGCGCGTCATCGGTTTGATCGCCCCTGAGGGCCTGGGGGGCCCTGACGATCTCTATGCCTATATCGGCACCACACCGGACCGGATTCCAGATGCCCTGCCTTTGGGGAGCTTCGGCATCGATCACCCTTGGCATCCCGTCATCGAACCCTCGACGCTCGACATCCTGCGGTTCACACTCGCCTGCGTCGTTCTCCTTCCGTTGGTCATCTTCCTGTCCGTCTGCGCTCGTCTGTCCGGCGAATCACGTGCACGGCGGCTGGCAGCGCTGCGGTTGGTAGGTCTCAGCATCAAAGGCACAGTGCGGGTCAACGCAGCGGAGACCGTCGCAGCGGCGGGTCTCGGGTCCGTGCTCGGGCTCGCCGGGTACCTCGGGGTCAACGAGATCATGGCGCGGGTCGGCCTCCCGGGGTTGCGGTGGTACCCGGCAGACGGGCGGCCCGAGTGGGCGACCGTGGCGGTGTGCCTGGTCGGGTGTCCCGCGCTCGCCTGGATCGTCGGTCTGTTCAGCGCCCGCCGGGCAGCTCTCTCGCCCATCGCGGTGCGCCGGACGGCGGAACGCAGGCCGCCGCGGAAGTTCGGGACGCTGCTGCTGGTTCCGGGGCTGGGCGTGATCAGCGGCTACTGCGTGATGAGCGTGATGGGGCGGGACCCGTCCGGTGGGTCCGCCAGCTCCACGCTCGTCCCTTGTGCCGTGCTGCTGACCGGCGCCGGGCTCGTCTTCGGACTGCCTCCCGTCACCGCCTGGCTCGCGCGGCGCCTCGCGGGAATCAGCAAGTCGCTTCCGCTGACGTTGGCGATGCGGCGTACCGAGGTGGATCCGGGCTCCTCGCTCCGGGTGGTCACCGGACTCGTGCTCCTGGTGTTCGGTGCCTCGCTCACCCAGGGCGTGCTCATCGAACTGGACCAGGTGAGCCGGCGTACGGCTCCGCTTCAGGAGTACCGGATCAATCTGAAGGACCTGAGCCCTGCGCAGCGCGGGGCGGTGGTGCGTGTGCCAGGAGTCCGAGACCACGTGGTCTCGTACGAGTCCTGGGACGACTTCTCCGACGAGATCAGGCCGACTGTGACAGCGATCGTCGCCACCTGTGCGCAGCTGAAAGCGCTGACCGAACGGAGCGCCGGGTGCCAGGACGGCAGGATCCAACAGCTGCACGACGACCGGGCGGCGTACTGGGACGACCCTGAACCCGGGGTGCGTTTCCCCTTCGCACTGGAAGACGGTCGGAAGACGTCGCTCACCGTGCCGCTCCACCGGGTCGACACCCACCCCTACGACATCTCGGTCTTCGCCTCCGGCAGCCTGCTCGTACCACCCTCACTGGTGCCCCGGAGCCTTGCTGCTGGGGCGGGAAGTCTGACGTTGGTGTCCGATGCGGATGCGGAGACCGTGCGGCGGGTGCTGGATGGGGTGGGGGCGGTGGTGCCTACGGCCGAGGTGGAGGCGGTGGGGATCGCTGTCGAGGCGTTGGCGCAGCTGACAGTGGTGCGGAGCCTGCTGGGGACCGGCATGGTGCTCGGGCTCGTCGTCGGGGTGGCGGCGTTTGTGGTTTCTGTGGCTGATCGGGCGCTGGAGCGGCGGGGGCAGGTGGCCGCTCTGGCGTTGCTGGGGGCTCGGGGGCGGACCTTGCGGGTGGTGCAGGTGGTGCAGGTGGTCGTGCCGTTGGGGGTGGGGCTGGGTGGGGCCGTGGTGGCGGGGTGGCTGGCCGAGTCGAGTTACCTGATCACCGGGGGCGGGGCCGTGCACTGGGACTGGGAGGGGTTGCCGCTGTTGCTGGGGAGTGCGGTGGGGGTGCTCGTCATCGCGGGGGTGGCCTCCGTGCCGATGGTGCGGCGGCATGTGGATCCCGAGCACATCCGGCGCGATTAGTTTCGGGGGGCGGCGGAGTCTCTTCTTCGTCGTTGTCCGTCGCCGTCGTCGTTCCGGAGGTCGTCGTGTCCGATTCCCCCAAGGGTCCCGCCAGTTACTTCCCTTCCATCGAGGCCACGTACGGGCGGCCCGTGTCCGAGTGGTTCGAGGTCATCCGTTCCTCGCCGCTCAGCAAACACATGGAGCTCGTCGGCTGGCTGAAGAGCGAGCACGGGCTCGGGCACGGGCACGCGAACGCGCTCGTGGCCGCCGTCCGGGCCGAGGACGGGCGGTAGCGGTCAGGCGAACTGGCCCGGCACGTAGTCGCCGGCCGGCTGCTGGGTCATGACGTTGATGCGGTTGAACGCGTTGATCAGGGCGATGAGGGAGACCAGGGCGGCGAGCTGCTCCTCGTCGTAGTGCTTCGCCGCGTTCTCCCAGGCCGCGTCGGTGACGCCGGTGTGGTGGTCGGCGAGGCGGGTGCCCTGCTCGGTCAGTTCGAGGGCGGCGCGCTCGGCCTCCGTGAAGACCTTGGCCTCGCGCCAGGCGGCGACCAGGTGGAGGCGGAGGGCGGTCTCGCCGGCCGCGGCGGCGTCCTTGGTATGCATGTCGAGGCAGAAGCCGCAGCCGTTGAGCTGGCTCGCGCGGATCTTCACCAGCTCCTGGGTGCTGTGCGGGAGCACGGCGTCCGGGATGCCGAAGCCGGCCGAGGCGAGGTGCTTGACGACCTTGGCGGCGATGGGGCTGGCGAAGAGGTTGAGGCGGGCGTCCATGGGGTTCCTCCGTGAGGTGGGGCGGGTGTGTTCTCCGTGGGCTTTCATGGGATTGACGGAGTGCGCCGCGCGGATGTGACAGGGGTGGGACCGAAGTGGATGTGAGCTACGTCACGCGGGAGTTCGAGCGTGGGGGTGTGCGGCTGTCGCTGCGCGACTGGGGCGGGGACGGGGCCGGCGTACTGCTGCTGCACGGGCTCGCCGGGCACTGCGGGGAGTGGGACGGGCTCGCCGGTCGGCTGAGCGCCGACGGGTACCGGGTGGTCGCGCTGGATCAGCGCGGGCACGGGGCGAGCGAGCGGCGGCCCGGGGACGTCTCCCGCGCGGCCTACGCGGAGGACGTACTCGGGGTCGTCGAGGAGTGCGGCGGCGGGCGGCCGTTCGTGCTCGTCGGGCAGTCCTACGGGGGGCTGGCCGCGCTGCTCGCCGCGGCCCGGCGGCATCCCCTCGTCGCCGGGGCGGTCCTGGTCGAGGCCGGGCCCGACCGGTCGACGCCCGAGGACGTGGCGCAGGTCGTGGGCTGGCTAAAGGGGTGGCCGGTGCCGTTCGCGAGCCGGGAGGCGGCCGTCGCGTACTTCGGGGGCAGCGGCCTCGGCGAGGGGTGGGCCTCCGGTCTTGAGGAGCGGGACGGCGGGTGGTGGCCGCGGTTCGACGTCGCCGTGCTGGCCGCCTCGCTCGCCGAGAACGCGCTCCGCGGCTGGTGGGACGAGTGGGACGCGATCGAGGTGCCGCTGCTCGGTGTCCTCGGCGAGAAGGGGATCATCGGCGCCGAGGTGTGGGACGGGATGGCGCGGCGCCGGCCGGGGCTGCGCGGCGTCTCCCTGCCGGGCGCCGGTCACGACGTCCATCTGGAGCGGCCGGAGGAGGTGTTCGGGGCGGTGGCGGCGTTCCTGCGGGACGTCGCGGCGGCGGTACGGTGACCGGCCGGGGCGGTGCGGGGCCGGGGCGGAGCGAGGATGGATGAGGCGGTGACCGGCCGGGGCGGGGCGGGGATGGATGAGGCGGTGACCGGCCGGGGCGGGGCGGGGATGGATGAGGCGGTGACCGGCCGGGGCGGGGCGGGGGTGGGGCGGTGAGGGGCCGGGGCTGCGAGCGGGCAGGCCCGGGGCGTGACGTCGCGGGCTTGTCCTGGAGTCGGCTCCAGGCTCTAGGGTGCGGCGCATGCGCTATCGGATACTCGGTGGGACCGGGATCGAAGTCAGCACCTACTGCCTCGGCACGATGATGTTCGGGTCGGTCGGGAATCCCGACCATCAGGACGCCGTGCGGATCATCCATTCCGCGCTCGACCGGGGGATCAACTTCGTCGACACCGCCGACATGTACTCGGCGGGCGAGTCCGAGGAGATCGTCGGGAAGGCGTTGCGCGATCCGCGCCGCCGGGACGAGACCGTGCTCGCGAGCAAGGTGTACTTCCCCGTCGGCGGGGAGGGGCCCGCGCGGGGCGGGCTCTCGCGGCGGTGGATCGTGCGGGCCGTGGAGGCCAGTCTGGCGCGGCTCGGGACGGACCGGATCGACCTGTACCAGGTGCACCGGCCCGACCACCGGACCGACATCGAGGAGACCCTGGACGTCCTCGGCGACCTGGTCTCCCAGGGGAAGATCCGGGCCTTCGGCTGTTCGGCCTTCCCCGCCGAGCGGATCGTCGAGGCGCACGCGGTCGCCGAGCGGCGCGGGCTGCGGCGGTTCCGGACCGAGCAGCCGCCCTACTCGCTGCTGGCGCGCGGGGTGGAGACGGCGGTGCTGCCGCTGGCGCAGCGGTACGGGATGGGCGTGCTGACCTGGGCGCCGCTCGCCTCCGGGTATCTGTCGGGGGCGTACCGGAAGGGGCGGGCGGTCGACCTCTCGCGCGGGCGGGCGGCGATCACCCCGCACCGCTTCGACCCCGCCCTCCCCGAGAACGCGGCGAAGCTCGACGCGGTCGAGGAACTGGCCCTGCTCGCCGAGGACATCGGCTGCTCGCTGCCCGAGCTGGCGGTCGCCTTCGCCGCCGCGCACCCGGCCGTGACCTCGGTGATCCTCGGGCCGCGGACGGGGGAGCAGCTGGACGGGCTGCTGAAGGGCGCCTCGCTCGTCCTGGACGACGAGGCGCTGGACCGGATCGACGCGATCGTGCCGCCCGGGACCGACCTCTACCGGGCCGACGGCGTCTGGCGGCCGGCCTCCCTCACCGAACCGGCGCTGCGGCGGCGGCCGTTGGGCGAGCGGGCCGCCGCCGGCTCCTGAGCCCCGGACCCGTTCCGGATCTTGGGACCGCAACCCTTCGCGTCCCCGGCCCCCGGGGTCGCTCCCTAGTGACGGTCCAGGCCGGGGACGCCGAGTTCCGAGAGGCCGTCGAGGAAGAGGTCCACCCCGACCGCGGCGAGCAGCAGGCCGAGGAGCCGGCCGAAGAGCTCGATGGTGCCGTGGTGGGTGCGGCGCAGCAGCCGGGCGAGGAGGAGGACGCAGACGAGGTCGAGGGCGATGACCGTCACGTACGCGCCGACGGCGGTGGCCCGCCAGCCCACCCCCTCGCGGGCGGCGGCCTCGATGAGCACCGCGGTCATGGCGAGCGGGCTGACCACGTACGGCATGAGGAGTTCGCGCAGGCCGCTGACGGTGTCGGGGGTGTCCTGGTGGGTGCCGTCGGAGCCGAGGTGCACGCCGAGGACGAGGCCGACGGCGTAGATGAAGAAGATGACGCCGCCGGCGAGCTGGAGCGCGGGGGTGCTGATGTGGAAGAGGTCGAGCAGCCACGGGGCCGTGATGCCCGCGACGAGTCCGACGAGGACCGCCGCCCCGGAGGAGAGGAGGGCGATCGTGCGGAGCTGGCGGATCGGGTGCACCTGGGCGAGGCCGGCGAAGGAGAGGAGGACCTTCGGCGGTCCGACGACCGAGAAGAACGTGATGAAGGCGGCGGAGAAGGTGAAGGGGTTCACAGCCGACATCATGGGGCGGTCGGGTGATTCGGGACGGATTTGGTGATTCCGTCCGCGCGGTGTCGAGATCCGCGCGCCGGTTCCGACTCTCCTTCGGAAGGGCCACGAAGAGGGCCCGGGAAGAGACGGGAGGACGTCATGAAGTACCTGGTGATGGTGGAGGGCTCGCACGCCGACTACGAGGCGATGTCCGGGCGCGGCTCGGCGCAGAGCCCGGCCTGGGACAAGGAGTCCCTGACCGCGATGTTCGACTTCATGAACACGCTCAACAAGGAGCTGCTCGCGAGCGGCGAGATGCTCGACGGGCAGGGTCTGGCCGACCCGGGCGAGACCCGGCTGGTGTCGGTGGACGGGGAGGGCCGCCCGGTGGTGACGGACGGCCCGTACGCGGAGACCAAGGAGGTGCTGGCCGGCTACTGGGTGCTGGAGTGCGCGAGCCTGGAGCGCGTGACGGAGATCGCCGCCCGGGTGGCGCGCTGTCCGCAGCCGGCGGGGGCGCCGGAGTATCCGGTGGTGATCCGCCGGATCGACGAGACGGGGCCGGTGCAGGACTGAGCGCGGCGGGCCGTACGGGCACTACCCCCTGGGCCCGCCGAGGCGGGCCAGGGTGGTGTCGAGGTCCGGGGTGTGCGCCCGCGCGCGGTTGTACGGGAGCCGGCCGAGCATCAGGGCCATGCCGCAGGTGTTGGTGAGCGCGGAGTAGACCAGGCCGCCGGCGATGCCCGCGGAGAGCAGCTGGAAGGCCGGGTGGACGAGCAGGCCGAGGGCGAGGCCGAGCAGGACGAGGGTGCCGGCGACCAGCCTGACCTGGCGGTCCATGGCCCAGACGGCCGTGGCGGGGGCGCCGGCCGGGCGGTCCAGGGCGTGTCCGGCGGCGGCCCAGCCGCTGGTGCCGCCGGCGAGGTCGAGGGCGGTGACGCCCTGGGCGGCGAGGCGGTCGCGGGCGGCGGCGGAGCGGTTGCCGGACTGGCAGACGACGAGGAGGTCGCCGCGGGTGGCGGCGTCCTTCAGGGCGGGCAGGGCGCGGCCGAGCGCGTCGAGGGGGATGTTGAGGGCGCCGGGCAGGTGGCCGGAGGCGTACTCGGCGGGGGTGCGGACGTCGACGACGGTGAGGTCGGCGAGGCGGTCGCGGGCCTCGGCGGGATCGAGGATCTGGGGCACGGTCATGGCAGGTGTCATCCTTGGTTGTCGAAGGCCCCCCGTCCCTGGGGAGTAAATTACCCCGTGGGGTATCTGCTGGAGGAGTGGTTGTGGAACTCGATCTCGCGGGCGCGGAGCTCAAGGCCGTGCTGAACCGGCTGCGCCGGGCGCAGGGCCAGATCTCCGGCGTGATCCGGATGATCGAGGAGGGGCGCGACTGCGAGGAGGTCGTGACCCAGCTGGCCGCGGCCTCGCGGGCGCTGGACCGGGCCGGGTTCGCGATCATCGCGACCGGGCTCCAGCAGTGCCTGACGGAGATGGAGAACGGGAAGCGGGACGGCGAGGACCCGGACAAGATGCGGGCCCGGCTGGAGAAGCTGTTCCTGTCCCTGGCCTGAGCGGGCCCCCGCACGCACGCGGGACCTGACTGACCCGCACACGCACACGGGACCCGAGTGGCCCGCACACGCACCCGGGGCCCGAGCGGCCCGCACCCACACGGGGCCCGAGCGGCCCGCACCCACACGGGGCCTGAGCGGCCCCCGCACGCACGCGCGCACCCCCGGCGGAGACACCTTCCGCCGGGGGTGCGCGCGTCCGCGGGGCCGGGTCAGTCGACCGCGAGGCCCTTCAGGCGCTTGGCGATCGTGGTGAGGCGGGCGCCCTGGTAGCGGGCGGCGGCCAGCACGTTCTCGGCGGGGGCGCCGTTGGCGGCGGGGTGGGCGGTGCCGTACGGGTTGCCGCCGGCCGCGTAGACGGCGGGGTCGGTGAAGCCGGGCGAGACGATGATCGAGCCCCAGTGGTGGAAGGTGTTGTAGAGGGCGAGCAGCGTGGACTCGTTGCCGCCGTGGAGGTTGTGGGCGCTGGTGAAGGCGGTGGCGGGCTTGTCCGCCATGACGCCGCGCTGCCACAGGCCGCCGGTGGTGTCGACGAACTGCTTGAGCTGGGCCGCCACGTTGCCGAAGCGGGTCGGCGAGCCGAACGCGTAGGCGTCCGCCCACTCCAGGTCGTCGAGGGTGGCGAGCTCGACGTCGGCGGTGGCGTCGACATGGGCGCGCCAGGCCGGGTTGGCGTCGATGGCGGCGTCGGGGGCGAGCTCGGGCACGCGGCGCAGGCGCACCTCGGCGCCGGCCTTCTCGGCGCCCTCGGCGACGGCCTGGGCGAGCTGGTGCACGGCACCGGTGGACGAGTAGTGGACGACGGCGACCTTCACGGACATGACGGGCTCCTCGCAGCGGGCGACACTCAAACGGATTGTTTTCCGGTTAGCTGTTCCGAGACTAAGCGGATAGCAATCCGGATCGCAAGCGGGCCAGGTATGCTCGGAGGACGGGGACACCGACGACGGGGGCGCGACGAAGGGCAGGAACGGGCCGATGAGCACGAGAACACCGGGGACCGACGACGGCTCCGCGCCGCTGCTCACCGTGCTCCCGACCGCGCCCGGCACCGGCCCCGGCCCGGCCCCCGAGCGCGCCGACGCCGCCCGCAACCGGCGCCGGATCCTCGACGCCGCCGCCCGGATCGTCGCCGAGAAGGGCCCCGACGCGGTCACCATGAACCAGGTCGCCCACGCCAGCGGCATCGGCGTCGGCACCGTCTACCGCCGCTTCGGCGACGTCTCGCAGCTGCTCTGGGCGCTCCTCGACGACCGCGAGCGCGTCTTCCAGGAGGCGTACATGAGCGGCCCGCCGCCGCTCGGCCCCGGCGCCCCCGCCGACGAGCGGCTGGACGCCTTCCTGGACGCCCTCGTCGACCGCGTCGCCGAGCAGCGCGCCATCCTGCTCGCCGCGCACTCCGCCGCACCCCGCGCCCGCTACCACAGCGGCGCCTACCAGGTCATGCACACCCATGTGGCGATGCTGCTCTCCCGGCTCCGTCCCGGCGCCGACGCCGCGCTCCTCGCCCACCTCCTGCTCGCGCCGTTCTCCCCGGACCTGATGCACCACCTCTCGGTGGAGCAGGCGCTCCCCGCCGAGCGGGTCAAGGCGGGCGTACGGGAACTGCTCGCGCTCCGGGCGTGAGACCGCCCGTCCGCTCCTCGGAACGCGGTGGACCCCGGGCCGGTCCGCGCCCCACGATCGGGCCATGACCGCACCGAAGACCTTCCTCGTCCTCCACGGCTTCGAGAACCACCGGCCCGCCGGCCACTGGCAGCACTGGCTCGCCGGCGAGCTGCGCGCCCGCGGCCACGAGGTCCGCTACCCGCAGCTGCCCGAGCCGGACGCGCCCGTCCTCGACGACTGGCTGGCGGCGCTGGAGGAGCACGGGAAGCGGCCGGCCGAGGGCGAGTTCGTCGTCCTCGCGCACAGCCTCTCCGTCCTGCTCTGGCTGCGGGCGGGCGCGCGCCGGCCGGAGGCCGACCGGGTGCTGCTCGTCGCCCCGCCCTCCCCCGGCGTCACCGCCGCCATCCCGGCGATCGCCGCCTTCGCCGACGG
This sequence comes from Streptomyces sp. NPDC058052, assembly GCF_042885515.1. Lineage (NCBI taxonomy): Bacteria > Bacillati > Actinomycetota > Actinomycetes > Kitasatosporales > Streptomycetaceae > Streptomyces > Streptomyces sp. NPDC058052. Next base: position 49,738 of record NZ_JBHVRX010000023.1, on the reverse strand, counting down.
CCTCGACCTCGCCGAGGAAGGCGTGCGGGCCCGCCTCGTGTACGGCGACGGGGACCCGTACTGCCCCGAGGGCGCCGGCCGGCACTACGGCGCCCCGCTCGGCCTCGACACCGACCTCGTCCCGGGCGGCGCCCACCTCAACCCCGACAGCGGGCTCGGGCCGTGGCCGGCCGTGCTGCGCTGGTGCGAAAACCCGGAGACCCGGATCACCGGCACCGAGTAGCGTCGGCCGGATGCGATCCGAGACCCCTCCCCCGGCCCCGCACGCGACCGGCCTGCTCGACGTCGGGGACGGCAACCGCGTCCACTACGAGGTCCACGGGAACCCGGAGGGCAAGCCCGCGCTCGTCGTGCACGGCGGGCCCGGCTCCGGGTCCTCCCCGACCGCGCCCCGGCTCTTCGACCCGGAGAGGTACCGGATCGTCCAGTTCGACCAGCGGGGCTGCGGGCGCTCCCTCCCGCACGCGAGCGACCCCGCCGCGGACCTCTCCGTGAACACCACCGCCCACCTCGTGGCCGACATGGAACGGCTCCGCGTCCACCTGGGGATCGACCGCTGGCTGCTGTACGGCGGCTCCTGGGGCTCCACGCTGATCCTGGCGTACGCGGAGGCGCACCCGGAGCGGGTGAGCGAGATCGTCATCGCCGCCGTCACCACCACCCGGCGCTCCGAGACGGCCTGGCTGTACGAGGGCGCCGGCCGCTTCTTCCCCGAGGCGCACGAGCGGTTCCGGGCGGGCGCGGACCACGCGGAGGACCTGGTGGGGGCCTACGCGGCCCGGATGAACGACCCCGACCGGGCCGTCCGGGAGCGGGCGGCGGCCGACTGGTGCGCCTGGGAGGACGCCGTCCTGTCGATGGAGGGCATGGGCACCCCGTACACCGACCGGGTCGACGACACCCGGCTCGGCTTCGTCCGGATCTGCTCCCACTACTTCGCGCACGGCGCCTTCCTGGAGGAGGGCGCCCTGATCAGGGACGCGCACCGGCTCGCCGGCATCCCCGGGGTGCTGGTCCACGGGCGGCTCGACATGGGCGGGCCGCTCACCACCGCCTGGGAGCTGACCCGGGCCTGGCCGGACGCCGAGCTCCACGTGGTCGAGAAGGCCGGCCACCTGGGCGGCGACGAGACCCGGCGGCTGATCGTCGCGGCCCTGGAGCGCTTCGCGGACGCCTGAGCCCGGGGCCGGGGCGCGGGGCCGGGGCGCGGACGCGGGGCCGGGGCGCGGACGCGGACGCCTGAGCACACGGGACGGGCCGTCTCGCCGCACCGGGCGCACGCGCGCCCGCGCCCTCACGGGAACGGCGGGCTCCGCCGGGCGGCCCGGCCCGCCCGGCGGGATCATCGGAACATGAGTCCCGAGATCCACCTCGCCCAGCAGCCCGACGCCGACGCGCTCCTCGGGCGGTCCCCGCTCGCCGCGCTCGTCGGCATGCTGCTCGACCAGCAGGTCCCGATGGAGTGGGCCTTCTCGGGCCCGCACACCATCGCCGTCCGCATGGGGCGGGACGACCTGGACGCGCACGAGATCGCCGAGCGGGACCCCGAGGCGTTCGCCGCGCTCCTCTCGGAGAAACCGGCCGTGCACCGCTACCCGGGGTCGATGGCCCAGCGGATCCAGCAGCTGTGCCAGTACCTGGTCGAGGAGTACGACGGCGACGCCGAGGCGGTCTGGCGGACCGCCGCCACCGGCAAGGAGCTGCTCGCCCGCCTCCAGGCCCTGCCCGGTTTCGGGAAGCAGAAGGCACAGATCTTCCTCGCCCTCCTGGGCAAGCAGTACGGCGTCCGGCCCGAGGGCTGGCGGGAGGCGGCCGGCCCGTACGGCGAGCAGGGCGCCCACCGCTCGGCCGCCGACATCACCGGGCCGGAATCGCTCGCCAGGGTCCGCGCCCACAAGCAGGAGATGAAAGCGGCGGCAAAAGCGGCGAAAGCCGCCAAGGACAGCAAACCCTCAGGGAATTGAGAATTCCAGATGTCAATCCTGTTCAAGGTGACATGAATTGCGCCGAACGTGTTCACAGAATGCCCTCGCGATGGCTAACTTCCCCTCAACCTCGTCCCCATCGGGAAGGACTTCTGTGAACGCATCGCAGCGTCGCGCCGCGGCCATCCTCGCCGCGGCAGCCCTCGCCACCCCCCTGGTCCTCGCGTCTCCGGCCACCGCCGTCAAGGACCCCGCCGCCGCGCCCGCCCGGGACGCCGCGAAGCTGGCGAAGAAGCTGGTCCGGGAGACCACCGGCCAGGACGCCTTCAAGCACCTGCAGAAGTTCCAGGCGATAGCCGAGTCGGCCGGCGGCCACCGCGCGGCCGGCTCGCTCGGCCACGACGCCTCCGCCGCGTACGTGTACACGCAGCTCAAGAAGGCCGGCTACAACGTCTCGTACGAGAAGTTCGACTTCGTCTACACCGAGACCCTCGCCGAGAAGGCGTCCGTCCTCGGCTCCGCGCCCCGCGCGCTGGACATCCGGGCGATGACCTACACCAAGTCCACCCCGGTCGGCGGCATCACGGCCGCCCTGACCGCCGCCCCGGTCGACGCCGACGGCACCAGCGGCTGCGAGCCGGCCGACTTCGCCTCCGGCACCTTCACCGGCAAGATCGCCCTGATCAAGCGCGGCGGCTGCGCCTTCGCGGTCAAGCAGGAGAACGCCGCCGCGGCCGGTGCCGTGGGCGCGATCGTCTACAACAACACCGCGGGTCTGCTCTCCGGCACCCTGGGCGCCGCCGACGCCGGCAAGATCCCGACCGCCGGCCTCTCCCAGGCCGAGGGCGAGCAGCTCGCCGCCGACCTCGCCAAGGGCGCGGTGAACCTCTCCTTCGAGGTCCGCCAGCTCAACGAGAAGCGCTCCACCAACAACGTCATCGCCGAGACCAAGGGCGGCAACGCGGCCAACACCGTGATGCTCGGCTCGCACCTCGACTCCGTCACCGCCGGCCCCGGCATCAACGACAACGGCTCCGGCTCCGCCGGCCTCCTCCAGGCCGCCCTGGAGCTCGCGCAGTCGAAGGACAAGGTCCGCAACAAGGTCCGCTTCGCCTGGTGGTCCGCGGAGGAGAACGGCCTCCTCGGCTCCGAGCACTACGTCGCCAACCTGACGGAGCTCGACAAGAAGGAGATCAAGCTCTACCTGAACTTCGACATGATCGCCTCGCCGAACTACGGCCTGTTCGTGTACGACGGCGACAACTCGGACGGCGTCGGCGCGGGCGCGGGCCCCGAGGGCTCCGCCCAGCTGGAGCGCGACATCACCGACTTCATGGACAAGCAGGGCCTCCCGCACGAGGGCACCGACTTCACCGGCCGCTCCGACTACGGCCCGTTCATCGAGGTCGGCATCCCCTCCGGCGGCACCTTCACCGGCGCCGAGGGCATCAAGACCCCCGAGCAGGCCGCCAAGTTCGGCGGTGAGGCGGGCGTCGCCTACGACGTGAACTACCACGCCAAGGGCGACGACATCACCAACGTCAACCGCGAGGCGTTCGACGCCAACATCGACGTCATCGCCAACGCCGTCGGCACCTACGCCCACGACATCTCCTCGCTGCGCAAGCCGGTCGTCACCGTGCCCACCACGGGCGACGCGGGCAGCGGCGGCGGCCTGCACGACGACCACCACGAGGTCACCGAGTAGCCAGCGGGCGGTCAGCGCCTGCGGCGGGCCGTCCCGAAGACCGAGCGGCTGATCTCCCGGCCCAGCTGGGTGCCGATCGACCGGGCGAGGGACCTGAACACCCCGCTGCCGACGACCTGCTCGACGAGCGAGGGCTCCTCCTTGGGGGCCCTCGCTCCCGTCTTCGCCTCCGCCTTCGCGGCCTTCTCCGCCGCCTTCTCCGCCGCCTTCTCCGCCTCCGCGCGGGCCGCCCCCGCCGCGCGGGCCTCCTCGTCCGCCGACAGGCGCTCGTACGCCGACGGGCGGTCCACCGCCTCGGCGTACCGCCCGTACAGCGGCGAGCCCGTCACCGCCGCCTCCAGCGCGGCCGCGCCGATCGGCCCCATCAGCGACTCCGGGGCCCGCAGCCGGGTCGCCGCCACCGGCGTCGGCGCGCCCCGCTCGCTCAGTACGGTGACCGCCGCCTCGCCCGTGCCGAGCGAGGTCAGCACCTCCTCCAGGTCGTACGCCGACTCCGGGAAGGTCCGCACCGTGGCCTTCAGGGCCTTGGCGTCGTCCGGGGTGAAGGCGCGCAGCGCGTGCTGCACCCGGTTGCCGAGCTGGGCGAGGACGTCCGCAGGCACGTCCTTCGGGGTCTGGGTGACGAAGAAGACGCCCACCCCCTTGGAGCGGATCAGCCGGACCGTCTGCGTGATCGACTCCAGGAACGGCTTCGACGCCCCCGTGAAGAGGAGGTGGGCCTCGTCGAAGAAGAAGACCAGCTTCGGCTTCTCCAGGTCGCCGACCTCCGGCAGGTCGTGGAAGAGGTCCGCGAGCAGCCACATCAGAAAGGTCGAGAAGAGCTGAGGCCGCTCCCGCACGGCCGGCAGCTCCAGGACCGAGACGGTCCCCCGCCCGTCCCCGGCGGTCCGCAGGAACTCCGAGGTGTCGAACTCCGGCTCGCCGAAGAAGCTCCCCGCGCCCTGCTGCTCGAAGGCGGTCAGGGCCCGCAGGATCACCCCGGCGGTCACCGTCGACAGACCGCCGATCCCCTTCAGCTCGGGCCTGCCGACGTCCGAGACGAGGAAGGCGACCACCGCCCGCAGGTCCTTCAGGTCCACCAGCTCCAGGCCCTTGGCGTCGGCGTAGTGGAAGATCAGGCCGAGGGACTGCTCCTGGGTCCGGTTCAGCTGGAGCACCTTGGAGAGCAGCACCGGGCCGAAGCTGGTGACCGTGGCGCGGACGGGGATGCCGGGGCCGGTGCCGCCGAGGCCGTAGAACGCGCAGGGGAAGCCGGTGGGCGTCCACTCCTGGCCGACCTGCGCGGCCCGTTCCCGCACCTTCTCCCCGTCCTCGCCGGGGGCACCGACGCCGGAGACGTCGCCCTTGACGTCGGCGAGGAAGACCGGGACGCCCTGGGCGGAGAGCTGTTCGGCGATCAGCTGGAGGGTCTTGGTCTTGCCGGTGCCGGTGGCGCCGGCGACCAGACCGTGCCGGTTGAGGACGGGGAGCGGGATCCGGACCGGCGCGCCCGGGTGGCAGACGCCGTCCCAGAGGACGGCTCCCAGGTCGAGCGCGGGGCCCTCGAAGGCGTACCCGGCGGCGATCTCCGCGACCGGGGCGGGGAGTCCGGCGGACGGTGCCGGCGCGGGCGCGCCGGCGGTGCCGGCCGGCCCCGGGGTCGTCGGCGGCTGCTCCGTCTCGCTCATGGCGGCACCCCAATGTCGGCTATGTCATGGTCTGCACCAGCATCCCATCGGTTCCGCGTGGCTGCGCCGGGAGCCGCTCGCCCGGTAGGCTTTCCGTGTGATCTTCAAGCGCATCGGAAACGGCCGGCCGTATCCCGACCACGGCCGGGAAAGCACCCGGCAGTGGGCGGACGTCGCCCCGCGCCCGGTCCGCCTCGACCAGCTCGTCACCACCAAGGGCCAGCTGGACCTGGAGACCCTGCTCGCCGAGGACTCCACCTTCTACGGCGACCTCTTCGCGCACGTCGTGAAGTGGCAGGGCGACCTCTACCTCGAGGACGGACTCCACCGCGCCGTCCGCGCGGCCCTCCAGCAGCGTCAGGTGCTCCACGCCCGCGTGCTGGAACTGGACTGACCCACCGGACGGCGCCGTGCGCTGATCCTTTCGGGGGCAGTTCACGCCCATCCGGCCGCGATCACATGATCATCAAGTAGGCATCGCGCACGGGCGGCATTACGCTGCGCCCATGAGCATGCTCACTCCCCCCGGCATGGGCGGAAAGTACCGCATCACGGGGGATGTCTACCCGCGCATGCGGCGACCCCATCGCCGGCGCAGGATCGTCCTCGCCTCCGCCGCCGCCGCGGTCGTGCTCGGCGCGGCCGGCTGGGGCACGCTCCAGCTCGTCGACGTCTTCTCCGGCGACGACGGCACGAAGACCGCCGCCGGCAAGCAGACCGACTGCAAGCCCGCGCCCACCCCCACCGCCGCGGCCGCCGCCAAGCTGCCCAAGCCCGGCCAGGTCACGGTGAACGTCTACAACGCGACCCCGCGCAGCGGACTCGCCAAGACGACCGCCGACGAGCTGAAGAAGCGCGGCTTCGCCATCGGCAAGATCGGGAACGCGCCCGCCGCCTACGACAAGAAGGTCAAGGGTTCCGGGCTGCTGCTCGGCGCCCCGGCCGCCTCCAAGGGCGCCTTCGCGGTCCTCGGCACCCAGCTCGCGGGCACCACGACGAAGGTCGACGCCCGCAGCACGGCGGACATCGACCTGATCATCGGTACGGCCTTCAAGGCCCTGTCGCCCAAGGCGACGGCGGACGCGGCGCTGGTGGCCCTCAACAAGCCCAAGCCCGCGCCGACCCGCTGCTGAGCGCCGCTACTCGGCGGCGCCGTACATCCGGTCACCGGCGTCGCCCAGGCCCGGGACGATGTAGCCGGCCTCGTTGAGCCGCTCGTCGACCGAGGCCGTCACGACGGTGACCGGCGTGCCCGCGAGCTCGCGCTCCATGACCTCGACGCCCTCCGGGGCGGCCAGCAGCACCACGGCCGTCACGTCGTCCGCGCCGCGCCGGATCAGCTCCTGGATCGCCGCGACCAGCGTGCCGCCGGTCGCCAGCATCGGGTCGAGGACGTACACCTGGCGGCCCGAGAGGTCCTCCGGCATCCGCGTGGCGTAGGTCGACGCCTCCAGCGTCTCCTCGTTGCGGATCATGCCCAGGAAGCCGACCTCGGCCGTCGGGAGCAACCGCACCATGCCGTCCAGCATGCCGAGTCCGGCGCGCAGGATCGGGACGACCAGCGGACGCGGGTACGACAGCTTCACGCCGGCCGTCGGCGTGACGGGGGTCTCGATGTCGACCAGCTCGGTCCGCACGTCCCGGGTCGCCTCGTAGGCGAGCAGGGTGACCAGCTCGTCGGCGAGCCGGCGGAAGGTCGGGGAGTCCGTGCGCTTGTCGCGCAGGGTGGTGAGCTTGTGGGCGACCAGCGGGTGATCGACGACGTGGAGACGCATGACTCAACAGTAGCCCGCCGCGCACTGGCACCGACCCACGCCGCTGCGGCAAGGTGGGAGCACAGGGACCCAGCGATGGGGTGGTGTGGCCGATGCCCGACCCGAAGAACACATCCGGCCAGGTCCGGGGCGACACGGAGCCCCGGGGGCCGGACACACAGCCGGAGACCGACGCGGAGCGCCGCAGGCGCCGCGCCCAGTTCCTCCGTGAGCTCGGCGAGGCCAAGGCGCTGCGCGACCGCGTGCAGCCGCGGCGCGCCCGGGCGGCCCGGATGAGACAGGCCATGCGCATGCGCACCTTCCGCTGGTGACGTCCGGGGACGCGCCCCCTTTGTGCGCCGGGGTCGTACGCCCACCCGAACGCGGTGTGGTTCAGACTGATGCACGACGCAAGAGCCGAAGACCTCTCCTGAGGCCGTCGTTTCTGTCACGATGCCGATTGGGCGGGGCTCAGGAGCGCGCCGCCGGATCATCACACCTCTGATCAGTGGGAGAGTCAGGTGTACTTCGCCGCACTGCTCGCGCGCACCGAAGACGGGTGGGAAGCGAGCGATACGGAGCTCGACGACGTGGAGACGCTGGCGGACCTGGCCGATCTGGCCCGTGAGGCGGCGGCCGACGAGGGGGAGACCGTCCTCGTCTTCATCGAGCAGGAGGACGCGTGGTTCGGCATCGTCCGCGTGGACGGGGAGGACGACCCCCGGGTCTACGTCTCCAACGCGGCGGCCGCGGCCCGCTCCTCGTACGGGGAGATCCTCACCTCGGAACTGCTCGGCGACGACGACCCGGACAGCGAGCTCGACGAGCTCGAAAGGCTCACCGCCCTGGACGGCACCGAGGACGGTGAGCCGGAGCACGCGTCCGGCGAGGACGAGGACGACGCCTCCGCGGGCAGTGCCGGCATCGCGCCGGCCGGTCCGCTCGGCGAGGGCCGGATCCTCGCCGACCTCGGCCTGTCCGAGCGGGAGCTGCTCGCCGTGACCGAGGACGCCCTCGGGGAGATCGCCGACGCCATCGGCGCCTCCGACATCCTGGAGGCCGTCCGCTAGTGCCGCCCGCAGTGCCCGGCCCCGTGCCGGAACCCTGGCGGGACGCCATGCGCCTCGCCCTCGCCGAGGCCGCAGCGGCCGTGCCGGCCGGTGACGTACCGGTCGGCGCGGTCGTGCTCTCCCCCGCCGGAGAGGTCCTCTCCCTCGGCCGCAACGAGCGGGAGGCGACCGGCGATCCGACCGCCCACGCGGAGGTCCTGGCGCTGCGCAGGGCCGCCGCCACCACCGGCGAGTGGCGGCTGACCGGCTGCACCCTCGTGGTGACCCTGGAGCCCTGTGTGATGTGCGCGGGCGCGCTGGTCCAGTCCCGGGTCGAGCGGGTCGTCTACGGCGCCGACGACGAGAAGGCCGGGGCCGCCGGCTCCCTCTGGGACCTGGTCCGCGACCGTCGGCTCAACCACCGTCCGGAGGTCGTCCGGGGCGTCCTCGGCGAGGAGTGCGCCGAGCAGCTGACCGCCTTCTTCCGGGCCCGCTGACCCCCGCCGTGACCTGCGCGGGGGCACGGATTTCTTCGCTGGGCCGGTTTGGGCTAAGCTCTCTCTCGGTAGCGTGTCCGAGCGGCCGAAGGAGCTCGCCTCGAAAGCGAGTGTGGGGAAACTCACCGAGGGTTCAAATCCCTCCGCTACCGCTGATGACGCCCCTCCGACCAGGCAACTGGCCGGAGGGGCGTTCTGCGTTCCGGCACGCCGTCAGGGGGTGTCGAGCAGGCCCAGTTCGGCGATGCGCAGGGCCGCCTGGAAGCGGGTCTGGACGCTCAGCCGGTCGAGCAGACCGGAGATGAGCCGGCTCAGGGTCCGGGAGGACATGCCCAGGTGACGGGCGATCGTCTCGTCCTTCACGCCGTCGGCCAGCAGCCGGACGACGATCAGCTCCTGGCTGTCCAGGACCGGCGGGGACGCCGGACGCTTCTGCGAGGCGTGCGGCAGGGCCGCGTGGTGCCAGTGGTGGTCGTAGAAGGCGTGCAGCGAGCGCATCAGGGCGTCGCCGTGGACGGCGAGGGCTCCGGCGCTGCTGTCGGCCGGATTGATGGGCAGGACCGCGAGGTTGTCGTCGAAGAGGATCATGCGGACGGGCAGCGACTCGGCCGTACGGGCCTCCCGGCCGGGGCGGGCGGCGTCGCGCAGATAGGCGGCGACGTACGGGATCTCCGCCGTGCGCCGCTGGTAGAGGACCTCGACCTCGATGCCCCGGTCCTCCATCTCCTTGTCCCGCAGCAGCATCTCGTCGATGACCTCCTCCGGCGGCGGGCCGCCGGGGTGCATCGAGCGCATGCGGGCGCGCACCATGCTGCCCGCGCCGTCGAGGAAGGAGTTCACCTGGGCCGGGGTGGTGAGGACCTCGATCTCGACCGGCTCGCGCCGCTCGTCGCGCAGGTGCGAGAAGTTCATGGTGAGCGAGGCGATGGCGGACCGGATGCCGGCCAGCCGCTCGACGTGGGCGGTCGCCTGGCGCTCCTCGGAGGAGAAGAGGCGGGCGAGCGCGGCCTCCGGCTCCACGGTGCCGAAGCCGCGTGCCGTGCCCGGCGCGGGGCTCAGCAGGCCCAGGCCGAACAGCCGGTCGAAGGCGTCCTCCGCCTCGGCGGGCGCGCAGCCCGCGGCGGCGGCGACCTCCTCGAGGCTCCATCCGGGATTGCGGTAGATCAGTCCGTATACCTTGCGGTCCAGCTGATTTCGGTCGTTGTCGGCGTGCACGTGGATCCCCCTGTCCCGGCCCTTCGAGGGTCGCCCAGGGGCCAGAGCCCGTATCCTACGCAGCCGGATTTCCCCTGCGCAGTGACGTTTCCGCGCGTGCGGGGAGCCGCGGGCGGCGGCGGAGTCGGGGAGCCGTGACCGGGGGCGGGGGCAGGGGGTGCCGGTCGCGGCCGGGGCCGCCGTGGCAGGCGGCGGCACCCGGCCTCGCCGGGGGTCAGTAGTACTGGCGCATGATCTCGGTGGCCCAGTCGGGCTGGGTGGTCGTGCCGCGCGGACCGAACTCGGTCATGTAGGGCTTGATGTCGAGCACGGGGGTGCCGTCGACCGCGTCCAGGCCCTGCACATATACGTCACGTCCGTCGACGCGCAGCAGCCGGCAGCGGGAGACGCCGAGCCGGTTGGGGCGGTTCTTGCCGCGCTGGGCGAAGATGCCGACGAGGGGCCAGTCGGTGTTGCCGCGCGGATGCCGGGCACCGCTCTCCACCTTCTCCACGGGCACCCGGTCGAAGTGGTAGACGATCTCGACGTGCGAGAAGGAGTCCAGGCCGGCGAGGGCCTCGGGCTCGAAGCGGTCGTCCAGTCGGATCACCGCCGACACGTCGCCCCACTCGTCGTCCCGGACCTCGGCCCGGCCGCCGACGACCCGGCCGACCGGATCCGAGACGATCTCCACGGGGGTGCTGCTCTCTGACATGCGCTGCGCCTTTCGCGAGACGGGAAGGATCACGGAACACCGTACGACGGGAGGGACGTGACGGTGCGTCACATCGATGCGGGGGCGGAGACGGAGGACGTGTGCCAGAACGCGTCCAGCCGCGCGCGGACCTCGCGCAGGACGTCCCACAGCTCCGCGTGGTCCGCCGCCGACCCGTAGACGACCCCGACGGCGCCGGCCGTGCCCGCGCGCCAGCCGGCGGTCCGCTCGCCGGCCGCCCCGGCGGCCGGCGAGACGTCGACCAGGTCCACCCCCGGCAGCTCCGCCAGCAGCGCGGCGAGCGGGCCGAGGTCCGGCCGCTCCCGGTCCTGAGGGGCGACCAGCTTGCAGTGGAACGCCACCCCGTCCCGCACCGGCACCCCGGCCTCCGCCGGGTCGGGGGCGGGCAGGCCCAGGGCCAGCCGCAGGGCCGCCGCGACCAGGTCGTACCCCAGGGAACGCTGGACGATCTCGGCGATGTGGCCGCCGAGCCGTCCGTTGACCTCGATGACCCTCGGCCCGTCCGGGGTCAGCTTGATCTCGGTGTGCGTCACACCGTGCCGGACGCCGAGCGCGCGCAGCGCCCGCCGCTCCAGCCGTACTGCCTCGGTCACGAGACCGGGAGCCAGCGGAGCGGGCAGGAGGTGCCCGGTCTCCCGGAAGGGCGGGGCGAGCGGCAGCTTCCCGGTCACCGCGACGGTGCGCGGCTCGCCGCCGGCGACCACGGACTCCACCGAGACGTAGTCGCCCGCCCCGGGGCCCGCCCCCGCGGGGTCACCGGGCAGATACTCCTCCAGGACGAAGTCCCCGGCGCCGTCGGCCGTGAACTCCGCCAGCCGGGACAGGAGTTCGTCCGGCGACCGGACCAGGCAGGTGTCCACACCGCCCGCCCCCGACCTCGGCTTGAGCACGGCCGGCAGGCCCGTCGCGGCGAGCGCCGCGTCCGCGTCCGCGGGGCCGCGCACCAGGGCGCACCGGGTGTCCTGGACCCCGCCGGCGGCGAGGGCCCGGCGCTGCCGGTACTTGTCGGTGAGGACGGCCGCGGTCTCCGGGGAGTGGAAGGGGAGCCCGCACGCCTCGGCCACCCGGGCGGTGAGCCGCAGCCGCCGCTCGCTGAAGGTGACCACGCCCGCCGGCGCGAGGCCGGCGGCCAGCCGGCACACGGCGTCCTCGCCGAGGCCGGTGATGTCCACGACCTCGGCGTGCCGCCCGGCGGCGCGCAGCTCCTCCCCCGTCCGCGGGTCGCCCGGCTCGCAGAGCAGGACGACCCGGCACAGCCCCCGGGCCGCCGCCAGGACGCGCAGGACGGTGGCGGAACCCCGGTCGTGGACGACCAGCAGCAGGGGCGGCGACGGCGCCGCGGACCGGGCGGACACGCCTACGCCCTGCGGGCGGTGATGTTGAGCCGTACGTAGTCCACCACCGGCTCCGGGAGGCGGGCGGCGACGGCGCGGACGAAGTCCTCGTGGTCGGACTCGGGCAGCCGGTCCAGGTGCGAGCCGAGGACGACCGTGGCGAGGTAGCTGCACAGCTGGTCGCCGGCGTCGAGCCGGGCCGGGTCGGGCAGCAGCGACACCTCGACGTCGGTGAAGCCGGCCGCGCGCAGCCGTGCGGCGGTCTCCTCGACGCCGGCGAAGTACCAGACCTTCTCCCCCTCGTCGGGTGCCGAGCCCAGCACCTCCTCGACGGCCGCGTTGATCCGCGCGACGTTGCCCGCGCCGCCGCACTCGGCGACGAACTGGCCGCCCGTGCGGAGTGAGGCGGCGAGGTTGGCGAAGAGCGCGGCGTGGTCGGTGATCCAGTGGAAGGTGGCGACGCTGCTGATCGCGTCGACCGGTCCGCCCAGCTCCAGCGGCTTCGTGAGGTCGGCCTCGATCACGTCGAGCCGGTCGAGCCGGTCGGCCAGCTTCGTCCGCAGCTGCTCCAGCATCCTGCGGGAACCGTCCACGCCGATCACCCGGCCGCCGGGCACCAGGTCGAGGAGCGCGGCCGTGTCGCGTCCCGTGCCGCAGCCCGCGTCGAGGACGGTCTCGGTGCCCGTCAGGCTCAGGCGGCCGAGGGTCCGCTTGCCCCACTGCTGGTGCGGCAGGGGGAGCGAGTCGTAGGTCTTGGCGTCCCATTCACGGGGCATGGTGGTGCTCCTCGGTGTCGTTCTCTCCGGCGGGCGCGGTGCCACCGGGGTCGGCGGGTGCCGCAGGTTCGGGGGCGAGCGGGGTCCCGTTCAGGACCACGTCGACCCGGATCGGGTGGGCGTCCCTGAGCAGCCGCAGGGAGTCCCCCTCGGCGAGCCAGGCGCGCATCGCCCCGGCCGGGCCCTCGTCGCCGGCGGTCGGGTCGGCGGGCAGCAGCTGGACGAGGACGTTGCGCAGGCCGGCCGGGGCGTCCTGGGCGGAGTACGGCCCGCGCAGGTCGATCCGGGCGGAGGCGTGGACGGTGTCCCGGGCCGCGGAGGCGGGGGGGCCGTCCGGGGCGGCGGAGGCGGGGGGGCCGTCCGGGGCGGCGAACCGCAGCGCCTCGGCCGCCAGCGCGGCGAGGAAGTACTCCTGGGCGCTGGGCGCCAGGTCGGCGCCGAACAGCTGCTTCGGCTGGTCGGAGTCGGCGCGCACCCCGTCGACCTCGGCGATCACATGGGCGCCCACCTCCCAGGACACCCGGGCCTCGCGCCGCTCGGCCGGGGCGAAGGGCCCCTGGCCGGCCGGCTCCGGCCGGGCGGTGAGGTGGACGTCGCGCTCGGTCTGCACCACGACCCGCAGCTCGTTCGGCTCCGCCAGGGTGCGGTGCCCGCTGCTCCGCTCCCGGGCCGCGCGGACCGCGCCGCGGGCCTGATCGGCGGTGACGTCCCCCTCGACGCGGACCGTGTACGACAGCCCGGCGGCCCCTCCGCCGCCCGCGCGGGCGAACTCGGCGACGGGCAGCACCTCCAGGAGGGTGAGGTGGCACCCCTCGCCGGTCAGCCGGGTGACGACGCTGTCGGCGACGGACGCGCCGAGCGCGACCAGCACCGACCCGACCGGGTCGAGGCAGTCGCCGGCGCCGGCCGCGGTACCGGGGCCGGAGCCGCTCTGCCGGAGGCTGAAGGAGCGGGCGACCCGGATGGACCCCATGCGCATCGGCTCGGTGTCCACCCGGCACCGTCCGCCGGGCTCGGGGTGCGCCTGCACGCCCATGCTCAGCTGGGCCTCCCAGGAGTCCTCCCGGATCTGCTCGGCGAGGGCCTGGCGGGCCCGCAGGTCGACGCCGTTCAGCATGGCTCTCCTTCGGTCCGGGGGCGCGGCGCGACGGCCGCGTCCAGGGCCCGGCGCAGGGCGTGGATCAGGGGGCCGGGGTCCCGTGTGCCCACGGAGGCGCGGACGAGCCGGCGCGAGACGCCGGCCTCGCGGCGGAGCCGTTCGCTCAGCCGGGCGTGGGTGGTGAGGGCGGGCAGGCTCAGGGTGCCGCCCGTCGCGGTGAGCGCGTCGGCGCACGCGTCGAGGACCGGGCGGAGGTCGCCGGCCTCGGGGACGGTCTCGAAGGAGAGCAGTCCGCCGAAGCCCTGGTGGGTCTCCAGGGCCCACGGCGCCTCGTCGAACGACGGCCGGTGCACGGTGCGGACGGCGGGGTGCCGGCGCAGCGCGTCGGCGACCCGCTCGGCGTTCCGGGCCCGGGCCTCCAGCCGCAGCTCCACGGTGGACAGGGACCGTTCGAGCAGGTGGGCCGCCCAGGGGTCGGCCTGGCCGCCGAAGCGCGCGGCCTGCTCCCGTACGGGCGCCAGGTGGCGGTCGGCGCCGGCCACCAGGGCCGCGCCGATGTCCCCCCACTCGTCCAGGCAGGGCGAGGCGTCCTCGACGACGACCGCGGCTCCCGTCTCCAGGGGCCGCAGCTGGGCCGGCGACAGGGCGGTGTTGTCCACGACCAGCAGGAGGTCGTTCATCTGGGCGTAGGTGGCGAGGTCGTTGAGGGGCGCGAGCCGCATCAGCGGGTCGCTGAGGGCCGGGGTGTGCACCACCTGGGTCTCGGGGCGCACCGCCGCGACGACCTCGTCCACGTCCGTGCAGTCGACGAAGGCGACCGTGCGCCGGGCTCCGGTGAGTTCCGCAAGGAGGACCGCGCGCAGCGGGTCGGGGGTCTGGTCGGAGGCGACGACGTGCCCGCCCGGGTTGGTGAGGGCGAGCAGGACGGCGGTGGTGGCGGCCACCGCGCTGGGCAGGAGGAGGGCGGTGTCGGCGCCGTGCAGGGCGGCGAACGCCTCCTCGGCCCGGCGCGCGGCCGCGCCGGAGGGCGCGGCCGGGCCGGTCAGGGTCGTGTCGCGCACGCTCACCGCCGGCAGACGGGGGCGTCGGACAGGCCGATGCGCTGGTGGAAGTAGTGGAAGATGATCTCCTCGTGGAGGGCCTCGCCGTCGAGGGTCGGCTTGAGCGCCCTGCCCTCGTCGACGCTCTCGACGAGGCCGCGCTCCAGGAGTTCCGCGAAGGCGGAGGCGAAGGGCTCCATCTCCAGCAGGTCGGCGCCGAAGCGCTCGCGGTAGCGGTCGAGGACGATCGGCTGGTTGGCCTTGAAGTTGAAGCCGAGGGCGGTGCCGATGGCCTTGTGGCCGGAGAGCCGGCGGCCGAAGTTGAGCGGCAGGCCGTCGTTCTTCTGCATGAAGGAGACGTACTTGCTGATGTCGGTGATGTTGTGCGTCTGGAGGAACTCCTCCTGGTCGCCGGTGAGCCAGCCGTAGGCTCCGGGACCGTACGCGATCATCGTGTTGTAGTGCTCCCACTTGTTCTTCGAGGTCTGCGGGATGTTGCCGCCCTCGTAGGTGCCGGGCCGGCTCCACCAGCCGCAGGGGCTCGGGTAGTAGCCCTTCTCCAGCAGGACCTCGACGGCCTCCTGCCGCATCGCGTAGGTCGACTCCAGGTCGGGGAAGCGGCCCTCGCTGATGAGGCGTTCGCGGACGGCCGGGTTGTTCCAGACCGCGCGGTTGCCGATGCCCATCTCCTCGCGGTCCGCGTTGCGGAGCCGGTAGATGGTGATGGTGGGGACGCCGAGGTCGGTGAGGATCGTCATGTCGCGGCGGACCGACTCGGGGGTCTGGTACGGCAGGCCGAACATCATGTCCACGTTGAACGGGTGGCCGGTGGCCAGCAGGTTCTGGATGGCCTCGATGGACTGGGCCGAGGAGTGGCGGCGCTTGGTGAAGTCGTTCACCTCGTCCTGGAGCGACTGGACGCCGAGGCTGAACCGGTTGAAGCCGAGCTCCTGGGCGGTCTCCAGGTGGTGGCGCTGGAAGTTCTCGGGGTTGCCCTCGATGTTGAACTCGATGTTCTCCGCCAGGTCGTAGTTCTCCCGGGCGTGGCGGACCAGCGGCTCGATGTACTCGGGGCTGTTGAGCAGCAGCGCCGCGGTGCCGCCGCCGATGTAGAAGGACTCGATGCGGGCCTGGGGTATCCAGTCGAAGCGGTCCAGGTAGCGGCGCGACTCCTCGATGAGGAGGTCGGACCAGAGCCGCAGCGAGGGGTCTTCCTTGCCGCGCGGGACGAGCCGCTTCACGTAGTTGCAGAAGTGGCAGATGTAGTTGCAGAGCGGCAGGTGGAAGTAGAGGTGCGCCGGGTGGCCGGCGCCGGGGAAGGAGCCGTACTCGCGGGCCAGTTCCTCGCTGTCGAGCCGGTCGCCCTCGTTGGAGGTGACGTTGATGTTGTACTCGTCGCGCGGGATCTGGAGCTGGGGGTTGCGGTCGAGCAGGCGGCCGAGGTTCAGCTCGAGGTCGAGCGTGCCGTTGCCGCCGGTGGTGTGGCCGGACAAGGGGATCTCCTTGCTGTGGACGTCCGCGGGACCGGCTCGTGGCCGGGCGGGCGGAGGCGGTCAGAAGTAGCGGAGACGGTCAGAAGTAATAGGCGGACATCGCCGCCCGCAGCCAGGTCGGCTCGCGCACTGCTTCTGGTGGGGGCTGGAAGATCTGCTGGTAGGGCTTCACGTCGAGGACCGGGGTGCCGTCCAGGGCGTCGAGTCCCCGCACGTACAGCGTGAGTCCGTCGACGCCGACCAGCTCGCAGCGGGACACCCCGAGCCGGTTGGGGCGCTCCTTGAGCCGCTGGGCGAGGATGCCCAGGCGCGGGAGGTCCTCCCGGCCGCGCGGGTGGACGGAGCCGGTGACGGTGTCGGACTCGGGGACGAGATGGAAGTGGAAGATCACTTCGAGGTGGGAGAACAGGTCGAGGCCGGCCACCGCGTCGGGCTGGAGCCGGTCCGCGTCCAGTTCGAGGACGGCGCTGACCGATCCCCAGTGGTCGTGGACGGGTACGGTGCGGGGCGAGCGGACGACTCCGATCGGGTGGACCCGGTACGAGTCCGTCGTCGCGCCGCCGCTCAGGTCCTGGGTCATGCCGCGGGCGTTCCCTTCTGCGCGGCGGCGAGGTCGAGCCGCTCCCTGAGGCGCCGCCCCAGGATCTCGACCTGGCCGGGCTCGACCATCGTGAAGTGGTCGCCGGGCACGTCGCACACCACGGCCCGGGCGGCGACCGCGCCCCAGCCGAGGTCCTCGGGGAGCGTGCCGCTCTCCTTGGAGCGGTCCATCACCCGGAAGACGGTGACCGTGCCGTCGTACGGCCGGACCTCGTAGGCGGCGAGGGCGTCCAGGTTGAACTGGTACATGTCGATCATGCGGCGCAGCCGGTCCGCGTCGAAGTCGGCCGGCATCGTGCCGGCGGCGACGGCCCGCTCCACCAGCTCCCGCGCCCGCTCCTCCGGGGCGAGGCCGCGCAGCCAGTCGACGTCCAGCTTCAGCTTGAGGCCGCGCCAGAGCAGGGCCCGCAGCGCGAAGTCGGGGTCGCCGCTGCGCTCGACGGTGATGCGGGTGTCGAGCAGTCCGACGAGGCCGACGGGCTCCCCGCGCTCCTTGAGCCGGCGGGCGGTCTCGTAGGCGAGGAGGCCGCCCATCGAGTAGCCGATCAGGTTCCACTCGGCGCCGCGCGGGTGGACGGCCCACATCTGCTCGATGAACGCCTCCGCGATCTCCTCGATGGAGGCGAGCGGGGTCTCCCCGGGCAGCAGGCCGACCGACTGCACGGCCCAGAACGGCTGGTCGGAGCCCATGGCGCGGGCGATCGGCGGGTACAGCAGCACCGTGCCGGAGACCGGCGGCAGGGCGTAGATGGGGCTGTCGCCGGACCCGGCCTGGATCCGGACCAGCTGGCCCTGGTGGCCCGCCGTCCCGCGGCGGACGATCTCGGCGAGCTCCGCGACGGTGGCCGCGGAGAGCAGGTCCGCGGCGGTGAGGTCGACCTGGAAGAGCCGGCGCACCTCCACGGTCAGCCGGATCGCGAGCAGCGAGTGGCCGCCCAGCGAGAAGAAGTCGTCGTGGATCCCGACGTCGGGACGGCCGAGCAGCTTGCGCCAGACGTCGGCCAGCTGGAGCTCCACGCCGTCCCGGCCGGTGCCCTCGGGCACGGCCGCCGTGGCGGTGGCCCGCGGGCCGGCCGTGCTGTGCACGGTTTCCATGTTTCCCCCATCCTCCGCGCCGGCCCGACGGCCGCGCGGATGTCGTGGTCAGGGCCGCTCGGCCGCTCAGGCGGTGGTGAGCGGTGTGGTGCCGGCCGCGGCGGCGTCCGGGCGGCGGCTCTCCGCCCACCGGACGGCCGGGCCCATGAGCAGTCCGCCGGCCAGGAACACGGCGCCGAGCACCAGCCAGCCGGGGGTGCCCCAGTCGACGACGAGCAGCGTCAGCGAGACCGGGCCGAACATCTGGACCGCGGCGACCCCGGTGTTGAACAGGCCCTGGTACTGGCCCTGCTTGTCCGCGGGGGCCAGCTCGTAGCCGATCAGCCAGGAGCCCGCCGACTGCACCATCTCGCCGTACACGTGCAGTCCCGCGGCGACGACCAGGGCGACGGTCGCCGTCACCGCGCCCCGCCCGGCGGACAGGGCGAAGGCCGCGCAGGAGGCGAGGAGGACGACGCCGGCCACCCGGAAGGCGCGGACGGCGGGCTCCAGCGCGTCGATCTCCTTGGTGACGCGGACCTGGAAGGCCACGACGGCGAGGGTGTTGACGAGGAGGAGCACGGCGGTGAGCCAGGGGGGCGCGCCGGTGTGCAGGGCGATCCAGAGCGGGATGACCACCCGCAGGATCGGCACGTGCAGCAGCATCACCATGTTGATGAGGGCGAGCACCGCGTACGGCCGGTCGCGCAGCACCGCGAGGCGCGGCTCGCCGGGCGCCCGGTCCGGGGCGGCGGGCACGGCGGGCAGCCGGAGGAACAGCAGGCCGCACGCCACGAAGGTCAGCGCGTCGAGGAGGAAGGTGAGGTGGTACGCGGTCGGCGTGTCCCACAGCAGGGCGAGGCCGCCGAGTCCGGCGCCGGCCGAGGTGCCGATGTTGGTGACCACGCGGATCTTGGCGCGGACCCGCACCAGGCTCTCGCCGCCCAGGACCGCCGGGATCAGCGCCTGCCGGGCGGCGTGCGCGCCACGCTCGAACACCGCGTAGAAGAAGGCGATCAGGACGAAGAGCGGGAAGGAGTCGGTCGTCAGGTAGGCGGCCGTGCAGACGCCCGCGAGGAGCAGCAGCACGGTGGTGGTGCCGCGGGCGCCCCTGCGGTCCGCGAGATGGCCGAGCGGAACTCCCGCGAAGAGCCCGGCGATTCCCGCGATGCTCAGTCCGAGCCCCAGCTGGGCCGGGGAGAATCCCGCGATCCGGGTGAAATAGAGCGCGGAAACGGTGAGCATCACACCGCTGCCGACGGAATTGACGAGCGCCCCCATCAGCAGGGTGCGGCCCGGCCCCTTCTCGATGATTCCGGCATTCATGCGGCGTTTTCCTCTTCGCCGGTTCCGTCGAAATGCCGCCGGTAGAACGCGCGCATCGCCGAGGTGATGGCGTCGGTATTGCGGTGGCAGTCGGCGTGCGTGCCCTCGATGAACTCCAGCGACAGGTGCGCGCCGTCGCGGGCGGCAAGCCGCGCCCGCTCCTCCGCCGAGATGTTGGGGCTCTTCTCGGCGGCCAGGACCAGGACGGGGACGCCGAGCCGTTCGAGCAGGTCCGGCAGGTGGCCGAAGTCGTAGTGCCAGCGCAGCAGGCTTCCCTCGGCCCACTCGTCCGCCACGTGCTTCTCCGGCCGGGCCTCGAAGGACTGGTCGACGACGACCAGACTGCGCACCCGGGGCGCGCCCCAGGTGACGGCGGAGACCGCCGCCACGAGACCGCCGTAGGAGTAGCCCACCAGGTGGAGGTCGTCGGGGAGCGCGTCGGCGAGGCGGTGCAGGTCGGCGGAGAAGTCGAGGACCGAGTAGCCCCAGGCCGGCGCCGGGCTGTCGCCGTGGGCGCGCAGCGACGGGTAGACGGCCAGGGAGCCCGCGGGGCAGAGGGCGTCGCCGACCGGCCGCAGCTGGCCCTTGTCGCCGCCGAAGCCGTGCAGCAGGAGCAGGTCCCCGGGGGCCCCGCCGGCGCCCGGGCCGCCGGGCACCACGTCGTGGTCGAGCAGCTCGACGCCCGCGGCCTGCCCTGCGAGGGCCGGAGTGCGGAGAAGGCGCGCGTTCGGATCGCGAGCGCTCATCGGAAAGGCCCCCTCGGGAGGAATCGGTCGCGGGCGGGCGGCGGAATGCCGGCCGGTGGCGGTTCCCCGCGGACATTCCTCGCGGGGCCCCTCAACATTTCCCGCCGGGCGGGTTCACCGTCAACGCGCCCCGGTGTCCCCAGAACCGGGGACGCGGCGACGGGTGCGCCGTACCCGGCGGTCTGCCTAGGGTTTGTAGTCCGCCAGATCCGGAGGGATTCCGTGGGAATCGATCTCATTCACCGGGCCGTCGCCCGCCAGGCCCGCCTGACGCCCGGCGCGCTCGCGGTGGTGGACGGTGACACCCGTCTCGGCTACGGCGCCCTCGACGCCACCGCCGACGCCTGGGCCGCGCGGCTGGCCCGCTCCGGGGTCGGCCCGGGCACCCTCGTCCCCGTCCTGCTGCCGCGTTCCGCCCGGCTGTACGTGGCGCTGCTCGCGGTCCTCAAGTGCGGTGCCGCGTACGCCGCCCTGGACCCGAGGTGGCCGGCCGAGCGGATCGAGGGCGTGCTCCGGCAGCTGGACGCCCCCGTGCTCGTGACCGACGCCGCGGAACCGTACGGCCCGGTGCCGGTCTGGCGCCCGCCGGCCGCGGACGCGGGGGATTCGGCTCCGCGCGAGAGGGACGTCGCGGAACACGGCGGGGATTCGGCTCCGCGCGAGAGGGACTTCGCGGAGTTCGCGGAACACGACGGGGAGTTCGTGGCGTACGAGACGGACGTCGCCGGACACGGCGGGGAGTTCGTGCCGTACGACGGGCCCGTCGACACGCCCGCCGCCGTCTTCTTCACCTCCGGGACCAGCGGCGCCCCGAAGGGGGTCGTCTCCCCGCACGCGGCCACCACCCGGCTCTTCACGGCGGACGGCCCGCTGGCCTTCGGTCCGGGGACCGTGATGACACAGGCGGCACCCGCGCCCTGGGACGCGTTCTCCATGGAGCTGTGGGGGATGCTGACCACCGGCGGCACGTGCGTGACCGCCGCCGAGGACTACCTCCTCCCCGACACCCTCGCCCGGCTCGTCGCCGACCGCGGGGCGAACACCTCCTGGCTGACGGCCTCCCTCTTCAACCTGTTCACCGAGATCGACGTGGACTGCTTCGAGGGCCTGGAGCGGCTGTACATCGGCGGAGAGCGGCTGTCGCCCGCCCACGTCTCCCGCTTCCTCGCCCGGCACCCCGGCATCCGTCTCCTCAACGGCTACGGCCCAGTGGAGAGTTGCGTCTTCGCCACCGTCCACCCGATCGTCCCGGACGACTGCGCGCGGGAGCACGGCATCCCCATCGGACGCGAGGTCCCCGGCACCGTGATCCACGTACGGGACGACGAGGGCGGGCTCTGCGGCCCGGGCGCCGTCGGCGAACTCTGCGTCAGCGGAGCCGGGCTGGCGCGCGAGTACCTCGGCGACCCGGCGCTGACCGCCCGCCGCTTCCCGGACGACCTCGTCGACGGCGCGCCGCTGCGCGCGTACCGCACCGGCGACCGGGGGTACCGGGACGCCGGCGGAGTCCTCCACTTCACCGGACGCACCGACCGCCAGGTCAAGATCCGCGGTCACCGCATCGAACCCGAGGAGATCGAGTTCCACGCGGCCGGACTGCCCGGCGTCGGCGCCTGCGTGGCCGTCCCCGTCCCCGGCGAGCTGGGGAACCACGACCGGCTCGCGCTCTTCTACACGGCGGACGGCGACGGCACGGGGCCCGCCGAGCCGCTGCGCCGGTCGCTCGGGCGCCGGCTGCCTCCGCACGCGGTGCCCGACGTCGTCCGGCAGGTGGACCGGCTGCCGGTCACCGCCAACGGCAAGATCGACCGCTCGCGCCTCCTCGCCGGCCTCGACGGCTGACCGCTCCGCCCCGGCGCGCCCGCGCCCCCGTCCACCGGAGGTCCCCACCCCATGCCCGTCATCACGCTCATGGCGCCCGACCCCAGCCCGGGCCGCGAGGCCCTCGCCGGGATCGCCAAGGCGGTCACCGGTCTGCTCGGCATCCCGGCGGAACACTGCTGGGTGCTCTGGCAGGAGCTCGACCCGGACGCGGCGCACCGGCCGGAGTGGTACGCCGGCTCCCCCGGGCGCCACGCCCCCGTCGGCTTCGTCACCTGCAAGGAGTCGTACCCCCGGGAGAGCGTGGAGCGGCTGCTGCGGCTGCTGCGCGACGAGCTGAGCACGCTGCTCGCCGTCCCGGCCGCCGAGGTCTACCTCGTCGTGCGGCGGGCCGTCCCGGGGGAGCTGCTGGTCCGCGGCGACGTGTGGCAGGGAGACCCGCCGGCCGCCGGCCGGACGGCTCCCTGAGCGAGGGCGCTCCGCCACGCGAGGGCGCTCCGCCACGCGGGGACGCGCCCGGACCGCACGTCCAGGCGCTTCGCCGCACGGGAGCGCGCCCGGACCGCACGTCCACCGATCCACCCATCCTCAGAGGAGCACCGTGTCCCGACGCCTGTTCACTTCGGAGTCCGTCACCGAAGGCCACCCCGACAAGATCGCCGACCAGATCAGCGACACCGTCCTCGACGCGCTGCTCAAGGAGGACCCGACGTCCCGGGTCGCCGTGGAGACCCTGATCACCACGGGCCTGGTGCACGTCGTCGGCGAGGTGACCACCTCCGCGTTCGCCCCCATCCCCTCGCTGGTGCGGGACCGGATCCTGGAGATCGGGTACGACGCCTCCGCGAAGGGCTTCGACGGCGCCTCGTGCGGCGTGTCCGTCTCCATCGGCGCCCAGTCGCCCGACATCGCGCAGGGCGTCGACACCGCCTACGAGTCGCGGGTCCAGGGCGGCGGCGACGAGCTCGACCGGCAGGGCGCGGGCGACCAGGGGATCATGTTCGGCTACGCCTGCGACGAGACGCCGGAGCTGATGCCGCTGCCGATCATGCTGGCGCACCGGCTGGCCCGGCGGCTGACGGCGGTGCGCAAGGACGGGACGCTGCCCTATCTGCGGCCCGACGGGAAGACGCAGGTCACCGTCGAGTACGACGGCGACCGGCCGGTCCGCCTGGACACGGTCGTGGTCTCCGCGCAGCACGCGTCGGACCTGGACCTGGACTCGCTGCTCCACCCGGACATCCGCGAGCACGTGGTGGAGGCCGAACTGGCCTCGCTCGACCTGGACGTGAGCGGCTACCGCCTTCTGGTGAACCCGACCGGGCGTTTCGAGGTCGGCGGTCCGATGGGCGACGCGGGCCTGACCGGCCGGAAGATCATCATCGACACCTACGGCGGGATGGCCCGGCACGGGGGCGGCGCGTTCTCCGGCAAGGACCCGTCGAAGGTGGACCGCAGCGCGGCGTACGCGATGCGCTGGGTCGCCAAGAACATCGTCGCCGCGGGGCTGGCGCGCCGGTGCGAGGTGCAGGTCGCGTACGCGATCGGCAAGGCGGAGCCGGTCGGCCTCTTCGTCGAGACCTTCGGCACCGAGACCGTCCCCGTCGAGCGGATCCAGACCGCCGTCGCGGAGGTCTTCGACCTGCGGCCGGCGGCGATCATCCGCGACCTCGACCTGCTCCGCCCGATCTACGCGCAGACCGCCGCGTACGGCCACTTCGGCCGCGAGCTGCCCGACTTCACCTGGGAGCGCACCGACCGCGCGGACCGCCTCCGGCGGGCGGCCGGCACGGGCTGAACGGCGCCCGCCGCGGGCTGAGGCGACCGGCACGGTGAGCAACGCCCGCACGGGCTGAGCGGCCGGCACGGGCTGAGCGGCGCCCGTGCCGGGGCACCGGTCAGGCGCCCCGGCGCGGGTCCCGGCCGTACGCCATCGCCGCGCGGACGAGTTCCGCCTTGTTGCCGAGGCCGAGCTTGCCCCGCACCCGTTTGACGTAGGTGTCCACGGTGTGGCGGCTGATGCCGAGCCGGCGCGCGGTCTGGTCGTGGGTGAGGCCCTGCGCCAGCATGTGGAGGACCTGCTCCTCCCGGGCCGACAGGGGCGGGCCGTCGGCCAGCGGCTCCCTGGGCTGCGGCACCCCGCGCGAGCGGCTGGCCGCGGCGCGGACCGCGGCGGCCAGCGCCACCGGGTCGGACCGCTCCGGGAGCCGGTCGGCGGAGGAGGGGCCCGCGCCCCCGGGGTCCGACGGGTCCATGAGGAGCACGCAGGACGCCCGGGTCGCCGCCGCCTCGGTCAGCGGCGACCGGCCCGGCGGCCCGTCCATGACGAGGACGTCGAGCCGGTCCGGCAGGCCGCCCTGCGCGGAGGGCGCGGCGCGGTCCGCGCGCAGCAGGTGGACCCGCATGTCCGGGGCCTCGGCGAGGGCCTGGCTCACGGCCCATTCGATGAGCGGATGGTCGTGGATCAGTCCGATCTCGAACAACGGAACCTCACTGGGGTGTCGTGGGGGGTGCCGGGCGGAGCGGATACGGGGCTCAGGCGTGGAGCGCCTGGAGGATCCGGGTCACGGGGCGCGCGCTCGCCAGGTGGCTGCGGCAGGGCTGCCGTCCGGCCCGCATGGCCTCGGCCATGTCCTGGTAGACGAGCCGCCGCAGCGCGGCGCCCCACAGGGTGGGCCAGACGCGCTCGGCGTCGCCGATGAGCGAGCTGACCCGTCCGTTGTCGACGGAGAGGGCGCGGTCGGGGCCGAAGACCCGGAGCCGCTCGGAGGAGGCCGCCGCCTCGGTGGTCGCGGTGAAGGAGAGGGTGGCGCCGCTGTCGAACTCGACGACGCCGGTGGCGCGCGCGCCGGCGCCCCGGGACCGCTCCCCGCGGGGGGCGACGCAGAGTCCGGAGGGGTTGCCGAGCAGCTGGCAGGCGAGATCCAGGTAGTGGACCGCCAGGTGCGCGGCCGTGCCGCCCTGGGCCGCCGTTGGCTCCGACCGCCATCCCGTACGGCGGAAGGGGGCGGGCGGCTGGAAGCGGGACACCTCGAGCGTGCCCGCGAGCGCGGGGTCGGACCAGTCGGCGGAGGCGACGGCGTCCGCGAGCCGGTGCCGGTGCTGGAGCATGACGCCGATGGGGGTGCCGACCGCCTCGGCCGTCGCCACCATCAGGTCCACCTCCCGCTCGCAGAGGGCGGGGGGTGTCTCCAGGAGGACGGCCTTGCCCGCCCGCAGCGCCTCCAGGGCCATGTCCGACCGGCCGCCGGGCGGGAGGCAGAGCCCCACCAGGTCGACCGCCGGGTCGGCGAGCAGCCGCTCCCAGGAGGGCAGGCGCCGCAGCGAACCGGTGGTCAGGGACGGGTCCGCCTCGACCACGGCGGTCACCCGGAAGCCGGTCGCCCCGGCCAGGGCGGCGGCGTGCTGGCGTCCCGCCACTCCGAAGCCGACGAGGCCGACGTTCACGTCCACGGCCGGTCCCCCGCTCCGGCGCGGGTCCCGGACCAGGACCCGCGGCGTCCGGGCCGGCCGGCTACCACCATCCGTTGTCGTCGCCCGGCGAGGCCAGGACCGTGTCGGCGGGCCGGTCGGCCGTGGCCTGGTGGGAGGCCGCCACCGGCAGCAGTCCGGCGACCGCGACGGCGACGGCGACGAAGAGGCGTGTACAGAGCGCTTTACCCATGGGGTCCCTCCCGAGGCGATGATCACGTGCGTCCATCGTCTCCGCGTGAGGTGTACCGATCAACGCTTCGCGCTGGCGGTCAGGGGTCATGACGCGTCGCTGCCACCCCCTCGCCCCGTCTCACATATTGAGATTTCCCCTTGGCTTTGCGTGGATTCCAGTCGATGTGTACCGGTACGCATACCCTCCTGGCCCACCCCGCTCGTCCGCACAGCGCGCGGCCGCCGGAGGCCCGCCGGAGGTCCGCCGAGGGCCGCACGGGGGGGGCGCCGAGGGCCGCACGGAGGGCCGCGTGACGCGGAGGGCCCGCGAGCGGAAGGGGGGGGAAGGGGGGAGGGCGGGAGAAGGAAGAGGAGGACGGGGGGAGCGGCATCGGGGGGACAAGCCGCTCCCCCCGACGAGAACCGGTCCGGCAAGTCCTGCGCCGCAGTCAGGGGGAAGCTCGCGGCGCGGACCCCGCAGTGCGGGCCGGTTCCATGGGCCCCGCGGATTCCTGCCAGATCCGCCGGGCTCGACATCCATCCTGCTCTCCCCGCACCCTTCCGGGGGACGGCGAAAGACCCCGAAGCCCGGGCCCTTGGTCCATAAAGGCTCGGTTAGAGTGGGCCACCGCCGAGGCGGGGTCCCGGCACCGGGAGGGGGAGGACGGATGTCCCAGGCGAGGAAAGTCGCGGTCTACGCGTTCGGGGTCTTCGTGCTGTACGCGATCATCACGTCCCCGGACCGTTCCGCCGACCTGGTCCAGATAGGCTTCGAGGGCCTTTCCAGCGCCGCCAAGGGTGTCGGAGAGTTCATGACCGAACTCATCAACTAGGAGCCCTCCGTGATCCGCCATCTGGTCCTCTTCAAGCTCGCCGAGGGCGTCGAGCGCGACGACCCGCGCGTCGTCGCCGGCGTCGAGGCGTTCCGCGCGCTGGGCGGCCAGATCCCCGAGCTGCGGTTCTGGGAGTGCGACTGGAACGTGTCGGACCGGCCGATCGCCTACGACTTCGCGATCAACTCCGCCGTCGAGGACCTGGACGCGCTCCAGCGGTACCTCGACCACCCGGCGCACCAGGCCGGTGTCGCGCTCTGGCGCGAGTTCTCCACCTGGGTGATCGCGGACTACCCCTTCTAGGTCCTCCCTTCCGGATCTCGCCTCCGAGACCCCCCGCCGTCCGGGCGGGGGGTCTCGCGCGTTGCCGCCCGACACGCCTCTGGCCTCCGGTTTTTCGTCCACCATGCCTTCAACACGTGGTTATGCGGTGCTTGCACACAGTGGACATGTCTTGTGATGCTATGACCGCTTTTGACGGATGAGTTGACCGTAGTTGACCCAGTCGACCAGCTACACCAGCCAAAGGGGTGGCGTGAACGTGCCGGCCAGTACAGCGCCTCAGGTCCCGCCCCAGCACGAGGCGGCCGGGGCCGCGGACACCCCGCGCCCGCGGCCCCAGAGCAGCCGCGGCGCCGACACCCGGGCGCTCACCCAGGTGCTCTTCGGGCAGCTCAAGAACCTGGAGCCGGGCACCCCCGAGCACGACCGGGTGCGCGGGGCGCTCATCGAGGCCAACCTGCCGCTCGTGCGGTACGCGGCGGCCCGCTTCCGCTCGCGCAACGAGCCGATGGAGGACGTCGTCCAGGTCGGCACGATCGGGCTGATCAACGCGATCGACCGCTTCGACCCCGACCGGGGCGTGCAGTTCCCCACCTTCGCGATGCCCACCGTGGTCGGCGAGATCAAGCGGTACTTCCGCGACAACGTCCGCACCGTGCACGTGCCGCGCCGGCTCCACGAACTGTGGGTGCAGGTGAACGGCGCCACCGAGGACCTGACGACCGCCCACGGGCGCTCCCCCACGACCGCCGAGATCGCCGAGCGGCTGCGGATCGGCGAGGACGAGGTGCTCGCCTGCATCGAGGCCGGACGGTCGTACCACGCCACCTCCCTGGAGGCGGCGCAGGAGGGCGACGGACTGCCCGGACTGCTCGACCGGCTCGGCTACGAGGACCCGGCGCTGGCCGGCGTCGAGCACCGCGACCTGGTCCGGCACCTGCTCGTCCAGCTGCCCGAGCGGGAGCAGCGGATCCTGATGCTGCGCTACTACAGCAACTTGACGCAATCTCAGATCAGCCAGGAGCTCGGGGTCTCGCAGATGCACGTGTCAAGGCTCCTCGCCCGCAGCTTCGCCCGCCTGAGATCCGCAAACAGAATCGAGGCATGACCGGAACGGGTAGACCGGTTCGGAGCGGTTCCGCGGCGCCCCAATTGCCGTACACCCCTTGTTTCCTGCGGATATGCGGCCTCTCCTTGTCGACAAGTCACTACAGCGTGTTGCCGACATGTGACATTCTGCTGGGGACGCGTTTGCCGCAGCCCCACGGCCGGTATTCAGGTGGAAGCTGCGTTCCTCCGATGGTCGCGGCCCACCGCGACCGTCCGCGACCTCTAGGGGGTGGCATGTCCGCAGATCAGGGCAGCTCGAAGGTGCTCACGCTCACGCCCGTTCCGGTCCTCGTGCCCGAGCCCGTACCCACGCAGACGACGGCTCCGACCGCGGCCGAGAGCGGGGCCCTCCCGGCCCCGGCCCCGGCCGTCGCCCCGGAAGCCCTCGACACCCGCACCCTCTCCCGCTCCCTGTTCCTGCGGCTGCGCGCCCTCGACGCGGCGGGCACCGCGGCGGACAGCCCGGAGCGGACCTACGTCCGCGACACCCTCATCGAGCTGAACCTCCCGCTCGTGCGGTACGCGGCGGCCCGCTTCCGCTCGCGCAACGAGCCGATGGAGGACATCGTCCAGGTCGGCACCATCGGCCTGATCAAGGCGATCGACCGCTTCGACTGCGAACGGGGCGTGGAGTTCCCGACGTTCGCGATGCCGACGGTCGTCGGCGAGATCAAGCGCTTCTTCCGCGACACCTCGTGGTCGGTGCGGGTGCCGCGCCGGCTCCAGGAGCTGCGGCTCGCCCTCACCAAGGCCAGCGACGAGCTCGCGCAGAAGCTCGACCGCTCGCCGACCGTGCCCGAACTCGCCGCGGTTCTCGGGGTGTCGGAGGAGGACGTCGTCGACGGCCTCGCGGTGGGCAACGCGTACACGGCCTCCTCGCTCGACTCGCCCTCCCCGGAGGACGACGGCGGCGAGGGCTCCCTCGCGGACCGCCTCGGCTACGAGGACACGGCCCTGGAGGGCGTCGAGTACCGCGAGTCGCTGAAGCCGCTGCTCGCCAAACTCCCGCCCCGGGAGCGGCAGATCATCATGCTCCGCTTCTTCGCGAACATGACCCAGTCGCAGATCGGCGAGGAGGTCGGCATCTCGCAGATGCACGTCTCGCGCCTGCTCACCCGCACGCTCGCCCAGCTCCGCGAGGGCCTGATCTCGGACTGACTTCCGCAAAGCGGCCTCTTGTTGACGCCTCGTCAGCCACACTGGAACGTATGAGGCGCAGGAAGCAGCCGGTACTCGTGGCGGTGGCGCTCTGCCTCGGCGGAGCGCTCACCGCGTGCGGCAGCGGAGGAGACGGCGAGGGATTCGCGGCGGTCGGCGCCGGCCCCTCGCCCGGCGGCGCGGTCGGCCCCTCGGGCGCGGTCACGCTGGTCCCGCTGGACAGCCCCACGGCGAGCGGCACCACCTCCAGCACCTCCTCCCCGCCCCCGGCCCCGGAGTCCCCGCCGGGCGCGTCGCCCTCGCCCGCCCCCGGCACGGGCACGGGCCCCAGCAGCGACGGCGGCCCGGTCCCGGGATCCGACGACGGCACGGGCTCCGGTTCCGGCACAGGCTCCGGCACAGGCACAGGCTCCGGTACGGGTCGACCCGGCGGTTCCGGGGGGCGTACGGAGTCGGCGGCGCCGCCCGGCGGCTCCTCCGGCGGCGCGTCCCCCGGTGCGACGACCTCCCCTCCCCGCACCCCCCGCCCGACACCGACGCCGGCGCCGACCACGTCCGCCCCGCGGCCGACCACCGAGGCGCCGCCGCCCGGACCCGCCGTGCTCACCGTCTCCGCGCCGGTCACCGCCGACGCCGACCAGCGCTGGTGCGAGCGGGTCACGGTGACCTTCAGGAACACCGGCGGTTCCCCCGCCGCCTCCGGCACCGCCACCTTCGCCACCCACGTCATCGGCGCGCTCGGCATCGACTGGGGCACGGTCACCACCACCCAGCCGCTGCCGGCCCCGATCGCCGCCGGGGCGGCGCGGACGCGGACCTACACGGTCTGCGTGGAGTCCTGGCGGGTGCCGCTCGGCATGCGCGTCGACACCCGCGCGGTGACCGCTACCTGGAAGTGAACCCGTACCGGACCCCGGTCAGCTCCTCGGAGAGGTCCCAGAGGCGGCGGCCCGTCTCCGGGTCGGCCGCCGTGGCCGAGGGCTTCACGCGGGACGGGAAGCCGCGGAGTTCGCCGGGGCCGTCCGGTCCGATGAAGTCGCCGCCGGCCGCGTCCGGCGCGGTCGCCGCGTACAGCTGGGGCAGGACTCCGCGCTCCGGGCGCTGGGCGAGGAGCGGGTTGCCGATCCGGCCGTAGAAGAAGCGGGCGAGGCCGGTGGCGTCCCGGGTCTGCAGGCTGGTGGCGGTGTAGCCGGGATGGGCCAGCACGCTGCGGACCAGGCTGCCGGCGGCCGTGAGACGGCGGTGCAGCTCCTGCCCGAAGAGCGCGTTGGCGAGCTTCGAGCGGTTGTAGAAGGCCATCGGGGCGTAGCCGCGCTCGCCCGCGAGGGCGGCGGGGTCGTCGAGGGGCAGGCGGCCCTGCCGGTGCACCAGCGAGCTGACCGTGACCACCCGGCCGCCGGCCGGCAGGCGGTCGAGGAGCAGGCCGGTGAGGGCGAAGTGGCCGAGGTGGTTGGCGGCGAACTGGAGCTCGTGGCCCTGGGCGCTGAGCGTGCGGGGCGGGCCCATCACGCCCGCGTTGTTGACGAGCACGTCCAGCCGCGGGTGGTCGGCGCGCAGGCCCTCGGCGAAGGCGCGCACCGAGTCGAGGTCGGCGAGGTCGATCCGGCGGACGGTCAGGAGGTCCGGGGCGATCCCTTCGGCGGCGAGGCCGGCCGCGGTCCGGTGGCCCTTCTCCTCGTCCCGTACGGCGAGGACCACCCGGCCGCCCCGGAGGGCGAGGGCGCGGGTGGTCGCGAGGCCGAGGCCGCTGGTGGCCCCGGTGACGACGTGGACCCGGCCGGTGAGGTCGGGGACGGCGTCGGCGGTCCAGTGCTGCGTACGCGTACGACTCATGCGGCACACACTGCCGCTTGTGTCACTCGGTGTCAAACATGACGGGTGATGTCATCGACGGCACGATGTCCGCACCGCCGCGTTAGCATCGGCGGGTGAGCACCGCACCCGGCCCCCGCGCCACGACCCTCGCCCAGCGCAAGCGGCAGCTCGTCGCGACCGAGCTGACCGAGACCGCGCTCCAGCTCTTCGCGCACAAGGGCTTCGAGGCCGTCACCGTCGACGAGATCGCGACCGCCGCCGGCGTCTCCAAGCGGACCTTCTTCCGCTACTTCGCCTCCAAGGAGGACGTGGTCGTCCAGTTCCTGGCGGGGATGGGCGCCGACATGCGGGCGGAGCTCGCCGCCCGGCCGGCCGCCGAACCGCCCTCGGCCGCGCTGCTGCACGCCGTCTCCGTACCGCTCGCCGCCTGCGGCGACCACGCCGAGCGCACCCTGCCCGTGGTCCGGCTGATCCTGCGGACGCCCGCGCTGCTGGCCCGCTTCCTGGAGCACCAGGCCGGCTGGCGCGAGGAGCTGGCCGGGGAGCTGGCGGCCCGGCGCGGCCCCGCGGCCGACCCGGCGGGGCTGTATCCGCCGCTCGCCGCGGGCATGGCGCTCACCGCCTTCGACACGGTGCTCCGCCGGTGGAGCGAGGACGCCGGGGCACCCGATCCGCTCGCCCTCATCGCGCGGGCCTTCGCCCTGCTGGCCCCGGCGCTGGACGCCGCCGGGGAGTAGGGGAGGGAACGACGAGGAGGGGCCGGTTCCGTACGGACGCGGAACCGGCCCCTCCTCGTTCGGTGCGGGTCAGGAGAGGGCGAGCCAGACGACCCCCGCCACGATCACGATCGCGGCGATCACGCCGGCGATCACGCCGACGCGCGGGCCGCCCGAGGCGGCCGCGGCCTGCTGCGGCTGGTGCTGCGGGGTGCCCTCGTCGACGAAGGCGCGGAACATCTGGGTGTTGCCGGCGGGGTCGTAGCCCTCAGGGCCCTGGGCGCCCTGGCCGTACGGTGCTTGCGGGTTGTGTGCCATGGGCCAGGACCCTAGCGAAAGCGGGGTGAGGGGCCCAAGCCCTGGTCCCCGGCCTCCCCCGGGCCTCCCCCACGCCTCCCCTTTGCCGATTCTTTAGCGCCGTTTGACCGATTTAGTTTGCCTGGAGCAACCATCCATCTCTATGGTTGCCCTAAGCAACAAGTTGGACGGGGGCGACCCCCACGATCGACACCGGCAGGGGGCGCGCCATGGAGACGCGGAACCGCTACGAGGACCTCGCCCGCGCCATCAGCGCGTTCGGGGCCGTGAAGCGCGGCCTCGCCCGCGTCCTGCCCGGGGACTGCCAGGGCGGCGCCGCCGCCGTGCTCGCCCTGCTCAAGCACCACGGATCCATGCGGATGAGCCGGCTGGCCGAGCTCATGGCCGTGGACATGTCGGTGTGCAGCCGTCACGTGGCG
The DNA here is from genome assembly GCF_042885515.1 of Streptomyces sp. NPDC058052. Lineage (NCBI taxonomy): Bacteria > Bacillati > Actinomycetota > Actinomycetes > Kitasatosporales > Streptomycetaceae > Streptomyces > Streptomyces sp. NPDC058052. The sequence continues at coordinate 17,603 of NZ_JBHVRX010000023.1, read as the reverse complement.
CACACCGCGTCCCGCGGCTGGGTCGAGCGCCTGCCCGACCCCGACGACGGCCGCTCCCGCATCCTGCGGCTGACCCCCGAGGGCTTCGCGATGCTCACCGAGCTCGACCGCCGCGTGACCGAAGCCTTCGCCCGCCACCTCGCGGAGTGGTCCGACGACGACGTCGTACTGCTCACCACCCTGCTCGCCCGCCTCCGCGACTCCTTCGGGGACTGCCGGGCCACCCACGCCTGACCACGCCGACCGCGCGTGAACACGCTTGAAACCAGAGGAACTTCATGGCTACGACCACACCCGAAACCGGTGTGCGGGGCGCCCCGGCCGAAACCGGAGACACCGCCGCTCCGATGACGCACCGTCAGATCATGGAGGCGCTCTCCGGGCTGCTGCTCGGCATGTTCGTCGCCATCCTGTCCTCGACGATCGTCTCCAACGCCCTCCCCCAGATCATCACCGACCTGGAAGGCGGCCAGTCCGCCTACACCTGGGTCGTCACCGCGACCCTGCTCGCGATGACCGCCACCACCCCGCTCTGGGGCAAGCTGGCCGACCTCTTCTCCAAGAAGCTGCTCATCCAGATAGCCCTGACCATCTACGTGGCCGGCTCGATCGTCGCCGGCCTCTCCCAGTCCACCGGCATGCTCATCGCCTGCCGCGTGGTCCAGGGCATCGGCGTCGGCGGTCTCACCGCCCTCTCCCAGATCATCCTCGCCGCGATGATCGCCCCCCGCGAGCGCGGCCGCTACAGCGGCTACCTCGGCGCGGTCTTCGCCGTCGCCACCGTCGGCGGCCCGCTGCTCGGCGGCGTCATCACCGACACCGAGTGGCTCGGCTGGCGCTGGTGCTTCTACGTCGGCGTTCCGTTCGCGATCATCGCCCTGATCGTCCTCCAGAAGACCCTCAAGCTCCCGGTCGTGAAGCGCCAGGTCAAGGTCGACTGGGCCGGCGCCTTCTTCATCAGCGCCGCCGTCTCCCTGCTCCTCATCTGGGTCACCTTCGCCGGCGACAAGTACGACTGGATCTCCTGGCAGACCGCCGCCATGGTGGGCGGTTCGGTGCTGCTCGGCGCGATCTTCGTGCTCGTCGAGTCCAGGGCGTCCGAGCCGATCATCCCGCTGCGCCTCTTCCGCAACCGGACCATCACCCTGGCCTCGCTCGCCTCGCTCTTCGTCGGCGTCGCGATGTTCGCCGGCACCGTCTTCTTCAGCCAGTACTTCCAGCTGGCCCGCAACGAGTCGCCGACCATGTCCGGCGTCCTCACCATCCCGATGATCGCCGGCCTCTTCGTCTCCTCGACGGCCTCCGGCATGATCATCACCAAGACCGGCCGCTGGAAGGCGTGGCTGGTCAGCGGCGGCGCGCTCGCCACCGCGGGCCTCGGCCTCCTCGGCACCCTCCGGTACGACACCGCGTACTGGCACATCGCGATCTTCATGGCGGTCCTCGGCCTCGGCCTCGGCATGATGATGCAGAACCTGGTGCTCTGCACCCAGAACCAGGTGGCCCCCGCCGACCTCGGCGCCGCCTCCTCGGTCGTCACCTTCTTCCGCTCGCTCGGCGGCGCGATGGGCGTCTCGGCGCTCGGCGCGGTCATGGCCCACCGGGTCACCGACTACGTCAAGGAGGGCATGACCGAGCTCGGCCCGAAGGCCGCGCAGGCGATGCAGAACGCCACCGGCGGCGGCATCCCCGACATGGACAAGCTGCCCGCCCCGATCCGCACGGTGATGGAGGGCGCGTACGGGCACGCCGTCGGCGACGTCTTCCTCTACTCGGCGCCGTTCGCGCTGCTCGCCTTCCTGGTGACGCTCTTCATCAAGGAGGTCGCGCTGAAGAGCAGCACGACCACGGCGGACGAGAAGTAGGGACGCGCGGAAAAAGCTCCCGGCCGCGCTTCGAGCGGAGGCGCGGCCGGGGAAACAGGGAGCGGCGGGCAGGGGACGGCCCGCCGCTCCGTCATGTCCCGGGGGCCTCCCGGGCCACCATCGCCTCGATGCCGGCGACCAGGATGTCCAGGGCGTAGGCGAAGTCCCGCTCCCAGATGGCGCTGACGCTGCCGTGCGAGGCCCGCTCGTCGAGGATGTCCGTCATCGGCTCCAGCGCCTCGCGGAACTGCGGGTCGTCGCGGAAGGCGGCGACGGAGCCGGTGTAGAAGTCGTCCTGCGACATGCCCGCCTCGGCGGCCCGCCGCTCGAACTGCGACTCGATCGTCCCGTAGCCGTACACGAACTGGAAGACCGCCGACATCGCGCCCGGCTGACCGCCCAGCGGCAGCCCGGTGTCCCGGATCGCCTCCTGGATCCTGGATCCGACGGCGATCGCGTGCGGGCCGATGTTCAGGTACTGGCCCGCGCACGGCGACATCCACGGGTGGCGGACCAGCATCCTGCGGTAGTGCAGGGCGAGCGTCCGGATCCGCTCCCGCCAGTCCGCCCCGGCGGCCACCGCGTCCAGGTCGATCTCCGCGTACACGGTGTCGATCGCGTACTCGATGATGTCGTCCTTGGTGTCCACGTACCAGTACAGGGACATCGCGGTGACCCCGAGCTCGGCCGCGAGCCGCCGCATCGACAGCTTGCCCAGCCCGTCCCGGTCGAGCATCCGGACGGAGGCGGCCACGATGCGGTCCCGGTCGAGCCCGGCGGGGCCGCCTCCGCTGCGGGGGGCCCGCTGCTCCAGCCAGACGCTGGAGCCGGTCGGGTTCTTTGCCCGGTCCGCAGCCTTGACCATGCGGTTTCTCCGTCCGTCAGCGCTCGTGGTCATGCGTGGTGACCATGCGTCGGGACCATGCTAGGCAGCGGCGACCGGCTCGGCCGCCACGGGCTGCTCCACCCGCTCCGCGCGCTTCAGCAGGAAGGCGGCGAGCAGACCGCCGACGAGGACCGCGACCGCGCCCACCAGCTGGCTGGTCTGGAGCCCGGAGGCGAAGGCGTCGGAGATCCGGGCCCGCTCGGCGTCGTCGCCGGCCGCCGCCAGGGCGGCGGGGAGCGAGGCCGCGGTGACGGTGACGAGCGCGGCGAAGCGGGCGTTGAGGACGGCGCCCAGGACCGCGACGCCCAGGCCGTTGCCGAACTCGGCGAGGGTGCCGTTGACGCCCGCGCCGACGCCCGCCTTCTCCGGCGGGATCGCGCTCATGATCGCGTTGGCCATCGCCGGGTTGGAGACCGCGAGACCGGTGCCCATGAGGACCAGGCCGAGCAGCATGCCCCAGTAGGTGCCGTCCGAGCCGCCGCCGACCAGGGCGATCGAGGCGAGACCGGCCGCGACCAGCGTCATGCCGACGGTCACGGTGAGCGGGGTTCCGAGCTTCATCACGATCCGCGGGCCGATACCGCTGAGGTTGAGGACGACCACGGTCAGCGCCAGCGGCGCCATCCGCAGGCCGGCCTCCAGCGGCTCGTACCCGAGCACGAACTGGAGGTGCTGGGTGAGCAGGAACATCGAGCCGCCCATCCCGAACATCACCAGGATCGCGCCGGCGACCGCGCCCACGAACTTCTGGTTGCGGAAGAAGTGCATGTCGAGCATCGGGTACGGGGTCCGCAGCTCCCACAGCGCGAACGCGGCCAGCACCACGACGCCGATCGCGGCCGGGACCAGCACCTCGGCGGAGGTCCAGCCGTGCTCCGGGCCGGTGATGATCGCGTACACGGCGGCGGTCATGCCGATGGTGGAGAGCAGCGCGCCCATCAGGTCGGGGCGCTCGCCCTGCGGGTTCTTCGACTCGGGGACGAGCTTGAGGACGGCGACCAGGCCGATCACGGCCACCGGGATGTTGATGAGGAAGATCATCCCCCACCAGAAGTGGTCGAGGATCACGCCGCCGATCAGCGGTCCGGCGGCGAAGCCGAGCGAGCTGACGGTGGCCCACAGCGCGATGGCCTTGACGCGCTCGGAGTCGTCGAAGATCTGCATGACGACGGCGAGCGTGGTCGTCATCAGGAGCGCCCCGCCGACGCCCATGCCCGCGCGGGCGGCGATCAGCTGGGCGGTGGAACCGGCCAGACCGGCGGCGAGCGAGCCGAGGCCGAAGAGCGCGAGGCCGACGGCGAGCAGCTTCTTGCGGCCGTAGCGGTCGGCCGCGTTGCCGGCCGTGAGCAGCAGGCCGGACTGGACGAGCGAGTAGGCGTTGATCATCCACTGGATGTCGCTGGTGGAGGCGTGCAGCTCCGTGGTCAGCGAGGGGATGGCGACGCTGAGGACGGTGTTGTCGAGCAGCACGGTCAGCTGGGCGAGGCAGATGACGCCGAGGATCAGCCAGCGCTGAGGGTGTCCGCCGGTGGCCGTGGGCGTGGCCGGGGGCGTGGCCGAGGCCGTCATGGAAACTCCTTATACGGTGTACGAGGCGAAGGCTCGTACACCGTACAAGAGGTCTCGTACGCTGTATAGCGGTTATTGCTCCGGGGCCGTCAGGTCGTAGAAGGTGGCGCTTCCGACGGTCGTGGCGGTGAAGTTCTCCTGCACCCAGGTGCTGATCTCGGAGCTGCCTCCGCCGCCGGGACCGCCCATGCCGCCACCGCCGCCGCTTCCGCTTCCGCTTCCGCTTCCGCTTCCGCTTCCGATGAAGTAGTGGATCCTTCCTTCGGCGACGTACCGCTTGAACTGGGCGAGGGTCGGGGCCGGGTCGCTGCCGTTGAAGCCGCCGATCGCCATCACCGGCTTCTCGGTGGCGAGCTGGTAGCCGGCCGCGTTCTGCGCGCCGACGGTCGCGGCGGCCCAGGTGTACGCGTCGGCGTCCTGGAGCAGCTTCGCCTTGGCCTCGGCGCCGACGACGGCACCGTTGAGAAGGCCGCCCATGCCACCGCCGCCGCCCCCCATGCCACCGCGCTCACCGAAGGCGGGCGTCCGGCCGGTGGAGGGCTGACCGGTGGAGGGCTGGCCGTTCGGGGCCTGGCCGTTCGGGGCCTGACCGCCGGGAGCCTGGCCGTCGGGGAAGCCGTTCGGGGGCTGCATACCGCCGGGGGGCTGCATGCCGCCGTCGCGGCCGCCGTCCGTCCCGCCGTCCGTCCCGTCCGTACGCTGCCCGCCGCCGTCCGCCCGGCCCCCGCCGGGGAACGCGCCGCCGCCCGGGAAGCCGCCGCCGCCCGGTCCCCGGCCGCCGAAGCCGGCGCCCGACGGGCCCGCGGTGACGATGGAGCCCTGGTGCCCGGTGGAGAGCGTCTCCAGGGTGTACGCGAACGGTCCCGCGAGTCCCGCCGCCAGGCCGAGGCCCGCCGCGGCGAGGCCCAGGCGCCGGTCGACCCGGCCCGCGGCGAGCAGCCCGAGCGCGGCCACCGCGCCCGCGCCGAGCACGGTCCAGCGCAGCCACGGCAGGTAGTCCGGCGTACGGCCCAGCAGCACCCAGCCCCACCAGGCCGTCACGCCCACCGCGACCGCCAGCCCCGCCGAGGCGGGGAGCCGGGTCCGCTCCTCCCACAGCACCGCCGCGCCCATGCCGATCAGGGCGGCGAGGTACGGGGCCAGGGCCACCGTGTAGTACTCGTGGAAGATGCCGGCCATGAAGCTGAAGACGCCCAGCGTCATCAGCAGCGCCCCGCCCCACACCAGGAACGCGGCCCGGGCCGTGTCCGTGCGCGGCGCCTTCCAGGTGACGACGAGTCCGGCGGCCAGCAGCACCAGCGCGGCCGGCAGCAGCCAGGAGATCTGGCCGCCGACGGAGTCGTTGAACATGCGCAGCAGGCCGGTCTCGCCCCAGCCGCCGCCCTGACCGCCGCCGCGTCCGCCGCCGCCGACGCTGCCGACCTCGTTGCCGTTGATCCGGCCGAGGCCGTTGTAGCCGAAGGTCAGCTCCAGGAAGCTGTCGTTCTGCGAGCCGCCGATGTACGGGCGCGAGGCCGCCGGCCAGAGCTCGACGAGCGCCACCCACCAGCCGCCGGAGACGATCAGCGCGAGCCCGGCGAGGCCCAGCTGGCCGCACCGCTTCAGCGGCCGGGCCGGGGCGCACACCGCGTACACGAGCGCGAGCGGCGGCAGGATCAGGAACGCCTGGAGCGTCTTCGTCAGGAACGCGAAGCCGAACGCGACCCCCGCCGCGACCAGCCACTTCGTGGAGCCCTCGGCCCGCTCCAGCGCCCGCAGCACGCCGTACACGGCCACCGTCATGAGCAGCGCGAGCAGCGCGTCCGGGTTGTTGAAGCGGAACATCAGCGCGGCGACCGGGGTCAGCGCGAGCACCGCGCCCGCGATCAGCCCGGCGCCCGCGCCGAAGCGGCGGCGGACGGCCGCGTACAGCACGGCGACCGTGCCGGCGCCCATCAGCACCTCGGGCAGCAGGATCTGCCAGGAGCCGAGCCCGAAGAGGCGGACGGAGAGCGCCATCGGCCAGAGCGCGGCCGGCGGCTTGTCGACGGTGATGGCGTTGGCCGCGTCGAGCGAGCCGAAGAAGAACGCCTTCCAGCTCTCGCTGCCCGCCTGGACGGCCGCCGAGTAGAAGGAGTTGGCGTACCCGGAGGCGCTCAGGTTCCACAGGTAGAGCGCCGTGGTGACGGCGAGGAGCCCGAGGAAGGCGGGGCGCGCCCAGGGGGCGTCCTCGGGCCGGCCCCGCCACAGCCGGCCGAGCCGGCCGGGGGCCGCGGCCGGGACGGCCGGGGTCGCGTGGGGAGTCGTCGCGGTCATCGGTCGGCCCCCGTGGGGTGTCGGCGGTCCGGGAAGACCCAGAGCCGGAGGAGCAGGAAGCGGAGCACGGTCGCGGCGAGGTTGGCGACGACGAGCACGGCGAGTTCGGTGGAGTGCGCCGGGTCGCCGGTGGCCGCGCCGAGCGCGGCGAGCGAGCCGCTGGTCAGGGCGAGGCCGATGGCGAAGACCACGAGCCCCTGCGCCTGGTGGCGGACGGCCCGGTCGCGGCCGCGGACGCCGAAGGTGAGCCGCCGGTTGGCGGCCGTGTTGGCGACGGCGGAGACGAGGAGCGCGGCGGCGTTGGCGGTCTGGGCGCCGGCGCCGAGCCGGAAGAGGGAGTAGAGCGCGAGGTAGAAGAGCGTGGAGAGCACGCCGACCACGCAGAAGCCGACGAGCTGGCGGGCGAGCCCGCCGGGGACCCCGGACAGGTCGCGGTCGCGCGGGTCGTCCCCGAAGGGCCGGGCGAGCCGGTCCAGCGGCAGCGAGCCGGTCGCGAGCGCCCGCCCGACCCGCCACACGCCCTTCAGGTCGTCGGTGGCGGTCCGCACGATGTGCACGGTCGAGTCGGGGTCGTCGACCCAGTCGACCGGCACCTCGTGGATCCGCAGCCCGGCCCGTTCGGCGAGCACCAGCATCTCGGTGTCGAAGAACCAGCCGGTGTCCTCGACCATCGGCAGCAGCCGCTCGGCGACATCGCGCCGGATCGCCTTGAAGCCGCACTGGGCGTCGGAGAAGCGGGCGGCGAGCGAGCCGCGCAGGATCAGGTTGTAGGCCCGGGAGACGAACTCCCGCTTGGGCCCGCGCACCACCCGCGAGGAGCGGGCCAGCCGTGAGCCTATGGCCAGGTCGGAGTGGCCGGAGATGAGCGGCGCGACGAGCGGGAGGAGCGCGTTGAGGTCGGTGGACAGGTCCACGTCCATGTAGGCGAGGACGGGAGCGTCGGAGGCCGACCACACGGTCCGCAGCGCCCGGCCCCGCCCCTTCTGTTCGAGCCGTACGGACCGCACCTCGGGCAGCTCGGCGGCGAGGGCGGCGGCGAGGGCGGGGGTGGCGTCGGTGGAGGCGTTGTCGGCGACGGTGACGCGGAAGCCGTACGGGAAGGTGCGCTTCAGGTGCGCGTGGAGCCGGCGGACGCACGGCTCCAGGTCCTTCTCCTCGTTGTAGACGGGGATCACCACGTCCAGAACGGGCCGTCCCGCTTCGCTCACCGGCAGGTGCTCCCGCGCGGGGAGGGTGCCGGGGGCCTGCGTCGCGGGCCCCGCGAGGGTGTGGGTTCGCATGTCCACGACCCTCGCCGGGCCCGCTGTCACGCCTGTGTGACGAGCCTGTGGTGCGCCTGTGAGTCCGTCGCGGGGGTGGCCGGCGCGGCCGGTCCGGCGACTGGGAAGCGCACCCGGAAGACGGTCCTGCCGGGCGCGGAGTCGACGGTCACCTCGCCGCCGTGGGCGGCGACGACGGCCCGCACGATGGCGAGGCCCAGCCCGGTGGAACCGGCCTGCCGGGAGCGGGAGGCGTCACCGCGCGCGAACCGCTCGAAGACCGCCGGCAGCAGCTCGGGCGGGATGCCGGGCCCGTCGTCCTCGACCTCGACGGCGACCGCCGCGCCCTCGCCCCGTACGCGGGCGGTGACGGTGGTGCCGGGCGGGGTGTGGGTCCGGGCGTTGGCGAGCAGGTTGAGCAGCACCTGCTGGAGCCGGGCGGGGTCGGCGCGCACGGCCGGCGGCCCGTCCTCGCCGGGCAGTTCGAGGCGCCAGTGGTGGCCGGGCCCGGCGGCGCGGGCGTCCCCGACGGCGTCCACGACCAGCGGGACGAGGTCGGTGGTCTCGTACGAGAGGGGGCGTCCGGCGTCGAGCCGGGCGAGCAGCAGCAGGTCCTCGACCAGCCCCGTCATCCGGGTGGCCTCGGACTCGATGCGGCCGAGGGCGTGCCGGGTGTCGGGCCCGCACTCCTCCCGTCCGCGCCGGGTGAGTTCGGCGTAGCCGCGGATGGAGGCGAGCGGGGTGCGGAGCTCGTGGCTGGCGTCGGCGACGAACTGCCGGACCCGGGTCTCGCTCCGCTGGCGGGCGTCGAGGGCCTCGTGGACGTGGTCGAGCATCCGGTTGAGGGCGGCGCCGACCTGGCCGACCTCGGTCCGGGGATCGGCCTCGGCCTCCGGGACCCGCTGGTGGAGCGCCACCTCGCCGCTGTGCAGCGGCAGCCGGGCGACCTGTCCGGCGGTGGTGGCCACCCGGCGCAGCGGCCGCAGCGCGATCCGGACCAGTACCGTCCCGGCGAGCGAGGCGGCGGCGAGGGAGGCGCCGGTGAGGCTGAGCTCGACGAGGACGAGGGTGGAGAGGGCGTTCTCGACCTCGGCGAGCGGGATGCCGGTGAGGAGGGCGCCGTCGATGCCCTCGGCGTAGGCGACCCGGTACGAGCCGAGACCTCCGGGCAGGTCGACGGTGTGCGCCCGGCCGTCGCGGGGCACGGCGGCGAGCGCCGCCTCCTGGGCCGCGTCCAGCTCCTCGAACGCGAAGCGGGGCCGCTCGGTCGTGGCGGTGCCGGGCACCTCCGTCGAGTACTTCGCCCGGGTGACCTCCCCGTCCTCGACGACGGCGGCGAGGGTCCCTATCGGGGAGCCCTGCATGCCGAGGAAGCCGAACGGGTCGCGCTTCCGGAGCGGATCGCCGGGTCCGGGCATCGCGACCGGAGGCCCGGCGGCCCGCTGGGCGAGCCCGGTCAGCTGCTCGTCGGCCCGGTCGTACAGGTAGGAGCGGTACGCGATGGTGGTGACCGCGCCGATGACGGTGGCGACGACCGCGATCAGCGCCACGGCGGAGACCACGAGCCGCGTCCGCAGCGACCACGGCCGCCGGGCGCGGCCCCGGAGGCGGGGGCGCACGGTGGCTACTCCCCCGGCTTGATGAGGTAACCGGCCCCCCGCCGGGTGTGGATCATCGGCGGGCGTCCGGCGTCGATCTTCCGCCGCAGGTAGGAGATGTAGAGCTCGACCACGTTGGCCTGGCCGCCGAAGTCGTACGACCACACGCGGTCGAGGATCTGTGCCTTGCTGAGCACCCGGCGCGGGTTGCGCATGAGGTACCGCAGCAGCTCGAACTCGGTCGCGGTGAGGTGGATCGAGTCGCCGCCCCGGGTGACCTCGTGGCTGTCCTCGTCGAGGGTGAGGTCGCCGACCGCGAGCATCGACTCGCTGCGGGCCTGCGCGGCCCCGGAGCGCCGGATGAGGCCGCGCAGCCGGGCGACGACCTCCTCCAGGCTGAACGGCTTGGTGACGTAGTCGTCGCCGCCGGCCGTGAGCCCGGCGATCCGGTCCTCGACCGCGTCCTTCGCGGTCAGGAAGAGGACCGGCACCTCGGGCAGTTCGCGCCGGATCGAACCGAGCAGGCTGAGCCCGTCGACGTCCGGGAGCATGATGTCCAGGATGACGACGTCGGGCCGGAACTCGCGCACCGCCCGCAGGGCACCGGCCCCGTCGCCCGCGCTGCGGACCTGCCAGCCCTCGTAGCGCAGGGCCATGGAGAGCAGTTCGGAGAGGGACGCCTCGTCGTCCACGACGAGGACGCGGACGGCGGTGCCGTCGGCACGGAGCAGATCGGCGCGGGTGCCGCGGCGGGCTGAAGTGCTGCGAGTGGTGACGGTCATGGCCCCACGCTCGCCGCCGCCGCTGAGATCCCTCTTGCGCTTTCCTGTGAATTCCCTGAGAAAGCCACGGCCTCCCGGTCAGGGTTTCACGTGAAACAACGCCGCGCCGTTGTCGTGGAGGACCGCCCGCAGCCAGTCGTCGCCGAGCCCGAGCCGTTCGAGGGCCTGGAGCTGGTGGAGGTAGGCGTACGGGATGTTCGGGAAGTCGGAGCCGAGCAGGACCCGGTCCCGGAGGCCGGCCAGCCGCCCCAGCGCCCCGCGCGGGAAGGGCGCGAGGCGCTCGCTGAAGTCCGTGAACGCCATGGTGGTGTCCAGGTGCACGCCCTCGTACCGCTCCGCGAGCCCGAGGAAGTCCTCGTACTCCGGCATCCCCATGTGCGCCACGACCAGCCGCAGCCTCGGATGGCGGGCGAGTAGCCCCCCGACCGGCCCCGGCCCGGTGAAGGCGCCGGGGGCGGGCCCGGAGCCGCAGTGGATGACGATCGGCGTCCCGCTCTCGGCGAGCAGCGCCCACACCTCGTCGAGCAGCGGATCGTTCGGGTCGAAGCCGCCGACCTGGAGGTGCACCTTGAAGACCCGGGCGCCGTCGTCGAGGGCCTGCCGCACGTACCCGGCGGCCCCGGGCTCGGGGAAGAAGGTCGCGGTGTGCAGACAGTCCGGGGTCCGTGCCGCGAAGTCCGCCGCCCAGGCGTTGAGCCAGGCCGCCATCCCCGCCTTGTGCGGATAGAGCATCGAGGTGAAGGCGAGCACGCCGAAGCCGCGCAGCAGCTCGACCCGCCGGCTCTCCTCCTCGCGGTAGGTGATGGGCCAGGGCTGCCCGGTCAGCGGCCCGACGGCGTCGAAGTACGCCCAGACCTTGTCGAGGACGTTCTGCGGCATGAAGTGGGTGTGCACGTCGACGAGTCCGGGCAGTCCGAGCCGCGCGGTCAGCTCCCGGACGGCCGCGGCCTCCTGGGCGCCGGCGTCACTCCCGCTCAAAGCCGTAGCTCCGCTCGACCTTCCCGATGTGGACGCTGTACGCCTCGTACCAGTGCTCCCGCCCGTGCTTCTTCGCCGCCGCGTGCACGGAGTCGAGGCGCCAGGCGTCGAGGGCCTCCAGGTCGCGGAAGTAGGCCACGGTGATGCCGATGCCGCCGGGCGTGCGGGCGGCCTCGTAGCCGAGGAAGCCGGGGACGGAGGCGACCCGGTCGCGCAGTTCGGCGGCGGTGTCGGCGTACCCCTCGGGGGCGTCGGGACGGAGGGAGGTGAACACGGCGGTGTAGTAGGGCGGTTCGAGCCCGGAGATCAGCTTCTGGGTCATGTGATCACCCTCGCCGGGCCGGGCGGCCGGTGTCCACGGGCACCGGCCAAAGGGATCCAAGACTTTACGAACGGCGGTCCGGCCGGTCAGAACAGCCCTTCCTGCCGCTCGCCCCCGCTCTCCGGCGCCGCGCCGACCGGCACGCTCCAGGCGTCGTCCTCCCCGCCCCGCTCCAGCCCCCAGCCGCCGAGCAGCCTCCCGTCGAGCACCAGGTGGCGCCCGTCCGGGGCGAGCAGGTGCAGGTCGGGCCCGGCGGCGGCGCGCACCCGCCCGGTGACGACGCCGCCGTCGACGAGTTCGGTGACGCTCCCGTCGAGCGGCGGCAGCGCGCCGAGTCCGAAGAGCCCGCCGTGGTCGTGCGCGGTGAACGGCAGCACGCCGAGCGTCTCCCCCCATCCGCCGACCCTCAGGGCCCGCCCGTACAGCTCCTCGATCTCGGCGGCCCGCTCCCCCGCGCCGGGCAGCCCGACCCGCAGCGCCCGCTTCCGCTCGTACGACACCCGGTCGGGCACGCCGAGCGCCTGCCGCAGCACTTCCTCGGTCCGCCGGGCGGCCATCAGCGGCCCGCGTCCGAGCCAGCAGAAGGCGACGGCCCCCTGCTCCCGCAGCCGCGTGTCCCCCCGGTGCTCCCCGGTGATGCCGACCTTGACGACGCCGGTGCCGAACCAGGCGAGGTAGACCCGGTAGGGCCGGGGGTCGTCGGCGAAGGTGTCGGCGGCGACGGAGTGGGCCCGGTCGAGCCGCGCGCACGCGGGGCACAGCCCGCCGGTCGACCGCCCGGGCACGGCGGCGCCCGCCGGGCAGGCGTTCCCCCGCGCCCCGGCGCAGACCCGGCCTCCCACGGCCCGGAAGGCGAGCGCCTGTCCGTACACCACCGGGCTCACCCGCCCGCCCCACCAGCGCAGCCCGGCCGAGCCTCCGCTCCACCCGAGCCCGCCACTTCGCCACACGGCCCCGGCCACCTCCCTGTCCCGCGCTCTCCTCCCAGTCTCCGCCACCGCGCCTCCGCTCACGGCAGCACGTAGATCCGGGTGCCGTCCGGGCAGGGGTCCCCGACCTCGCGCATGCAGCCGCGCTCGATGAGCAGCCGGACGCAGTCGCGGACGCGCTCGCCGGAGATTCCGGTGCGGCGGGTGACGTCCTGGGGCCGGCAGCGGACGCCGCCGCGGACGAGGGCGGGGGCGAGGAAGCTGGCGACGGCCCGCATGTCGCCGCTGATCTCCCAGGACTCGACGAGCTCCTGCGCGCTGAGCCGGGGCGGGCCCTCGGCGCCCCGCTGGCGGGGGACGGCGAAGGAACGCTCAAGGGAGTCGGCGACCCTTGAGAGGCTGAGCCGTGTCTCGCGCAGCAGCTCCGCGTATCCGGCGTGCCCGGTGAGGTCGGCGGAGCCCTCGTCGAGCCGCCCCTCCAGCCGGACGAGGACGTCGACGAGCTCGGGCGGCAGCACGAACCCGCTGTGCGCCGGGGCCGGTTCGAGTCCGTAGCCGCCGTGCCGCTGCACCTCGGCCACCAGCTCGCCCACCCAGGCGCGGAACGGTCCGGCCTCGGGCGTGCGGCAGGCGGTGACGAGCTGCACGAGCCCGGGGAGGCTCACCATGCGGGCGGTGCCGCGGATGCCGCTGCGCGCGAGTATGTCCGGGCTGGGGGCCAGCTCGCGGGCCGGCGCCAGGCACCAGGCGGGCAGCACCACGCTCCGCAGCGCCTCGCGCGGCCCCGCGTACCCGAGCCGCCGGGCCACGTCCACGACGGGGAACCAGTGCGCCCCGTCGACGGCGGTGAGCCGCCTCAACCGGCCCCCGGCAGCGGCCCGTACGAAGTCATCGATGTCGATCGCGTCCAACGATCATCACCTCCACCCGCACGTTAGGCCGAAGGCATATTCAACTGACATGCAAATCAGATGGGTTCACCCAAAAGGGGAAGGCCCCGGGCAAACCCGGGGCCTCCACATGTGTCCGAATCCCGACGGATCCGTCCGGATCGCTCCTAGCGGGCGACGAACTGCGTGAGGATCGCCTGCACCTCGTAGATGTCCACGCCCTTGGTGAACGTCTTGGTGACGGGCAGCTGCTGACCCGAGATCCAGATCTTCAGCTCGGCGTCCAGGTCGAAGGTGCCGGCCGTCTCGACGGCGAAGTGGGTGATGCTCCGGTACGGGATCGAGTGGTACTCGACCTTCTTGCCGGTGATGCCCTGCTTGTCGACGAGCACGAGCCGCCGGTCGGTGAAGAAGATGACGTCGCGGATCAGCAGGTACGCGGCGTGCACCTGCTCCCCCTGGCCGAGCAGCCGCGCGTAGTCCTGCTGCGCCTGCGCCGGATCGATCGCGTGCGCGTTCCCGAAGAGCGCCATGGCTCTACCCCCCACTTTTCAGTCAAAAATACGATCACCTGAACCTAACCCCACACCCCCCGCTCCTGGCAACGGCCACTGACGCCAGAAACCCCCCGGGATGATCCCGGGGGGTTTCTGGACTCTGTGCACTCGGCAGGATTCGAACCTGCAACCTTCTGATCCGTAGTCAGATGCTCTATCCGTTAAGCTACGAGTGCTTGTTCTTTAGTTCTCGTCTCCGCTTCCCGGCCCTTTCGGCCCGCTGTCCCGGCGACAGGAAGAACATTACATGAGTCCCGCCGTCATGTGAAATCCGATTAGCCCACCCCTTCTGACCTGCGAAAACGTCAACTGGGAGCGCTCAGGGCGACGGGGCGGAGCGGCGGGTTCCGGCGGGGAGGACGGGGCCGGAGGGGGAGAAGGAGACCGGGGTCACACGCGGTACGTCCCCGCGGCGCCGGCCGGCAAGAGGGCGGGGGAAAACGGTCCCGGAACGGCGGAAGCCCCGGCCGTGGGGCCGGGGCTTCCTTGAGGGCGGAGGCGGAGGGATTTGAACCCTCGATGGGCGATAAAGCCCAAACCGCATTAGCAGTGCGGCGCCATAGACCGGACTAGGCGACGCCTCCTCGCACCCCCGCGCATGCGCGGACGGTGCGTGCAGATGATGACACAGGCGAGCCTCGTGTCACCAATCGCTTTCACCGTACTAGGCGGGCGGGGCCCAGGGCAAAGCCTCCGGCGCGTCCCGGCCCCCTTCCCTTCCGCCCTCCCCGGTCGGCCCCCGCCCCCTCCGCCCTCCCCGCCCGCGCACCCCTTTCCGCGCCTCCCGTTCCGCGCGGCCCTCCGCCCTCCCCGCCCGGCGCACCCCGGTTGCGCAACGCCCCGGGAGCCGGAGCGTTAAAGGGGGCGGGGCGTGTCGGTCGTGCCCGGCGTCCCCCGCCCGGTCCCGGCCCCACCCCCTCACCGCCCCCTCTTCTCCACCTCCCCGCCCCCTCGCCTCCGGAGTCGCTCCATGCCGCTGCGCCGCCTCGCCTTCTCCACCGTGCTCGCCGCCGCCGTCACCACGGCCCTCGCCGGCGCCTCCGCCGGCGCCGCCCCGGCCGTACCCCTTCCGCCGCTTCCGCTGCTCTCGCCGCCCGACGCGCTGACGGTGACCGTCTCCGGGAGCGGGAACCGGGCCGCGAACGGGAGCTGGAGGCTGACGTGCGACGACCGGCCCGGGGGCGGTCACCCGGCGGCGGAGCGGGCCTGCGAGCGCCTGGAGGGCTTCGCCCGCGCCGGGGAGGACCCCTTCGCGCCGGTACCGGCCGACCGGATGTGTACGCAGGTGTTCGGCGGGCAGGTGACCGCCCAGGTGACCGGCACGTGGCAGGGGCGCCGGATCGACGCCCGCTTCTCCCGGGCGAACGGCTGCGAGATCGACCGCTGGGAGAACGTGGAACCGCTCCTTCCGAGCGTCCGGAGCTGACGGCCGGGGGTGTCGTTAGACTCCCTCAGTGACAGGGCCGCCGCCCGAGGGGCAAGATGGGGCGGCCCGCCGTCATGGCACATGCCGGACGGCACACACCGCGGGCACGGCTCGCGGGCCATTGCAGGCGTCAGGGAGGAAGCGTCGTCGTGAGCAGCAGGCCATCCCGAGGCGCTGCTCGCCTCGCAGCCATACTCGACGCCCTCCCCGACGGTCTCGTGCTCGTCAATTGCAACGGCACGGTCGTCAACGCCAACACCATCGCCCTCGGCATGTTCGAGACCCCCGGCACCGCGCTCGTCGGGCGCGGGCTGCTCGATCTGCTGCCCTCCTTCGACTCGCGCCTGATCCCCGGCTCGATGCGCCGCCCGGATCCGGCGGACGAGCGCGGCCGCACCAAGCCGATGCGGATGATCGCCCGCCGCACCGACGGCAGCGAGTTCCCCGTCGAGGTGACGAGCGCCAGCCTGGAGGACGGGCGCGAGGCGTACGACTCGTACGCCTCCTACACCGGCGACGAGCTGCTGATGCTGGTCGTCCGCGATCTGACGGGCACCCTCGACACCGAGGCCGAGCTGGCCCGCTCGCAGCGGCAGACCGAGATGATCCTGCGGGCCGCCTCCGAGGGCGTCGTCGGCACGGACACCGACGGCCGGGTCGTCCTCGTGAACCCCGCCTTCGCGCAGATCCTCGGCTACCGGGCCGGCGAGCTCGGCGGCGCCGAGCTGCACCCGCTGATCCTCGCCAAGCGCGCCGACGGCACCCCGTTCCCGTACGAGGATTCCCCGCTCGCCGACACGCTCAAGTCCGGCCGCAAGCACCGGGTGCGCGGGCAGGTCCTGTGGTCGAAGGGCGGCGACCGCGTGCCGGTCGACCTGACGACCGCTCCGGTGCGCGACGGGGACCAGCTCGTCGGCGCCGTGATGACGTTCACCGACCGCAGGCCGCACGAGGAGCTGGTCGAGAAGCACGCCGCCGAGCTCGCCGACCGGGCCGAGCGGCACGCGGCGGAGCGCGAGGAGCAGGCGGAGAAGTACGCCGCCCTCGCCTCCCGGCACGCCCAGCTGACCGCCGTGCTGGCCGAGTCCCTGCGCGGCCCTCTCGACGAGCTGCGCGCCGAGCTGGGGTCGCTGGCCGCCGACGACGGCGTGCAGCTGTGGCCCGAGGCCAACCAGGTGCTGCACCATCTCGTCGCCGGGTACGCGCGGATGACCGCCCTCGTCGACAACGTCCTCGGCTACCAGCGCCTGGACGCCGGCGAGGAGGAGCTGGACCGGAAGGTCGCGCTGCTCGACGAGATCGTGACCGGCGGCATCGACGCGGCCGTGGAGCTGATCGGCCCGGGCCGCGCGCAGTTCGCGGTGCACGCGCCGCCGATCGAGGCCGAGGTCGACGCCGGCCGGCTGACGACCGCGCTCGCCCATCTCGTCGCCGACGTGGCCGGGGTGGACGCCACCGGCAAGACCCGCGCCTCGGCGCAGGGCGCCCCCGCCGACTCGACGATCGTGGTCGCGGCGGCACAGCGCGGCGAGGTCGTCCGCATCGAGGTCCGCGGCCCGTACGCGGGCGGCGACCCGGTCCACGGGCCCATCGTGCGCGGGATCGTGGCGGCGCACGGCGGTGTCGTGCAGACCCACGAGGTGCCGGGCACGAGCGGCGGCGCGTACGTCCTGGAGGTGCCGATCGGCGCGGGGCGGGGAACCGTTCCCGCGTCCGGGCCGAAGCCCGCGGCGGACCGGCCGGGGGACGCGAAGGAGCTGGAGTCCCCCAAGGAGCCGGAGGCGTCCCGGGACGAGCGGGGCGGTGTGCCCGCGCTGCCCGCGCAGGCGTCCGGCCCCTCGGACGACGCGACCTCGGGCGGTTCGGGACGGCGCCGGGCCCGGCGCGGGTCCACCGACGCCTTCCTGGAGAGCCCGACCGCGCCGGAGAGCGGTGCCGGGGCGCCGGCCGTGCCGGCCGCCGGTGGCGGACGCCGCCGCGCCCGTACGGAAGAGGCGTCCGGGTCCGCCGAGCTGATCCCCGCCCAGCAGTCCGCCGGCGTCGAGCCGACCGGTCGCCGCCGGGGCCGCCCGGCGGAGGGCGCCGTGGTGACCGCCGCCGAGGGTGCCCAGGAGCGGCCCGCGCTCGGTGCCGCGGTGCCGCCGCAGGGCGTCGCCGTCGAGCCGGCGGGCGCGCCCGCGCTCGCCCCGGCCCTGCCGGCCGCGTCGGCGGGGACGGTCGCCGTGCCCGGCGAGGCCGCCGGGGGCG